>DATNJA010000318.1:0-18336 GCA_035604155.1 Candidatus Udaeobacter sp. | reverse complement strand
CGACAGCGGCGACTATCATTCGACCCTGGATATCGCCCTCAAGAAGAGCGACTGGGCGGGGTTCGAGAAGCGCCGGGCCGAAGCCAAGAGCCGCGGCATGCTGCGGGGCATCGGCATCTCGACATATCTGGAGGCCTGCGGTATCGCCCCCTCGGCCGTCGTCGGCTCCTTGGGCGCCCGCGCCGGCCTGTACGAGACGGCCAATGTGCGGGTCCACCCCACTGGCTCCGTCACCGTTTTCACCGGGAGCCACAGCCACGGCCAGGGGCATGAGACGACCTTCGCCCAGATCGTGTCGTCAATGCTGGGCATCCCCATCGAGAGCGTCGAGGTCTCCCACGGCGACACCAACAAGATCCCCTTCGGCATGGGGACCTACGGCTCGCGCTCGCTCGCCGTCGGCGGGTCGGCCCTCGTGAAGTCGCTCGATAAGATCGTCACCAAGGCCAAACGGATCGCTGCCCACCTGATGGAGGCCTCGGTCGCCGACATCGAATTCAAGGACGGCGTCTTCAAGGTGGCCGGCACGGACAAGAGCGTTCCCTTTGGCCAGGTCGCGCTCACCGCCTATGTGCCGCACAACTACCCGATCACCGAGCTCGAGCCTGGGCTTGAGGAGACCTCCTTCTACGACCCGCTCAACTTCACCTACCCGGGCGGCTGCCATATCTGCGAGGTGGAGGTCGATCCCGAGACAGGGACCACCAAGATCATCAATTTCACCGCCTGCGACGATATCGGCCGGGTCATCAACCCGATGATCGTCGAGGGGCAGGTGCATGGCGGCGTGGCCCAAGGCATCGGCCAGGCCCTGTTCGAGCGAGCGGTCTACGACAATTCCAGCGGGCAGCTCCTCTCAGGCTCCTACATGGACTACTGCATGCCCAGGGCCGACGATCTCTGCTCGTTCCAGGTCGAGACCCACAACACGATGTGCACCCACAACCCGCTCGGCTCCAAGGGCGTGGGCGAAGTGGGCGCCATCGGCTCGACCCCGGCGGTGATCAACGCCGTCCTCGATGCGCTGCTGCCGCTCGGCGTCAGCGACATCTCCATGCCGGCCTCGCCCCATCGGGTGTGGCAGGCGATCCAGGCCGCCAAGCCGGCCAAGGCCGCCGAGTAAGGGAGGGAAGACATGCAAGACTTCAACTACCAGCGCCCCGCAAGCCTCGCCGATGCCGGCAAGGCTCTCTTGGCGGCCCGCGAAGGCAAGATCCTGGCCGGCGGGATGACCCTGCTGCCCACCATCAAGCAGCGCCTCGCGAGCCCCTCGGATCTCATCGACCTCGCCGGCATCGGCGAGTTGAAGGGGATCAAGATCGACGGAGGCGCCGTCGTCATCGGCGCCATGACCACCCATGCCGAGGTGGCTCATTCGACCGACGTGATGAAGGCGATCCCAGCACTTGCCAACCTGGCCGAGGGCATCGGCGATCCCCAGGTGCGCAATCGCGGAACGATCGGCGGCTCAATCTCCAACAACGATCCCGCGGCCGACTACCCGGCGGCGGTCCTGGGCCTGGACGCCACGGTGATCACCAATAAGCGCAGGATCAAGGCCGACGACTTCTTCAAAGGATTGTTCGATACCGCACTCGATGACGGCGAGATCGTCACCGCCGTCAGCTTCCCCAAGCCGGAGAAGGCTGGCTACGCCAAGTTCCCGAACCCCGCCTCTCGCTATGCCATGGTGGGCGTTCTCGTGGCCAAGACCGCGGGCGGCGTGCGCGTAGCCGTCACGGGCGCAGGTCCCGGCGTCTTCCGGCAGAAGGACATGGAGAAGGCGCTCACGGGCAAGTTCTCGCCCGACGCTCTCGCGGGGATCAAGACCGCGTCAAAGGGCCTCAACAGCGACATGCATGGCAGCGCCGAGTATCGCGCCCATCTCGTCGACGTGATGGCCGCCCGCGCGACCGCGGCGGCGAAGTAGCAACGCGTCGCGACAACAAGGGGCGGGAATCCGGTTTCGGGTCCCGCCCCTTCGGATTCCAGAATCATGCTCAACTTCGCAGCCAATCTTTCCTTCCTGTTTCCGGAACGGCCCTTCCTGGATCGCTTCGCCGCGGCGGCAGCTGCCGGCTTCAAGGCCGTCGAGTTCGCCTTCGCCTATGAGCACCCCGAGGCGGAGGTGGCGGAAGCGGCGGCTACGGCGGGCGTGCGGGTCGTGCTGATGAACCTCCCGCCGGGCGATTGGGCCGCGGGCGAGCGCGGCCTCGCCGCTCTCCAAGGCCGGGAGGCGGATTTCAGCGCCTCCCTTGCGAAGGGGCTTCGCTATGCCGAGGCGACCGGCTGCCGCCAGATTCACGTCATGGCCGGCGCCGGACCGGCATGCCGGGAGGAAATCTTTGCCGCCAATCTTCACCAGGCTGCGACGGTGGCGGAAAAGCGGGGCGTGCGGGTTCTGATCGAGCCCATCAACAATCTGGACATGCCTGGCTATTTTCTCACCCAGCCGCAGCAGGCGGCGGATCTGATCCGAAAGATCGCCCACCCGAACCTCTTCCTCCAGCTCGACCTCTACCATTGCCAGATCATGCGGGGCGACCTCGCCCGTCAGATCGAGCTCCACTGGCCGCTCATTCGCCACATCCAGATCGCCGGCAATCCCGGCCGCCTCGAGCCGGATCGGGGCGAGATAAATTATCCATTTCTTTTCAATCACTTGGAAAGCCTCGGCTACGAGGGCTGGATCGGCTGCGAATACAAGCCCGCCGCGGCGACCGAAGCCGGACTTGCCTGGATCAGGCCCTATCTCCCGGCAAAATAACGCGCCAGGCGCCTTGACGCCGGCCCGGAACCAAACTAGAACATGTGGCGAAGTTTGGGTTTTGTTCCACCCCTGGTGGATAACGCCAGGGCCGGTGCGGCAAGTCGAGGAGATGAGGCGATGCTGACCAAGAAGCAACATGAGCTGCTGTTGTTCATCAACAAGCGCCTGGCGGATTCTGGCGTCTGCCCATCCTTCGACGAGATGAAGGAAGCGCTCGGCCTGAAATCCAAATCGGGCGTCCACCGACTCATCACCGGATTGGAAGAACGCGGGTTCATCCGGCGCCTGGCGCACCGTGCCCGCGCGCTCGAGGTCGCCCGCCTGCCGGAGAACCTCAACGCTGCCGCGGCCGCCAAGGAAGCGGCGGCGGCGCGGCCCGGCTTCGCGCCCAATGTGATCCGCGGCGATTTCGGCGGCGCGCTGCCCGGTGCCGCCGTCGCCCAGCCGGCCGAGACCATCCGCCTGCCGCTCTATGGCCGGATCGCGGCCGGCACACCGATCGAGGCGCTGCGCGACAACAGCCAGAACATCGACATTCCCGCCAGCCTTCTCGGCCGGGGCGAGCACTACGCCCTGCAGGTCGAAGGGGATTCGATGCTCAACGCCGGCATCCTCGACGGCGATACGGTGGTCATCGAGCGCTGCGACACGGCCGAGAACGGCGCCATCGTGGTCGCCCTGATCGATAACAACGAGGTGACCCTGAAGCGTTTGCGCCGGAAGGGCGATTCTATAGCGCTCGAGCCCGCGAACCCGGTGTACGAGACGCGCATCTTCGGCCCCGACCGGGTGAAGTTGCAGGGTCGGCTCGCCGGTCTGCTGCGGCGCTACTGATCGCCCGGTTGCTGTCCAGCGATCGCCGGATCCAGCTCGAAGGCCTTGACCAGATCCCGAATCTGAGCCGGCGTCAGCAGCCGCGGATTCAATCCGCGCAGCAGAAGCTGCAGCTTCGCCGTTTCTTCCAATTCCTCGATGGCGAAGACGGCCGCTTCCAGCGACGCGGCCGCCACCACGGGCCCGTGATTGGCCAGCAGGACCGAAGCGTATCGCCCGGCAAGCCCCCGGATGGCATCGGCCACCGCAGGATCCCCCGGCCGGTAATAGGGCACCAGGGCGGTCCGCCCGACCCGCATCAGATAGTAGGCGGTCAGGGCCGGCAACGCTTCCTTCGGATCGAGGTCCGGTAGCATCGACAGCGCCACGGCGTGGGTCGAATGGAGATGCACGACCGAGCGCGCGCGCTTGCGTGACTCATAGAGCGCGGCATGGAGCATCAGCTCCTTGGTCGGCGGATCCCCGGAAATCAGGCGGCCGCCCCGGTCGAGATGGGAAAGCCGGGCCGGGTCCAGAGACCCCAGCGAGGCGTTGGTCGGCGTGGCGAGCCATCCGCCATCCTCCAGGCGCAGACTGATGTTCCCCGAAGACCCGGGCGTCAGGCCCCGATCGAATAAGGACCTCGCCAGCCGGACGATCTCCTCGCGCAGCTTTGTGTCCTTCACCCGCGCCCCTCCAGGACCGAGAAAGCTTTCTCGCAGATATATGGGCCGGCGAGTTTTCCAGCCATGCAATCGAGGCGCACGCCCATCTCCCTCTTCGATATCCCCCTCTTCGACATCCTATGCTGTCAAGGCCGGCCCGCGGGGGCAAGCCAGTGTCTTCCAAGGAAGCGCCGCCGCCCGCTATGGGTCGCCGGCCGGCTTCAGGGAGGGCTCCGCCGACCAGGGCCAGTCCCCTTCAAGGTCGCGAACGGACTCGATCCTCACGCCGCTGCCGGAAAGCCAGACGGCGTATCCGCCGTCCCGGGCCAGACTCGCCGGATCGATGAGCGGAGCCCGGCAAGGGGCCGGCGCTGGCTGGAGGGTGATGACCAGATCGGCCTCGCTGCAAGCGGCGACGAAATTCTCGCCGTCCTCGAGGATCGCCACCTCGCGCTTGCCCAGCCGGTAGCGGCAGTCCGTCCCCTGGCAAGTGAGGCGGTCGGCAGGCAAGCCAGCCCAGGTGGAGCGATCGGTCTGGCCGGCATCGCGCAGCCATTCCTCGGCCACGAAACGATCGGCCCGCGCCGAGGAAAACTTGAGCGACCCGTCGCTCGCCTTGACGGCGACCAGGCCAGCGTCCTCGGCAACGAGGATGTCGGGCGCGCGAACCCAGAGCATGAGCGCGAAGCCGGCCGCGACCCCGGCAAGTCCGGCAAAGCGCCAGGCGCGACGCCACAGGCAGAGCCACAAGCCGCCAAGCGCGATCATCGCGATGCCCGCGACCGGCATCGCCGGAACAATGGCGATCGCGCCCGGCCAGGAAGACACGGTCCGCGCCGTCCACAGGATGGCGCCGATGCCGAGACCGGCGGGCGCCAGCGCCAAGCACTCCAACCCGAGGGGCATGAGCAGGAGCGACAGGATCAGCCAGGGCATCACCCAGAAGCCGGTGATCGGCACGGCCAGGATGTTGGCGACCAGGCCGTAGTTGCTCATCCGGTCGAACTGATAGATGCCGAAGGCGGCGGTCGCGAGCGTGGCGGTCAGGCTGGTGATGATGAGATCGAAGAGTTCGCGCAGCAGGCGGCCGAGCGCGCTGCCCGGCCGGTTGCGTCCCCGCCCGATCCTCTCCCATATCGCCGTCAAGGCGACGATGGCGGCAAAAGACAGCTGGAAACTGGCGCCCATCATGCTCTCGGGCCGCAAGAGCAGGATGGCGAAGGCCGCCCAGGCGACCGGGCGCATGGAGATCGGCCGGCGATCGACGACGATGCCGAGCAGCACGAAGGCGGCCATCAGGCAGGACCGCACCACGGGCACTCGGGCACCTGTCAGCAGGGTGTAGAAAACGGCGCCCAGAAGGGCAATCGCCGCGGCCCATTTCTTGATCGGCCGATTGAGCGCGATCGCCGGAATGAGGGCTAGCAGAGCCCGGCTGGCGAAGAAGAGGATGCCGGTGGCGAGCCCCAGATGCAGGCCCGCGACCGCGAGCAGATGGGCGAGACCGGCGTTGCGCATCGCCACGAGGGCAGCGGGGGAAACCGCCGTCTGGATGCCGGTGACATAGGCGATCGCCACGCCTGCCTGGTCCGCATCCGACAGCGCCGCCGATATCCGGCTTTCGATGATCGACCGGAGATCGGCGAAGCCTCCCATGATCCAACGGACCAGGGATTTGGCTGCCGTGGCGGGCGCATCGGGCAGGCTGTGGACATGACCGAGGACGAAGCCGATGCCGCCGATGCGGTCGAAGTAGAACTGGCGGCGGAAATCGAAGGCGCCCGGAGCCACCGGCCGGGAAGGCGGACCCAGGTTGGCCCGGACCCGGATGCGGTCGCCGGGCGCCAGCGGCGTGTCGTCCCTGGCGAGGCGAAGACGGATATAATCCGGCGCCCGCGTCTGGCCGTCGATGACCACCTGGTCGAGCAGCAGCCGGCGGCTATCCGCCATCGGCTCCACTTCATCGACGCGGGCCTGAACCTGGACCGCCTCGAGCTTATCGGTCAGCATCGGCGCGGCCACGCTCGCGGTACGCAGCTCCGCCGCTGCAAAACCCAATGCCACGGCTATCAGACCATAGGCCGCGTAGCGCAGGGCCGGGCGCCGGCGGAGCGCCACGAGCAGCAGCAGGGTGCAGGCGCCGAGCGCCACCGGCCCGGCCGCCAACGGCGGTTGGCGCGGCAGCGAGAAGTAAAGCCCGATGCCGCCGCCCATGGCGACGGGCAACCAGAGTGCCCAGCGGTCGCGCTCGGCCTCCAAGTTATCGCGCAATACGCGCAACGCATCGTAGAGAGCCGCCCGCATCCCGGGATCCGCCGCCTGCCCTGGGCCAGTATTCCACCATTCGCCCCGCGACCCAAGCGCGCCATGCCCAAGGGCGCCATAGATTGTCCGGGCTCGGTTCGCCATGTTACAAGGCCGCGCCAACGCGAAGGCCGCTTCCGAGAGACGCCCCAAACAGACGCCCCAAAGACACGCCGATGACCGTCGTCACCCGCTTCGCACCCTCGCCCACCGGATACTTGCATATCGGCGGCGCGCGCACGGCGTTGTTCAACTGGCTCTATTCGCGCCATCACGGCGGCGCATTCCATCTCAGGATCGAAGACACCGACCGGAAGCGTTCGACCGAGCAAGCCATCGCGGCCATCATCGAGGGTCTGGCCTGGCTCGGCCTCGACTGGGACGGCGAGGTGGTCCACCAGTTCGCAAGGGCCGAACGCCACGCCGAGGTGGCGCGGCGCCTGCTGGCCGAAGGGAAGGCCTACTACTGCTTCTGCACGCCGGCCGAGCTGGAGGCGATGCGCGAGGCCGCGCGCGCCGCGGGCAAGCCCACTCGCTACGACGGGCGCTGGCGCGACCGCGACCCGGCCGAGGCGCCGAAGGACGTGGCACCGGTCATCCGCCTCAAGGCGCCCCAGACGGGCGAGACGACCGTCCAGGACAGCGTCCAGGGCGAGGTCCGGGTGGCCAACGACCAGCTCGACGACATGGTCCTGCTGCGCGGCGACGGCACGCCCACCTACATGCTGTCCGTCGTGGTCGACGACCATGACATGGGCATCACCCAGGTGATCCGGGGCGACGACCACCTGACCAACACGTTCCGGCAGATTCAGCTTTATGGCGCCATGGAATGGGTCCAGCCGGCCTTCGCCCACATCCCCCTCATCCATGGGCCGGACGGGGCCAAGCTCTCGAAGCGCCACGGGGCGCTCGGTGTCGAGGCCTACCGCGAGATGGGCTATCTGCCCGAAGCCTTGCGCAATTATCTGCTGCGGCTCGGCTGGGGCCACGGCGACGATGAGATCATCGATACCGCGCGCGCGATCGCGCTCTTCGATCTCGACGGCGTCGGCCGCTCCCCTTCCCGCTTCGACTTCGCCAAGCTGAACAACCTGAACGGCCATTACCTGCGCCTGGCCGACAACGAGCGCCTGGCCGAGCTGGTGCGCCCCAGGATCGAGAAGCGCCTCGGCCAATCCCTGACCGCCGAGGCCGAGGCGAGGGTTCGGGCCGGCATGGACGGCCTCAAGGCGCGGGCCGAGACCCTGGAGCAGCTCGCCGACAACGCCATGTTCTATGTCCGGCCCCGGCCTCTCCCGATCGAGGACAAGGCGGCGAAGCTCCTGACCGCCGAGGCCCGCGCCCATCTGCGGAACCTGCTGCCTCGCCTCGCCGCCAGCGACTGGAGCCTGGCCGGCCTCGAGGCTACCGTTCGCGACCATGCGACCGGGCAAGGCATGAAGCTCGGCCAGATCGCCCAGCCGCTGAGAGCGGCGCTCACGGGATCGCTTGCCTCGCCGGGGATATTCGAGGTGATGGTCATCCTCGGCCGGGCCGAGACCCTGGCCAGGATCGAGGATTTGTCCCCCGGCAAGGAATTGTCTTCGCCGAAACGTTGAACCCGAAGCCGTTCGGGTTTATCTATATTGCAGTGCACAAACAGGAGGGACGACCATGGCCAACGATCTTGCCGTTGCCACCAAGAACGGGGTCACCCTTACCGACCACGCCACGGGCCAAAAGTTCGAGCTGCCGGTCATGGACGGGACCATGGGTCCGCGGGTCATCGATGTGCGAAAGCTTTACGGCGACCACGGATTGTTCACCTACGACCCGGGTTTCCTCTCCACCGCGTCCTGCGAGTCCAAGATCACCTATATCGACGGCGAGAAGGGCATACTGCTGCACCGGGGCTATCCCATCGAGCAGCTGGCGGAGCATAGCGACTTCATCGAGGTCTGCTATCTGCTGCTGCAGGGCGAACTGCCCACGCCGGCCCAGAAGGCGGGCTTCAAGAAAAACATCACCTATCACACCATGCTGCATGAGCAGATCCACACCTTCTACCGCGGCTTCCGGCGCGATGCGCATCCCATGGCGGTCATGGTCGGCGTGGTGGGCGCGCTCTCGGCCTTCTATCACGACAGCACCGACATCAACGACCCGCGCCAGCGCGAAATCGCCTCCCACCGCCTGATCGCCAAGATGCCGACCATCGCGGCCATGGCGTTCAAGTATTCGTCCGGCCAGCCTTTCATCTCCCCGCGCAACGATCTCGGCTATGCCGAGAATTTCCTGCGCATGACCTTCGCGGTGCCGGCCGAGGACTACGTCGTCGATCCGGTGGTGGCGAAGGCGATGGACCAGCTGTTCATCCTGCATGCCGATCACGAGCAGAACGCGTCCACCTCCACGGTGCGCATGGCCGGCTCCTCGGGCGCCAATCCCTTCGCCTGCATCGCGGCAGGCATCGCCTCGCTCTGGGGCCCGGCCCATGGCGGCGCCAACGAGGCGGTGCTCAACATGCTGCGCGAGATCGGCGACAAGAAGCGGATCCCGGAATTCATCGCCAAGGCCAAGGACAAGAACTCCGGCTTCCGGCTCATGGGTTTCGGCCACCGGGTCTACAAGAACTTCGACCCCCGGGCCAAGGTCATGCGCAAGGCCTGTCACGACGTGCTGGACGTGCTGAACAAGCGCGAGCTTCCCCTGCTCGAGCTCGCCCTCGAACTGGAGCGCATCGCGCTGGAAGACGAATACTTCGTCGAGCGCAAGCTCTACCCCAACGTCGATTTCTATTCCGGCCTGATCCTGGAAGCGATCGGCTTCCCGACCAGCATGTTCACCGTGCTGTTCGCCGTCGCGCGCACCGTCGGCTGGGTCGCCCAATGGGCCGAGATGATCGAGGACCCCTCCCAGCGCATCGGCCGCCCGCGCCAGCTCTACACCGGCGCAACGCAGCGCGACTATGTGCCGATGGGGGAGAGGACGTAGGGCGCGGGGCGCCGCCCACCCTACCGCTCGATCAGCTCGATCTTGTATCCGTCCGGATCCTCGATGAACGCAATAACGGTACTGCCGTGTTTCATCGGGCCGGGCGGGCGCGGGATCTTGACACCTTCCTTGGCCAGCCGCTCGCAGGTCCCGAAGATATCGGGAACGCCGATGGCCAGATGGCCGAAGCCCGTGCCCAGCGCATAGGGCTGCTTCTGGCCCCAGTTGTGGGTGAGCTCGATGACCGAATGGTCCTCCTCCCCGCCATAGCCGACGAAGGCGAGCGTGAACTCCCCGCTCGGGTAGTCCTTTCGCCGGAGCAGCTTCATGCCCAGCTGCCGGGTATAGAAGTCGATGGACTTCTCCAGATCGAAGACCCTGATCATCGTGTGCAGCAGCCGGCCGCCGCCCTTCGTCGCCGCGGTGGTCTCCATCCCAGGTTCCGTGCCTGTCTCGGCTTTCGCTTCAGCCTTCGCTTCGATCATGGGGACCGGTCCCTTATTTGCGCTTGCCAGAGCCCCATTGTATAGGGACCGGCATTCCACTCGCCACAGGGGACGGCGTCCAGCAGCATGGCACGACCACTGAGAGCGGCCGTGATCGGGGTCGGCCATTTCGGCCAGCATCACGCCCGGAAGTTTGCCGAAAGCCGGGAGGCGGAGCTGATCGCCGTCGTCGATCGCGACCGCGACCGGGCGGCGGAGGTGGCGGCCAGGCATGGGGCCGAAGCGCTGAACGACCACACAGCGCTGCTGGGCCGGGTCGATGTCGTCTCCATCGCCACGCCGCCGGCGGGCCATCACGCGCTCGCCCGGGATTTCCTGAAGCATGGCGCCCATGTCCTGGTGGAGAAGCCGATCACGGAAACCCTCGAGGAGGCGGACGATCTGATCCGGCTTGCCAGAGCCGGCGGACGGGTCCTCCAGGTCGGCCATATCGAGCGCTTCTCCGCCGTCGGCGCACATATCGCCCGGCTGGTCCAGCGCCCGCTGTTCATCCAGGCCCAACGGGTGGGGCTGTCCAAGCCCCGGGGTGAAGCGGTGAGCGCGGTTCTCGACCTGATGATCCACGACCTCGACCTGATCCTCAGCCTCGTGCGCTCGCCCATCGAATGGGCCCATGCGCTGGGCGCGCCGGTGGTTACCACCGCCGACGACATCGCGAGCTGCCGCCTGCAGTTCGCCAATGGCTGCGTCGCCGACCTGACGGCCAGCCGCATCAGCTTGAGAAGCGAACGCAAGATGCGGATTTTTCAGCAAAATTCCTGCACATCGGTCGATTTCCTGAAGCGCAGGATCAGCGTCTTCCGGCGCCGGCCGGAGGGCGCCGACGGAGCCGCCCAAATCACGGTCGAGGAGAACGTCTACCCGCCCGTGGACGCGCTCGAGGAAGAGGTCCGCGCCTTCCTCAAGGCTGTTCGCTTGGGCGAGGCGCCGGTGGTATCCGGCGAAGACGGGCGGCGGGCGCTGGAGGCGGCCCTGCTCGTCGACCGCGAGCTCCAGGCCCATCGCCGGCGCGTGGAAGGCGCCTCGGGCTAGCCGGCCGGCGGAGCCTTGGGCTTCCGGTCCGCGACCATGGCGAGGGCGACGGCGGCGGCCCGGTCGCTGGGCCGTCCTTCGACGGCCAGCTTGGCGAGAGCCTCGCCATAGGCGGCGCGCTGGGCGGCGCGGGCGGAAGGATCGGTCAGCAAGCGCTCGAGGGCCTCGGCCAGCTTGTCGGGCCGGCAATTCTCCTGCAGCAGCTCGGGCGTCGCTTCGCTGTCGAGGATGAGGTTCACGAGCGAGGCGTATTTCACCCTGATCAGGCGACGGACGATCGCGGCCGTGAGCGGGCGGGCACGATAGCCGATGACCGTCGGCGTGCCGGTGACGGCTAGCTCCACCGCGACAGTGCCCGAGGCCGCGAGCGCGACGTCGCTGGCGGCAAAGGCATCGCGCTTGGCGGCCGGATCGAGGATGACCGTCACGGGGACGCCGAGCGCGCGGGCTGCCGCTTCGGCCGCGTGGGCGACCGGTCCCACCGTCGGCAGGATGACCCAGAGGCCCGGGTGGCTCTGGGCGAGGCGCCGGATCGCCGCGCCGAACACCGGCATAAGGAGTCTGAGCTCGATGGCGCGGCTGCCGGGCAGGAGGCAGATCACCGGCGCCTCAGCCGGGATGCCATGGCGTCTTCGGAAGCCGGGGCCGTCGGGGGCGCCCATCATGGTTTCCAGGGCCGGATGGCCGACATAGGTGCAAGCAAGGCCATGGCGCGTGAAATAGGGCGGCTCGAAAGGAAGCAAGGCCAACAGATGGTCGCAAAGCCCGGCGAGCCTGGCGGCGCGTCCGGGCTTCCAGGCCCAGACCGTCGGCGCCACGTAGTGAAGAATCGCAATGCCGCTCGGCCTGATACGTCGCGCCACGCGCAGGCAGAAGCCAGGCGCGTCGATGGTCACGAGAAGATCCGGCGGCGACCGGCGCAGCCAGCGGGCCGTTTCCCCGATGCGCCGGACCAGGCCCGGCAGGTGGGGCAGCAGCTCGATCAATCCCATATGGCTCAACTCCGCCATGGGAAAGCGGCTCGTGAGGCCCGCGGCCGTCATCTGCTCGCCGCCGATCCCCTCCAGCAGGATCGTCTCGCCGGCAGCCCGGCGCAGCGCCGCCATCAGGCGCGCGCCCAGCACGTCGCCCGAGGGCTCGCCGGCGATCAGCACGATGCGCAAAGCAGGGCCGCTCATGGCGGCAGATCGACGCCGAGGAGGAACATGCCGGCTTTGTCGGCCTTGGCCGCGAGGCGATCGGGATCGAGGACGAGCACGCCGCCCGCCTCGATGGCGATGCCGCGGAAATTCGCGGCCGCCGCATGCCCGACCGTCGCCGGGCCGACCACGGGCGGATCGGCGCGCATCTCCTGCTGGGGTTTGCGGGCCTTGACCAGGATCGCGCCTGCCCCGCCCTCCGGACCGGAGGCCACCAGGTCAATGAGCGCATCGGTGCCGTCCGGCCCCTCCAGCCCGATCACGGCCTCGCCCCGCACCACGGCGGCCTGACCCAGATCGCGCCTGCCGCCCTCTCGCGCCGCGGCGAAGCCGGCGCCGATCGCCCGCGTCTCCGCCGCCGTCGGCAGAAGCTTGCCGTAGGGGCCGGCCCGCGCAAGCAGTTCCGGGGCCACGTCGGCCGGCCCGACGACGCGGAAGCCCTCGGCCTCGAACTCCTTGATGATCGCGACGATCAGGCGGTTGTCGCTCAACAGGCGCCCGCCGATATGGGCGAGGAAGCGGGCCGTGCGCCAGTCCGGCATCAGCTCGCTGAGGCCGGGACGGCGGATCTTGCCGGCGAAGACGACCTCTTCGGCGCCGGCCTCTCTCAGCTTGCCGAAGGCTTCCGCCGCGGCGCCCAGCCGAACCCAGTCATGGGACGATGTGCCGACGACGGCGGGATCGGCGTGGCCGGAAAGCGCGATGACGTGGACCGGACGCCCCGCTTCGCCGCATTTCCGGATCAGCAGCTGAGGCAACTCGCCGCCGCCGGCGAGGATGCCCAGCCTACCTGCCATGTCAGGGTCTAGAGCATGTTTCGATCCAATTGAATCGAAACATGCTCTAGATTCCTTGGTTTGGTCGCATTTTCTGCGCCGAACCGGTGCCCATTTCGGCGGAAAATGCTCTAGGCGCCATGTCGAGACGGTCGCGAGGCACCGCTACTCATCGGTGTCCGCCGTCACCGTGCATATCGGGCGCGTCGCGTCGGCGGTGATGAAGGCGACGAGATCCATGACGACGGCGTTGTCGCGAAAGCTCTCGGCGACGGCGTCCAGCTTCTCGGCGAAAACGCCGGGTCCGAGGAAAATCTCCCGGTAGGCGTTGCGCAGCGCCTGGATGTCGGCGCGGGAGAAGTTGCGCCGGCGCATGCCGACGATGTTCAAGCCGCGCAGGCGCGCCCGATTCCCGGCTGCCATGGCGAAGGGCACGACGTCCTTGTTGACGGCGGTGCAGCCGCCGACCATGGCATGCTTGCCGACGCGGCAGAACTGATGCACGGCCGAAAGCCCGCCGATGACCACGAAATCGCCTAGAGTGACATGTCCGCCCAGCGTCGCGTTGTTGGCCATCACCACGCCGTTGCCGACCCGGCAGTCATGGGCGACATGCACGCCGGTCATGAAGTAGCCGTCGTTGCCGACCGTGGTGGCGACGCCCTCGGCGCTGGTCCCGCCGTTCATGGTGACGTATTCGCGAATGACGTTGTTGCGGCCTATGTCCAGGCCGCTCGGCCGGCGCTTGAAGCCGGCGTATTGCGGGGGCTGGCCGAGGGAGGCGAAGGGATGGATCCGAGCGCCTGCGCCGACGCGGGTCCTGCCGTCGATGACGACATGGGCCTGCAGCACCGAGCCGGCCTCGATCTCCACGTCCGGACCGATGCAGCAGTAGGGTCCAATTTCGACATCGTCGGCGATCCGAGCGCCCGCCGCCACGACGGCGGTGGGGTGGATGCGGCTCATGTATCTTCCCGCACCATCGCCGCGAACACCGCCTCGGCCACCACCTTGTCCTCTACCCTGGCGATGCCCTGGAACTTCCAGACCGGTCCGCGGTTGCGCTCCTTCAGGACTTCGATGGTCAGGCGGTCCCCCGGATAGACCGGGCGGCGGAAGCGGCAATTGTCGATGGTCATGAAATAGACCAGCTTGCCTTCCGCCGAGGCGCCGAGGGTGTGGACGACGAGCACGGCCGCAGTCTGCGCCATCGCCTCGACGATCAGCACGCCGGGCATCACCGGCGCGCCGGGGAAATGGCCCTGGAAGAAGGGTTCGTTGATGCTGACGTTCTTGATCCCGACCGCCCGCTTGCCGGCCTCCATCTCGGTGACGCGGTCGATCATCAGGAAGGGGTAGCGATGCGGGATCATCTGGGCGATCCGCATGGTGTCCGCCTCGGTCACGGACGTGTCGGTTGCTTCCGTCTCGGTCATCGCCGCGCAATCCCGATTGCGAGCCCTCTCATTGCGTCGCCGACAGCTTCACGGACGGGAGCTGGGCGTCGAGCTTCCTCAGCGCCTCCTGGGTGATGTCGTAGACGGGGGAACTCCAGATGACGGCCGACCTGTTCAGTACGAGCGTCAACCCGTGGGCCTTGGCAATATCGATGGTGACCTGAGACAGCGACTGCTCGATCTGGATCATCGCGCCGCTTTCCATCTTCTGCAGATCCTGGCGCCGCTTCTCGGCGGTCTGGCGCAGGCCTTCCGCCCTCTGGCTGAGGTCGTTGCTCCGCTTGGTGAACTCATCCGCCGGCAGGGCCGCGCGCTGCTGCATCAGCTGCTGATCGGCGCTGCGCAGCGCGTTCTCCTGCTGGGCGAGCTCGGCCTGGTAGGCGGCCGCCTGCCGGTCGAGCGCCGCCCTGACGCTCTTGGCGGCTCTCGAATCCCGGATGATGATCTGGACGTCGAGCACGCCGACGATCGGGACGCTGGCGGCGGTCGCCTGGGCGAAGGAGGGCGCCGGCGCGCCCATGACGGAGGCCGCGGCCAGCAGCGCGAGCGCGAACCTGGTTGCAATTCGGGGCATGGCTGATTTCAAAAGCTCGTTCCAACGCTGAAGTTGAGGATCTGGGTCTTGTCGAAGGATTGCTTCAGGACAGGATAGGCAAGATCGACGCTCAAGGGCCCGAACGGCGACTTCCAGTCAAGACCGAATCCGGCCGAAAGCCGCAGCGCCGCCGAGTCCTGGATCGTCGGGATATTGGCGTCCGTCTTGGTCAGCGTGCCGAAGTCGGTGAAAAAATGCCCACTCACCTGGTATTCGGCCGGCAATCCCAAGGGGAAAGTCACCTGCACCGTGCCGACGGCGTATTCCTTGCCGCCGAGCGCATCCCCCGTCGCCGAATCGCGCGGGCCTATGCCGTAGCTCTGGAACCCGCGAAACGTGTCGCCGCCGAGATAGTAGCTGTTGATGATCGGGATCGGCTTGCCGAGATCTTCCAGGAAGCCGAGTTCTCCGCTCACCCTGAGATCGACGCTCTGGCTCCGGTTGAGCGGGAGATAGTATCCCCCGCCAAGCCGGTTGCCTATGTAGGACAGGGTTCCGGGTTCGGTCGACAGGTCGGTGCGCAGACGGATGTAGTAGCCCGACTTCGGCGACTGTTTATTGTCCCGCCGATCATAGAAGAACTCGTTGCCGATCAACGAATTGACCGTGACGCCCTGGGCCTGCTGGATGGCCACGGAGGCGGTGGCGGCGACGTTGGTGATTTCCTGGCGGGTGAGCGTGTAGCGAACGATCTCTCTCAGGAACTCGCTGATGTCGTATCCCGCGCGCAACCCGAAGCCGAGGTCCTGCTCGGTATATTGGGTGCTGTCCTGGTTGGTCGTGCGCGTGTCGAAGACGTCGACCCCCGCGGTAATGGGCCGGTCGAGGAAATAGGGATCGGTGAAGCTGATCACGGCCTGCGAGCGCACGCCCGACAGGCTGAGATTGAGCTGCAGGTCCTTGCCGGTGCCGAGAAGATTGCGCTCGCGGATGCCGGCCAGCCCCAAGGGCCCGTTCTGGGTCGAATAGCCGAGGCCGAAACTGAGCTCGCCAGTCGACTGCTCGGCCACATCGACCTCGATCACGGTCTTGTCGGGCGCGCTTCCCGGCAGGGTCTTGATGTCGACACTGCTGAAGAAGCCAAGGTTCTCCAGGCGCTGGCGCGTGCGCTGCAGCTTCGCCGTGTTGAATGCGTCTCCTTCGACCAGACGGAACTCGCGCCGGATCACCTTGTCGAGGGTGCGCACGTTGCCCTTGATGTCGATGCGCTCGACGTAGACCTTCGGACCCTCGTTGATGGAGTACGTGACGTCGACGATTTTCTTCTTGGCATTCGGCTCGCGATCGAGACGCGCGCGGACGTCGACGAAGGCATAGCCCAGCGTGCCGAGCGCGTCGTTCATCGCCTGAACGGTGTCATTGGCCGCCAGCTGGTCGTACCAATCGCCCGTCTTCGTCTGGATCAGGCCCTGGAGCGTCCGGGTGTCCAGGTTGCGCAGCGTCGATTTGATGGCGACCTTGCCGACCCGGTAGCGCTCGCCCTCGTCGACCGTGAAGGTGATGTAGAAGGCATCCTGCTCGGGCGAAAGCTCAGCCACGGCCGACACCACCTTGAAGTCGATGTAGCCCTCCGACAGATAGAAATCGCGCAGCTTGTCGCGATCGACCTGGAGGCGATCCGGATCGTAGGAATCCGTCGTCGACAGAAAGCGATACCAGGCCGATACCGAGGTCTCGATCTCGCCGCGTAGCGTGCTGTCGGAGAAAGACTTGTTGCCGACGAAGCTGATGCGGCGCACCTCCGTCTTCTTGCCTTCCTTGATCTCGAACACCAGGTTGACCCGGTTCTGGTCGAGCTTGATGATCTTGGGGTCGACCGTCGCGCCGAAGCGACCGTCGCGCCGGTACAGATTGAGGATCCGCGTGGTATCCTCCTGGACGCGGCTTTGGGTGAGCACGGTGCGCGGCTTCAGCTGGATTTCGTTCAGCAGATCCTTGTCGTCGAGGTGGTCGTTGCCCTCGAAGGCGATCTTGTCGATGATCGGGTTCTCGACCACCTTGACGACCAGCGTATTACCCTCCCGCCTGAACGTGACGTCGGCGAAAAGGCCGGTGTCGAAGAGGTTTTTCAGCGCCTTGTCGATCCGGTCGGCGGCGAAGGGATCGCCGGGCTGCAGCTTCATGTAGGAGAGCACCGTCTCCGGCTCGACCCGCTGGGTGCCTTCGACGCGGATGTCGCCGATGGCGTCGCCGGTGAAGATGCTCTGCGCGTCGGCCGGCGCGGGCAGGCCAAGCCAGCCGACACCCGTCAGCAGAAGACCGGCCGCCAACAGCAATGCTCTCAACTGAAAGCGCAATGACCTCGGCCCCCCTGCGGGCGCTTCGAACCGGTTGTTAATGGAACACCTTGAACCGCATCAGGTCGTTCCACGTCGCGAACAGCATCAAACTCAATACCAAAGCGAAGCCGAGGCGAAAACCCCATTCCTCCGCCCGGGGACCGAGCGGCCGGCCGCGCACGGCCTCGAAGGCATAGAACAGCAGACGCCCGCCATCGAGCAGCGGGATGGGAAACAGGTTGAGCAGGCCGAGGTTGATCGAGAGCAACATGGCGAAATCGATGGCGTCGATCAGGCCGCGCCCTGCGATATCGCCCGACATCTTGGCAATCGAGAGAATCCCGCCGACTTCCTTGGGCGGCCGGACGCCGGTGACGATCTGCTCCAGGGACTTCAGGATGTCGGCCGCCCGGCGATAGGTTTCGACCACGGCCATCCAGCCCGCCGTGGCCGGATCGTAATGCACGATCTCCCCGGGGCCGCTGCTTTCGATCCCCAGACGCCCGATGCGGTGGACCGTGCCGAAGATGTCGGCCTCCTCGATGACATGCGGGGTCGCCTGCAGTTCGAGGGTGGCGCCATTGCGCTGGATCGTGACCTTCAGGGGTTCGCCCAGGCCCAGCAGCACGATGTCGGCGATGTCTTCGAAGCGGGCCACCTTTTGGCCGTTCAGCGACAGGATCTTGTCGCCGGGCAGGATTCCCGCCTCAGCCGCAGCACTTGCGGGATAGACCTTGCCAATGACGGTCGAGGTGAGCTGCTGGCCCAAGGTCGCGTACAGGACCGCGAGCACGACCACCGCAAGCAGGAAATTGGCCAAGGGGCCGGCAAAGACGATGGCCGCCCTGGCCGCCACCGACTTGGCGGCGAAGGAGAACGGCTCCAAGGCCGGGTCGATTGGCGCCCCGGGTGGCGCCCCGGGCGGCTGAGCCGGGCTCGGGCTCGCCGGGCTATCGGCGGGCGC
>DATNJA010000317.1:0-2289 GCA_035604155.1 Candidatus Udaeobacter sp. | reverse complement strand
CGGCCGGACTATCCCATGTCCGGCCGTCCCGCAACAGCCGCAACCCCAGAACCGCCGGATGCCCTCCCATGCCGACCAAGCCCCGCGTGCTCGTGACCCGCAAGCTGCCCGCCGCCGTCGAGGCCCGGCTCGCCCGCGACTTCGATGCAATCCTCAATCCTGAAGACAAGCTCTATTCGAGCGAGGACGTCGTCTCCGCGACCGCCGGCTGCCAGGGCCTGCTGCCCTGCCCGACCGACAAGCTGACGGCAGAAGTAGTCGCCAGGCTGCCTGCCTCGCTGCGCGTCATCGCCACCTTCTCGGTCGGTTATGAGCATATCGACATCGAGGCCTGCAAGCGCCGGGGCATCGCCGTCGGCAACACGCCCGACGTGCTGACCGACGCCACGGCGGACATCGCGCTCCTCCTGATGCTGGGCGCAGCGCGGCGCGCCTATGAGGGCGAGCGAATGGTGCGCGACGGAACCTGGGGCGCCTGGGGCCCCACCAAGATGCTGGGCGTGCACATGACGGGCAAGCGCCTGGGCATCTATGGCATGGGGCGCATCGGCCAGGCGGTCGCCAAGCGGGCGCGGGCCTTCGACATGAAGATCCACTACCACAACCGCTCGCGGCTCTCGCCCGAGCAGGAGCAGGGCGCGATCTTCCATGCCAAGGCCGAGGACATGCTGCCCCACTGCGATTTCCTCTCCATCAACGCGCCCTCGTCGCCGGCGACCAACGGATTCCTCAATGCCGAGCGCATCCAACGGTTGCCCGATGGGGCCATCGTGGTGAACACCTCGCGCGGGCCCCTGGTCGACGACGAAGCGCTGATTGCGGCCCTGAATTCGGGCAAGCTCGCCGCCGCCGGTCTCGATGTCTATACCGGCGAGCCCGCCATCAATCCCGGCTATCGCCCGATCAGGAACGCCTTCCTCTTGCCCCATCTCGGCAGCGCCACGACCGAAACCCGCAACGCCATGGGCTTCAAGGCGCTCGACAACCTCGATGCCTTCTTCGCCGGCAAGCCGCTGCCGGCAAGGGTCGTATAGACCCCTACGCCGCCGCGATCGTGCCGGCGGGCTGGGCAAGGGCGATGGCGCGGAGGCCGCCGCCGGCAAGCGCCAGTTCGCGGGCCGGGACCTGGACGACTTCGCGGCCATGGAAGAGCTTCTGGAACAGCTCGGATGCCCGGCTATCCTGCGGATCCTCGAAGGCCGGCACGATGGCCCCGCCATTGGCAAGATAGAGGCTGGTATAGGAAAGTGGCAGGCGCCGGCCGCCTTCGCCCTGGCGCGGCCGCGGCTGGTCGATTTCCACAACCTCGAGCGCCCGGCCCTTGGCATCGCTCGCCGCCCTGAGCCGCGCGATGTTGTCCTTGAGGGCGGCGTAATTGATGTCCGTGGCATCGGTGGCCGAGAGCGCGAGCACAACGCCGGGTTTGACGAAGCAGGCGACGTTGTCGACGAGGCCGCCCGCAGGATCGCCGGCCAGCGCGCCGGCAAGCCATACGATCTTGCGCGCACCCAGAAAGTCGGCGAGATAGCGCTCGACCTCGGCCCGCCCGAGGCTGGGATTGCGATTCGGGTTCAACAGCACCGTCTCGCTGGCGATGAGCGTGCCGTCGCCGTCGCCGTCGATGGCGCCACCTTCCAGCACCATCGGGGCCGCATAGCGCCGCATCGCGAGATGCTCCAGCAGGCTCTCGGCCACCGCGGCGTCGCGCTCATGGTCTGGATAGCGGTTGCCCCAGGCGTTCCACATCCAGTCCACCCCGGCGATCCGCCCGCCCCCGTCGACGACGAAGCTCGGCCCCATGTCGCGGAGGAAAGAATCGTCGTGAGCGAGCGACAGCGTGCCGACGCCGGTTCCCGTGGTCAGCGAAACCTCGGCCACGTTCTTCGGCTTGGCGATGAAGGTCACGGGCTCGAAGCGAGCGATCGCGTTGGCCGCTTGGGAGTACGCTTCCCGCGCGGCCTCGAGATTCTCGCCCCAGGTTTCCGCGCGGGTCGGCCAGGCCATCCAGCAACGGCTGTGCGGCGCCCATGCGGCGGACATGGTGAACCCGTCATCGGCTGGACGCGACAAGTCTCGACACCTTGGATGCGTTGCGGGATTAACCAAGTCTAGAAGGCGTGAGCTGCCTTGGCAACGCGGCTGTTGTCCCCTGTAGTTAGCTCGCGATCTGTCCGGTGTTTGTAGCTCGTGATCTGTCCGGTTCTAGAGTCGCTCCAAAGAGGGGGCGGATATGGACCGGACGTTCGTTCACGAGGGAGTTCGACGGATGCGATTTGAGGGGATTTTGGA
>DATNJA010000316.1:0-3361 GCA_035604155.1 Candidatus Udaeobacter sp. | reverse complement strand
TACTGCTCGACGCGATCGACCATACAGGATCGGACAACCCCTACCTAATTGCGCGGCGACAATTCAAGATGAGAGAGCGGCGTCAATCAGGCTGAGCTTGCGCCGTGCTACCTTCTTCTCCGTGGCCATGTCGTTCTCCGTTCGAGGTTGGATGTGTCTGCAACACCATCCTTACCCCGCCCGGAGGCGGCATGGCCACCCCGGCCGGGCGCTCGGGACTCTCGCGGTCCCGCGCCCCGCCGGCGCAGCCAAACTGTGAGGTGATTACGATCCCAGGACAGCCAGTCGGGCGCAACATCGTAAAATCGCGTCCAGCCACGACCCCACAGTCGTAGGATGCCAACTCATCGACGGAGCCATCGGATCGAGTGCCTACGAGAAGGCGCCGTTGGGCGCGAAACACACCCCCAACCGATTTAACTATTCTCCAATGAAGGCAAATCCCCATGCCACTTCGCGGCGGAGGGATGGTCGGACGCAGTTCACAGCTTTTCTGACGGGTGGCCTAACCGGCCACGGTCTTGCTGATCGCTCTGGATCGTTTCCAAAGTAAGCTTGGCGCATCTGTCGGATTTGTCATTGATCTAGCGCAAGGACGTCCCCGGAGGCGCCGAGCCAGCATTGATCCGAGAAGGCTGTTCTGCAGATCGGCGAGCAAGGATTCTTGATGGCCCAATCCGGGGACGCCATCGCGTCACGCAATAAGGCCGTCACCGCGCCGCTGCTATCTCCAGTGCTGCTCGCCGGCTTTACCTTGAGGCCGCTGCCGCCGATGCTGCTCGATCCTCTTTTGGACCGAGCGCTGGCCCGGATGCGCCGCAGCCATCCGGCCGTCTTCGACAGGCTTCGCTCGCTGGGGGAGAAAGAAGTCGAGATCGATCCGATAGATTTGCCTATCGTTCTTCGGCTGCAGCCCGGCGGCATGCGACCCCGTCTTCGCGCCCATCGGCGCGGCGCTCACTTGAACCAACCTGGTGCGGCCTTGCGTGGGTCATTCCTCATGCTGACTGCGTTGCTCGAAGGGCGCGTCGACGGCGATGCCGTCTTCTTCAGTCGCGGCCTGAGCATAGAGGGCGACACCGCCGCGATCATGACCTTGCGCTATGCTGTCGATGGTGCCGGCATCGACATCCTGAGGGATCTGGCAGAGGCCGGAGGGCCGCTTGCCGCACCATTGCACCGTGCGGTCGAAATCCTCCGTCGGGTTTACCGTCGTGCCGACGCGGATCTGAACTTCCTGGTGTCCGCTCTTTGCGCTCCCATCGCTCTGGCCCTGCGCCGACAAGAAGACGCCATCGAGACGATCGAACGGCGACTGGCCGAGCAGGGCCGAAGGTTGGAACGCGCAGAGGCGCGCTCGCAGCGGGCCGCTGCGGATTCGGAGCCGCGGCGGTGAGCGAGGCTTCGATCGAGATCGTCGCCCCCGCCGGCACGCCGGCCGCGCTGCGCGCCGCTGTCGATGCGGGCGCGGACGCCGTCTATGCGGGGTTCCGCGATGAGACCAACGCGCGCAACTTTCCCGGTCTGAATTTCTCCCGGGAGGAGATGGCCGAGGCGATCGGCTATATCCATGCGCGCGGCCGCAAGCTGTTCCTTGCCGTCAATACCTTCGCCGAGGCCGGGCGGCCCGAACCCTGGCGGCGCGCCGTCGATGACGCGGCGCGTTTCGGCGCCGACAGCGTGATTCTCGCCGACATCGGCCTGCTGGACTATGCCGCCTCTCGCCATCCGCAGCTGCGGCGGCATCTGTCGGTCCAGGCGGCGGCGTCCAATCCGGAGGCGATCCGGCTCTATGCCGCGGCCTTCGGGGTCCGACGCGTCGTCTTGCCCCGGGTCTTGACCCTGGAAGCCATCGCCAAACTTGTGCGTTCGGCTGAGGTCGAGTTCGAAGTCTTCGCCTTCGGCGGCATGTGCGTGATGGCCGAAG
Organism: Candidatus Udaeobacter sp.; assembly: GCA_035604155.1. GTDB lineage: Bacteria > Pseudomonadota > Alphaproteobacteria > Dongiales > Dongiaceae > DASXQK01. Next base: position 1,434 of record DATNJA010000316.1, on the reverse strand, counting down.
GCCGCTGCGCGCTATCTTCGTATGTCACCGGGCTTTCGCCCAACATGCACGGGGTCTGCTCGCCCCCCTCCCATGTCCGTTACGAAGCGCGGGGCGATACCCTGGTTTCGCTCCTTGGCGGTTTGACCATTGACCGGTTCGCTCCTGGGGAGCCGGCGGGATACCCGACCTTGTGCAAGGGCCGTTTCTGCGTTCGCGGCGAGGAATCTCATCTCTTCGAGGATCCGGTTTCCTTGAGTGCCCTGGACCTGCTTTCGGCCCTGGGTGGTGCCGGCGTCAGAGCGCTCAAGATCGAAGGCCGGCAGCGGGGTCCGGTCTATGTCGGGCGGGTGGTCGCTGCCTTTCGCCAGGCAATCGATGCCGTCGCGCGTGGCGAGGCACCGCCGACCGTGGCGCTCGGCGATCTCACCGAGGGCGCCCGGGTGACGGCCGGGGCGTACCGAAAGGGCTGGCGGTGACCGGCACCGGGGATGGCCGGCGAGCGGCGCTGACTCTCGGCCCGCTTCTCTTCAACTGGCCGGCTGCCCAACGGCGCGACTTCTACGCCCGCATCGCCGACGAAGCGCCGATCGACAGCGTATGCCTTGGCGAAGTGGTGTGCGCCAAACGGGCGCCGTTCAGCGATCCTGACCTGCCGGAGATCGCCCGGCGTCTGGCCGATGGCGGCAAGGAAGTCATCTATTCGACCCTCGCCCTCGTCATGGACGACCATGATCGAGCGCTCGTCGCGGAGATTGCGAACGCATCGGACATGCTGGTCGAAGCGAACGACCTGGGGGCAATCGAAATCCTCGCCGGCCGGACTCATGTGATAGGTCCCTTCGTCAACGTCTACAACGAGGGCGCCCTTGCCTGGTTCGCACAACGCGGCGCTCGACGGGTGTCGCTTCCCGTCGAACTGCCGACGGCAGCGATCGGCGCCCTGGGCGCTCGCGCCGGAGCGGTCGAACTCGAGGTCACCGCCTTCGGCCGGCTGCCGCTGGCCATATCGGCGCGCTGCTATCACGCTCGGGCCCGCGGGCTGCACAAGGACGGTTGTCGCTATGTCTGCGATGAGGACCCCGACGGGCTATCGGTCGAGACCCTCGACGGACAGGGCTTCCTGGCGGTCAACGGGCTGCAGACCCTGTCCCACGGGGTCGCCGCGCTGACCGCGGAGATCGCGCCGCTTCGCGCTGCCGGCATCGACAGGTTCCGACTTTGGCCGCAGGCAGTCGACATGGTGGCGGTCGCGCGGGCCTACCGGGACCTTCTCGACGGCCGGCTGGGGCCCGAAGAGGCCGCAGGCCGGCTCGCAGGGTTGGTCCCCTTTGCGCCAGTCACCGCCGGCTTTGTCAGCGGTTCAAGGTCGCACTATTGGCATGGGACGCAGGGCCTGGCCGATTAGCGGTACTGGACTGAGCCTGCCCACCGAAAGTGCCTTTGCAATTGGGA
>DATNJA010000315.1:0-17264 GCA_035604155.1 Candidatus Udaeobacter sp. | reverse complement strand
CGCCAGAATATCTGATACGACACCCCTTCGGGCGCATTCCGTCCTTTGAATATCGCGGCTTTCAGCTCTACGAAGCAGGCGCCATCATGCGCTACGTCGATGAGGCGTTCCCTGGACCGGCCCTCCAGCCCCGATCTCCGGAACTGCGCGCCAGAGCCAATCAGGTGATCAGCATCCTCGATTCCTATGCCTACCGGACGCTGGTTTGGGACATCTTCGTAGAGGGAGTTTCCGTTCCACAACGTGGCCATGTGTCGAACGAGGAGCGGATTCGTGACGCGCTACCACGGGCAGCGATGTGTCTTACAGCGATGGAGCAGATCATGGGGGCCGCGCCATTTCTCGCAGGGCCAACACTCACGCTTGCTGATCTGCATGCCGCACCGATGTTCGCTTACTTCATCACCACTCCCGAGGCAGAGCAATTGCTCGCGCACCATCCCGACCTGAAACGATGGTGGGAGAACATGGTTAACCGCCCCAGCATGGCAACCACTGCTGTTCCGTAATCCCGCTAGCCAAGTCGGCTTGGGTCGGAACCGGCTATGGCCGGAGGGTATCAAGCGCCAGATTTTATCCACTAGCGTCATTGCCCCGCCCATTTACGGAACCGATTCGAGTAACCATCACGGCCGCATCCGGCTGTGCTATTGCTCTCCGGTCGTGGAAAAAGCTGCTCCCCGCACTGCCGGATTATGCATCGCGGCCGCTGCCTTCAACGGGCTGATGGGCGTCGCCATGGGTGCCTTTGCCGCTCATGGCCTCAAGGCAATCCTCGACCCCGCGGCCCTGGGCTGGGTGAAGACCGGGGCCGACTATCAGCTCTGGCATGGCCTGGCGATCCTGGGGATCGGCATTCTCTATGAACGGGAGCCGGTGCGACGGCTGGCGCTCGCCGCTTGGCTGATGTTCGCGGGCGCGATCCTGTTCAGCGGCAGCCTCTACTTGCTGGCACTCGTGGGCTGGCGGGGATTCGCCTGGGTGACGCCCTTCGGGGGCTTAGCCCTGCTATTCGGTTGGGCGTTCCTGCTCTGGCACGGCCTCGCGAAACTGCGCGCAAGCTGAAGGAACAATCAGTCGCTGCCGCCCTCGATGACCTGGCGTTGTGCCCGCCAGCGCAGCATGCCGCCAGGCAGATTCGCGACTTGCGGGAAGCCGAGGCGCTTCAGGATCAAGCTCGCCTGGGCGGAACGGCCGCCGGCGCGGCACACGGTCACCACCGGCTTGTCTTTGGCCAGCCCTGACGCGGCTTCGCTCAAGCTTCCCAGCGGCAACAATCTCGCCCCCGGTATGTGGCCCAGCGGCCCTGTGTATTCGTCGGGCTCTCGTACGTCGACGAGCTGGAGATCGCGCAGATGCTCCTCGACCCAATGGGGCTCGATCTCCCAGATGCCGGCGAAAGTCATCGTCAGCGGTCCCCAGGAGGCTTCGTCGGCCGGCATCGTGCCTTCCCGCTGACCGCATTTCAGGTTGGCCGGCACGGCGATGTCCATCTGCTTGGGGTGCGGCAGTCCCAGGTTGCGCATGTAGCCCACGAAATCGTCCTCGCTCAGCTGCCCGCCCAGGCGCGGGTTGAACCGCCGTTCCTCGGCCACGCTGGTGACCAAGAGCCCGCGATAGTCATGGGCCGGATAGAGCAGGCAGGATTCCGGCAGCGAGAAGATCTGGGTGTGCACCGAGCGATACATGGCCCGCGGATCGCCTTGCTGGAAATCCGTGCGCCCGCAACCGCGGATGAGCAGGCAGTCGCCGGTGAAGGCCATGCTCTCGTTGTCCAGGACGTAGGTGAGGCAGCCGTTGGTATGGCCAGGCGTCGCCCTGACCTCGAGATAGCGCTTGCCGAAGGCGACCCGGTCGCGGTCCGCGAGGTAGCGGTCGGCACCCTCGGCGCCGCTGGCACCGCTGAGTGCAATGCGGCTGCCGAGACGCTGCTTCAGGATCGAGGCGCCAGTCACGTGATCCGCATGAACATGGCTCTCCAGCGTGGACAGCAGCTTCAGGCCCAGTTCGCGCAGAAGCGCGCTGTCCCGCGGCACCTGCTCGAAGACCGGGTCGATGAGCACGGCTTCCGCGGCGTCTGCGTCGGCCAGCAAATAGGAATAGGTCGAGGACTGCGGATCGAAGAGTTGTCGGAATATCACCATGATGGGTCCTCAAGGCAGATTCGGCGCTTCGTCGGCGTTCAAGCGATGCAGCATAGCATGGGCCCGTAACTTCTCGACCGCCGGTCCTTGGCACGCGGCAATTGCCTGGCATTTGCGCTGGCCGCCGGCAAGAATGGCTGGGCATGACAACCCGCCTTTATACCCATGCAGCCTGCCTTGGCCACGATATGGGTCCTGGCCATCCGGAACGCCCGGCGCGGCTTCAGGCCATCCTGGCGGCGCTGGAGGCCGAGCCCTTCCAATACCTGGAAAGGGCCGAGGCACCCCTGGCGACAGTGGAGCAGCTTTGCCGGGTTCATCCGCAGAGTTATGTCGAAGCGATCCTCCATGCCGTTCCCGCGGCGGGCCTGTTCGCGCTTGATCCCGACACGACGCTCTCGCCGGGGTCGGGAGAAGCGGCACTTCGGGCTGCGGGTGCGGTCTGCGCGGCCGTGGATGCGGTCGCCGCCGGCGAGATCGCCAATGCCTTCTGCGCCGTTCGCCCGCCCGGCCATCACGCCGAGCCGGGAACCGCCATGGGTTTCTGCCTGTTCAACAACGTCGCGGCGGGCGCCTTTCAAGCCCGGGCCGTTCATGGGCTGAGGCGCGTCGCGGTCGTCGATTTCGACGTCCACCACGGCAACGGCACCCAGGCCATGTTCGAGGGCGACCCGGAAGCCTTTTACGCTTCGACCCACCAGATGCCGCTCTATCCGGGAACCGGTGCCGCCAGCGAAACGGGCCTGGGCAACATCTGCAACGCGCCGCTTCCGCCCTATGCCGGGTCGGACGAATTCCGGGCGGCCATGGAAAGCCGCGTCCTTCCGGCCCTCGACCGCTTCCGCCCCGATTTTCTCCTGATTTCGGCCGGGTTCGATGCTCATCGTGCCGATCCGCTGGCCAATCTCGAGCTGGTGGAGGAGGATTTCGTCTGGGCGACCGCCCGGCTTTTGGCCGTCGCCGAACGGCATGCGGGCGGGCGGGTCGTCTCGACCCTCGAGGGCGGCTATGACCTTGACGCGCTCGCCGCCAGCGCCGCAGCCCATGTCCTGGCCCTCATGGCTGTGTCATAATTCACTAGGACTGAGGGGCCATGGCCGAAGGCAAGAAGCAGGCGGCGATCGAGGATTTGAGCTTCGAGGAGGCGTTGACCGAGCTTCAGGCTCTGGTCAAGGCCTTGGAAAAGGGCGATTCGAAGCTGGAAGAGGCGATCCGGGCCTATGAACGGGGCGCGGCTCTGAAGCGCCATTGCGAAAAAAAGCTGCGGGAGGCCCAGGAGAAAGTCGACCGCATCGTCGTTGGCACCGATGGGAGTCTTTCCACCCAGCCGGCCAAATTCGAGTAAAGCGATTGGGCGCTGGCGCGGAAGGGCCGCAGGAATTCCGGCTCAGGCTCTTGATTTCTTTGTAGAAAAAGCGGATTTTGACCAACCCGGGTGGAGTCGGGCTAGGGACCGCCCCCGGCCATTTGAAGGAAGTAATCTTGGCGAACAGCAAAACGCCCCTGCTCGATGCCGTGCATGTGCCGGCAGATCTTCGTCGCCTGCATGAATCGCAGCTGCGCCAGCTTGCCGATGAGCTGCGCCAGGAGACCATCGATGCCGTGTCGGTCACGGGAGGGCATCTGGGAGCCGGCCTCGGCGTGGTCGAGCTCACCGTGGCGCTCCATTACCTCTTCGAGACGCCCGAGGATCGGCTGATCTGGGATGTCGGACATCAGGCCTATCCCCACAAGATCCTGACCGGCCGGCGGGACCGCATCCGCACATTGCGCCAGGGCGGCGGGCTCTCCGGCTTCACCAAGCGCGACGAGAGCAAATACGATCCCTTCGGTGCTGCCCACAGCTCGACCTCCATTTCGGCCGCCCTGGGGATGGCCGTGGCGCGGGACCTGGAAGGACGCAAGAATCACGTCATCGCCGTGATCGGCGACGGCGCCATGAGCGCCGGCATGGCCTATGAGGCGCTGAACAACGCCGGGTCGATGGACAGCCGCCTTATCGTCGTGCTCAACGACAACGACATGTCGATCGCACCGCCGGTGGGCGCCATGAGCGCCTATCTGTCCCGCCTGATTTCGTCGAAGTCGTACCGGTCGTTGCGTCATCTGGCCAAGGAAATGGCGAAGAACTTTCCGCGCCGTTTCGAGATGGCAGCCAGGCGCGCCGAGGAGTTCGCCCGCGGCCTGGTGACCGGCGGCACCTTGTTCGAGGAGATGGGGTTCTTCTACGTCGGCCCGATCGACGGCCACAATCTCGATCATCTGCTGCCGGTACTGCGCAACGTGCGCGACGCATCGTCCGAGGGGCCGGTGCTGGTCCACGTAGTCACCCGCAAGGGCCATGGCTACCCGCCGGCCGAAAAGGCCGCCGACAAGTATCACGGCGTGGTCAAGTTCGACGTCGTCACCGGGGCCCAGATGAAGCCGGCCTCGAACGCGCCCAGCTACACCAAGGTCTTTGCCGACGCCCTCATCGCCGAGGCGGAGCATGACGACAAAATCGTCGCCATAACCGCCGCGATGCCGTCGGGCACCGGCCTCAATTACTTTGGCAAGCGCTTCCCCGACCGGTGCTTCGACGTCGGCATCGCCGAACAGCATGGCGTGACCTTCGCCGCCGGCCTTGCGACCGAAGGCTTCAAGCCCTTCTGTGCGATCTATTCCACCTTCCTGCAGCGCGCCTACGACCAGGTCGTGCATGACGTGGCCATCCAGCGCCTGCCGGTCCGTTTCGCCATGGACCGGGCCGGGCTGGTGGGCGCCGATGGCGCGACCCACGCCGGCTCCTTCGACATCGCCTATCTCGGCTGCCTGCCCGGGATGGTGCTGATGGCGGCCGCGGACGAGGCCGAGCTCTTCCACATGGTGGCGACAGCGGCGGCCATCGACGATCGGCCCTCGGCCTTGCGCTACCCGCGCGGCGACGGCGTGGGGGTCGAGCTGCCGGCCCGGGGCACGCCGCTCGAGATCGGCCGCGGCCGGGTCCTCAGGGAAGGCACGGCGGTGGCCCTGCTGTCCTATGGGACCCGATTGCATGAATGCTTGAAGGCGGCCGAGGATCTGGCGGCGCGCGGGCTTTCGACCACGGTCGCGGACGCCCGCTTTGCCAAGCCCCTCGACGAGGACCTGGTGCGCCGCTTGGCGCGCGAGCATGAAGTGCTGATCACGATCGAGGAGGGTGCGGTCGGCGGGTTCGCCTCCCATGTGCTTCAGTATCTGGCAACCACCGGCATGCTCGACAGTGGACTGAAGATCCGGCCCATGGTGTTGCCGGACCGCTTCATCGATCACCAAAAGCCGGAGGTCCAGTACGCCGAGGCCGGCCTCGATGCCAAGTCCATCGTCGCCACGGCTCTCGCCGCTTTAGGCCGAGACTCCGCCCAGGCCACAGCGCGCGCGTAACAGGGGCTGCACCACGCATGGCGGCCGACGCGACAGCCCGGCCGCAAGGCCAAACGACCTGGCTCGGGGAAGCAGGCGCCAATCTCGCGCTGGCGCTTCCCATCGCCGTCGCATTTCTCGCCCAGATGGCCACGATCTTCGTCGACAACGTCATGGTCGGGCGTCTGGGTGCCGATGAGCTTGCGGCAGGAGGGCTCGGCGCCAATCTGCAATTCACGCCCCTGCTCATCGGCATGGGGGTCCTGGCGGGTGTTGCCGCCATCGCTTCCCATGCCTTTGGCGCCGGCAATCGGAACATGGCGGCGGTCGTTGCCCGCCAGGGCCTCAGATTGTCCATGGCCCTGTCGATTCCTTGCGGCCTGCTTCTCCTGGGCATGATCCTGGTTCTGCCCTATCTCGGCTACGATCCACGCACGGTGCGGCTTGCCCAGGGGCTTCTGCTCTGGGGCTTGCCCGGCGTGCCGGCGTTCCTTGCCTATTCGGCGCTGCGCTACTTCGCCACCGCGGCCAACCGGCCGCGCATCGTCACTGTCGTCGCCATTCTCTCCATCGGCGTGACGGCGCTCAGCAACTATCTCTTCGTCTATGGACGGCTCGGCATGCCGCGTCTCGGCGTCCCCGGCGTCGGCATCAGCGGCAGCATCAGCGCCTGGCTGCAGTTGCTCGCCGTAGCGGCTTACCTCCGCCTCGACCGCGAGTTTCACGCCTTTCGGGTGTTTTCGCATCTTGCCAAACCCCATCCCGCATTCTGGGAGATCCTGCGTCTCGGCTGGCCCATCGCCGGCTCCTACATGTTCGAGAATGGGCTGTTCGTGGCGACCACCCTGTTGATCGCCGTTCTCGGCAACGCTGCCTTGGCGGCCAATGCCGTGGTCGGCGGGCTTTGCTCTTTCACCTTCATGATTCCCTATGCCGTCGGCCAGGCGGCGACTGTCCGGGTCGGACGCGCGCTCGGCGCCAGCCAGTCTGCCGCGGCGCGAAGGGCCGGCTATACGGCGCTTCATCTGGGAGTCATCTGGATGTTGCTGGCGGCAACCTTGTTCTTGAGCGTGCCGCGCCTGCTCATCGGCCTTTACGTCGATCTGTCGGTGCCCGGCAACCAGCCGATGCTGGCGGTCGCCTTGACGCTGTTGCCCATTGCGGCGCTGTTCCAGGTCTTCGACGGCACCCAGGCGGTCGCCGGCGGCGCCTTGCGCGGCCTCAAGGACACCCGGCTGCCCATGGTCATCTGCTTCATCGGCTATTGGCTCGTCGGCATCAGTGCCGCGAGCCTTCTGGGATTCTGGGCGGGGTACGGCGCCGTGGGGTTCTGGATCGGGCTCGCCCTTGGCCTCGCCGTGACGGCCATTCTGCTCAGCCTGCGCTTCCATCGTCTCGCCCGGCGTCTGGCGCCGTGAAGAAGCGTGCCGATCTCGCGATGGTGGAGTGCGGCCTGGCCGAAAGCCGGAGCCGCGCGGCGGCCCTGATCCTCGCCGGCAAGGTTTTCAGCGGCGAGCGGCGAATCGAAAAGGCCGGTGAGCTTCTGGCCGAGGCCGCCGGCCTCGAGCTCCGCGGCCAGGACCATCCCTGGGTTTCCCGCGGCGGCGTGAAGCTCGCCTTCGCTCTCGACCATTTTGGCGTCGATCCGGCGGGCCGGATATGCCTCGATGTCGGCGCTTCGACCGGCGGCTTTACCGACGTGCTGCTGGCCCGCGACGCTGCCAAGGTTTACGCCGTGGACGTGGGCCACGGGCAGCTGGCCTGGAAGCTGCGTCAGGATCCGCGCGTCGTCGTGCTGGAGCGCTTGAACGCGCGCAATCTGACGCGCGAGCTGCTGCCTGAGCCGCCTTCCCTGATCGTCTGCGATGCGAGCTTCATCGGCCTCGCCACGGTCCTGGACCGGCCCCTATCCCTGGCTGCGGAAGGGGCCGAACTCGTCGCCCTGATCAAGCCTCAGTTCGAGGTCGGCCGCAACGCCGTGGGCAAGGGCGGGATCGTTCGCGACCCCGATCTGCGCCGCAACGCCTGCGAGCGCGTCGCCGATTGGCTCTCCAGCCGCTCGGGCTGGCGCGTGCTGGGCTTGATCGAAAGCCCGATCACCGGCGCGGAGGGCAACATCGAATATCTGATCGCCGCACGCCACGCGGGCTGAGAAGAATCAGGGGATGTTCGCCCGCAGGCTTTCGTCCGGGGAAGGTCCGGAAACGGCGTCGTACGTTTCGGTCAGGGATGCGGCCGCCGCAAGAATACGGACCAGGGGTCGGAACGCTACGGCGGTACTGTTGTCCATGCCGATGAGCCGGGCGAGCATGGTCTGGAGTTCGTCGCTCCGCGAGGGATATTGCTCGACATCGACCTCGGTCGCGACGTCGATCTTGGCCAGGCGCCGCACCTCGTCGGTCGCCGTCCGGATTCCGCCCAGGAGATCGACCAGGCCCTGGGTCTTGGCGGCGCTGCCCGTCCATATCTGGCCCTTGGCGACGGCATGGACCTCTTCCTTGCTGAGCCCGCGCCCGTCCGCGACCTTGGCCAGGAAGTCGGCGTAGATCCTGTCCAGATCGGCCTCCAGCAGCGCCCATTGGGCCGGCGTGTAGTCGGCCGTGCCGCTGTCCGCCAGGCTGTTGGCGCCGACGCTGACGCTGTCGATGGTAATGCCGAGCTTGGCCAGCAGATCCTTGATCACGAACTTGCCGCTGAAGACGCCGATCGAGCCGGTGATGGTGGCCGGCTCGGCGACGATGACCGCGGCAGGGGCCGAGAGGAAATAGCCGCCCGAGGCATCCACGCCGGCCATGGAGACGACCAGGGGCTTATGCAGCTCGCGAGCCCGGGCCACTTCGCGCCAGATGGCGTCCGACGCAATGTAAGACCCGCCCGGGCTGTCGATCCTCAGAATGATGCCGGCGATCTTGGGGTCGTCCACCGCCTTGTGGAGATCTTCGGAGAGACGGCGAGACGCGATGACCGAATCCTGGGCCAACGGGCTCGTATCGCCGTCCCCCAGCACGATGTTGCCGATGCCGTAGACGATGGCGATTCGCCGCGCCGTCTTCCCCGGCTCCGGCATGGCGGCGATGTATTTCGCCAACCCGTAGGTCTTCGCGCCGGAACCGGCCAGCCCAAGGGCATCGCTCACAACCTGATCCCAATACCGGGTTCCGTCGATGAGCTTGGCCGATTGCGCGGCGGCCGCATCGTAAGGTCCATGTTCGACGATGTCGCGCGCCCGGACCGGATCGATGTGGCGTCCCCTGGCGACAGCGTCGGCGATCTGCTCGGTCAGGGATTCGACCAGCGCCTGCATGTTGGCGCGTTCAGGCGCCGGCATGGAATCGTTGAGGAAGCTGTTGGCCGCCCCTTTATATTCCTCTCGTCGGTCGAGGCGTGCCTGGACGCCGATCTTATCCAAAATGCCGCGGAAGAAGGGCGTCTCCAAGGCCGCACCGGTGAGTTTGACCTCGCCCGAGGGCTGCACCAGGATTTGGCTTGCCGCCGCCGCCAGCACATATTTGCTGTTGGCGTCGCCACCCTCGCCGAAATCCTCGGCGAAAGCGATGACGGGCTTCCCGGAACGCCGGAACGCCGTCACCGCGTCGGCCAGCTCTTCGGCGCGTGCCAGGTCGAGAGAGCCGGTGCCAAGCCGCAGCAGCAGCACCTTCACCCGATCGTCCGCCGCGGCAAGCGCCAGTGCCTTCAGGGTGTCGTTCACGGTCACGGCCTGGCCCATGGACGCAAGGGCCAGCGGGTTCGTGGGCAGGGTTTCCACCAGGCCGTCGGCGAGATCGAAGGTCAGGACCATGCGCTGGGGCGCCGGCCCGGCGGCGAGCTTGGAGAAGTTGTGCAGGCTGAGGAAAATGGTCAGCACAGCCGCGATCAGCAGCGCACCGACGATGGCGCATAGCGCGACGATCGATTTTGCGATGAACCGCAGCAGGCGCATGGCGGGCTATGATAGCGATCCCGCCGAGGGAGAGAAGTGGAAGATATGCCATCGCTCAAGCCTGCGACATCTCAGCGTGGCGAGCTGCCAGGGATGGGCAAGCCGCCCGAGATGGACGTCGAGATCGCCGGTCTGGGCGGCCGGGGCGACGGTATCGGCTATGCCGATGGTCAGGGCGGGGGTCAGGGCGTGGGCCATGGCGGGGATCGGGCGATCTTCGTGCCTTTCGCCGCACCGGGCGACCGGCTTCGGGTGGCGATCGTGGGAGAACGGGACGGAGGGCTCCTGGGTCGGATCGTAGAGCGCTTGAAGGACGGCGCGGATCGGTCCCGGCCGCCTTGCCGGCATTTCGGCGATTGCGGCGGCTGCGCGCTCCAGCATGTGACAGCCGAGGCCTATGTCGCCTGGAAACAAGCGCTGGTCGGCCAAGCCCTGGCCCGGCGCGGCATCGAAGCCGAGATCCTGCCGCTTCGAATTCTTCCGCCCGCCGGCAGGCGCCGCGCCGTCTTCGCCGCGGCCCGGTGTGGCAAACGCGTGGAACTCGGATTCAATGCATCGGCCAGCGCCAAAATCGTCGATCTCCAGACCTGCCTGATCCTCGATGCGAAGCTTGTCGAGCTGCTGGCGCCGTTGCGGGAGACGCTGCTCGCCGTCCTGGGACCGAAGGATGCCGCCGACCTGGCCGTCGCGCTGACCGATAGCGGGATCGATCTCTGGATTAAGTCCAGGCGTCCTCCCACGCTAGCCGCCCGCGAGGCCCTGGTCGATCTCGCCCTCGGCCGGGATCTGGCGCGAATCTCGGCTGGGCCCGAAGCCGAGCTGGTCGTCTTGCGCCGGCAGCCGCGAGCGATCTTCGGCAGCGTGGCCGTCGCCCTTCCGCCGGGCGCATTCCTGCAACCCACGGCCGCCGGAGAGGCCGTGCTGACCGAGGCGGTCTCCGGCGCGCTCGCCGGGCGGGCGCGTATCGCGGATCTCTATGCCGGTTGTGGTACTTTCACCTTCCCGCTCGCGGCCTCGGCGAGGGTTCACGCCGTCGAGGGCGACGGGCCGTCCCTGGCGGCGCTTGCAGGGGCCGCCCGCAATCTCCCCGGACGCGTCAGCGCCGAGCGGCGGGACCTCGCCCGCTCTCCGTTGACGGCGGGCGAGCTCAAACGATTCGATGCCGTGGTGTTCGATCCTCCGCGGGCTGGAGCCAAAGAGCAGGCCGCGGAGATTGCGCGCTCGGGCCTGGATCTGGCCGTCGGCGTCTCCTGCCATCCCGGCAGCTTCGCGCGCGACGCCCGGATCCTGATCGATGGGGGCTTCCGTTTGGAGCTGGTGCTGCCGGTCGACCAGTTTCCCTGGTCGCCGCATCTCGAGCTGGTGGGGATTTTCTGCCGCTAGAGCAAGATTCACCGATTGGGTTGATTCAACCCAATCGGTGAATCTTGCTCTAATTCATAGATGTAGCGACTGATTCACGTCTCAAGCCGATTTGGCTTGAGACGATCAGGCGCTAGGCCGTTAGCCGCACTGCGCCCTGTGGCGCAGCAGGTGATCGGCAAGCACGATCGCCAGCATCGCCTCGCCCACCGGCACGGCCCGGATTCCGACGCATGGGTCATGGCGGCCTTTGGTCGAAATCTCCGCGTTCTCGCCGTCGGCCGTCACGGTCTCGCGCGGCAACAGGATCGAACTCGTTGGCTTGACGGCGAAGCGCAGCACGATGTCCTGCCCGGTCGAGATGCCGCCCAGGATGCCGCCGGCATGATTGCTCTTGAAGGAGACTTCGTTTCCCTCCATGCGCATCTCGTCGGCGTTCTCCTCGCCGCGCAGGCGCGCGGCGGCGAAGCCGTCGCCGATCTCCACGCCTTTCACCGCATTGATGCTCATCATCGCCGAGGCGATATCCGCATCGAGCTTGCCATAGACGGGCGCCCCCAGACCCGCGGGCAGACCGCTCGCGACCAGCTCGACCACGGCGCCGGTGGATGAGCCGGCCTTGCGCAGCCCGTCCAGCATATCTGCCCAGGCCTCGACGACGCCGGGGTCGGGCGAGAAGAAGGGGTTGCGATCGACCTCGGCCCAATCCCAGCGGCCGCGGTCTATAGCCGTGCCGCCGATCTGGATCAGCGCGCCGCGGATTTCCACGACCTTGCGGGCCACACGTGCGATGACTTTCCGCGCGACCGCGCCGGCCGCCACCCGGCTCGCCGTCTCTCGGGCCGAGGACCGGCCGCCGCCGCGATGGTCGCGGATTCCGTATTTCTTCCAATAGGCGTAGTCGGCATGGCCGGGGCGGAACTTGCCGCGGTTGTCGCTGTAGTCCTTCGAGCGCTGGTCCTCGTTGTCGATGACCATGCTGATAGGCGTCCCGGTCGTACGCCCATCGAAGACGCCCGAGAGGATGCGCACCTGGTCGCTTTCGCGGCGCTGGGTGACGAAACGCGACTGGCCGGGCCGACGCCGGTCCAACCAAGGCTGGATATCGGCTTCGCCGAGTTCGATCAGGGGCGGCGTGCCGTCGACGACGCAGCCGATGGCAGGCCCATGGCTCTCGCCCCAGCTGGTGAAGCGGAAGAGCTGCCCGAAGCTGTTATGCGACACCGCCTCACTCTTTCGGGTCGAAGTTCTGGAGCATGACCCTGACCTCGGAGACCGCATCGGTGCGCAGCATGCCGACGACATGGTAGCCGCTGTCCACGTGATGCACTTCGCCGGTGACGCCGCGCGAGAGATCGCTCAGCAGATAGAGCCCGGCGCCGCCCACATCGTCGATGGTGACATTGCGCTTCAGCGGCGCATTGAGCTCGTTCCAGCGCAGGATATAGCGGAAATCGCCGATGCCGGAGGAGGCGAGGGTCTTGATCGGTCCGGCGGAAATGGCGTTGACGCGAATTCCCTGGCTGCCGAGATCGGCCGCCAGATAGCGGACGCTCGCCTCGAGCGCCGCCTTGGCCACGCCCATGACGTTGTAGTGGGGCATCACGCGTTCGGCCCCGTAGTAGGTGAGGGTCAGCAGGCTGCCGCCGCCGGGCATCAGCTTGACCGCGCGCTGGCACGCCGCAGTGAAGGAATAGCAGGAGATGTCCATGGTCTGGGCGAAGTTGCGCCGGGTCGTTTCGAGATAGCCGCCTTTCAGCTCTTCCTTGTCGGAAAAGGCGATGGCGTGGACCACGAAATCGAGGCTGCCCCAATCCTCGCCGAGGGCGGCGAACACGGCATCGATGCTCGATTCATCGCCAACGTCGCAGGGCAGTATGTGATCGGCGCCGAGGGATTCGGCGAGCGGCTTCACCCGCTTCAGCAGGGCCTCGCCCTGATAGGTGAAGGCGATCTTGGCGCCCTCGGCCGCCGCGGCGCGGGCGATGCCCCAGGCGATGGAGCGGTCGTTGGCTACGCCCATGACCAGGCCGCGTTTGCCGGCCATAAGCCCGCTTCGATCGCTCATGTAATCCCGCCTAACCCCGTCAAAGACCGTTGAGAATGCGAGGCATCCTACAGTAATGAGACGTTTGGTCAACGAGGCGGGCCTTTGTATTGCGGATCCGAGTTGCGGTTCCTGGCAGAGGCTCGGGTCCATCGATCTCGCGTCATCCGTCTGGCAGCCTGGCGATGCCTTGCGTTAACATGCGTCTTCCAGATCGTCCCCAGCGGCCCTCGCCGCGTCCAAGCAGAGTGGGATCATGGTGCAAGAATTTGCCGAGCCTTTTCGTCTGTTCGACACCTGGTTCCAGGAGGCCAAGGCGACGGAGCCGAACGACCCCGAGGCCATGACGCTGGCCACCGTCGGCGCCGACGGCATGCCCTCGGCGCGCATGGTGCTGCTGAAGGACGTCGATCCCCGCGGCTTCGTCTTCTACACCAATTACGAGAGCCGGAAGGGCCAGCAGCTCCTGGCCCATGCCCAGGCTGCGCTCTGCTTCCACTGGAAGTCGTTGCGCCGGAGCGTTCGCATCGAGGGCCTGGCGGAACAGACCTCGCCGGAGGAAGCGGATGCCTATTTCGCCAGCCGCCCGCGCAGCTCACAAATCGGGGCCTGGGCCTCGGACCAGTCCCGGCCCCTGGAGGGACGTTTCGCGCTCGAGGCCCGCGTGGCCAAGTTCACGGCGAAGTTCGCGGTCGGTGCCGTTCCCCGGCCGCCATATTGGTCGGGGTTCCGGATAAAGCCCTCGCGCATCGAATTCTGGGAAGATCGCCCGTTTCGCCTCCATGACCGGCTGGTCTATTCGCGGGACGGGGAGGGTTGGGCGACGACGAGGCTCTATCCGTGACCGCGCTCCTGGCCGACGACGAGCGCGGGCGGCTGATGCGGTTTGCGACATACGCCTCGGTGACGACGGCGGGGGTGTTGATCGCCGCCAAGGTGGGGGCCTATCTGCTCACCGATTCCGTCAGCATGCTGTCGACCCTTCTTGATTCCCTGCTCGACG
Source organism: Candidatus Udaeobacter sp. (assembly GCA_035604155.1). GTDB lineage: Bacteria > Pseudomonadota > Alphaproteobacteria > Dongiales > Dongiaceae > DASXQK01. The sequence continues at coordinate 3,387 of DATNJA010000315.1, read as the reverse complement.
CTGCGGCCTCCATGGTCAACCTCGTGGCGGTGCGCACCGCTCTCGTCCCCCCGGACGAGGAGCATCGCTTCGGCCATGGCAAGGCAGAGCCCCTGGCGGCCTTGGTGCAGGCCGCCTTCATCGCCGGCTCGGCGCTTTTCCTTCTGGTGGAGGCCGGCAACCGCGTGGTCAATCCCTCGCCGGTCCACAACAGCGCCATCGGCCTTGCGGTGATGGGGGTCTCGATCCTGCTGACTATCGTCCTGCTGCTCTATCAGCGCCACGTGGTCAAAAGGACCGGGTCGTTTGCCATCCGCGCCGACTTCCAGCACTACTTCAGCGACCTGCTGGTCAATAGCGCCGTGGTCATCGCCCTGATGCTCTGGCGTGAATTCGGCTGGGCGCTCGCCGATCCGCTCTGCGCCGCCGGTGTCGGCTGCTACATTCTGTTCACCGCCTGGAACATCGCCCGAAACGCCTTCGACCTGCTGATGGACCGCGAGCTGCCGGACACAGCGCGCGCGCGCATACGCGACATCGCGCTCTCCAACCCCGCCGTGCGCCACCTGCATGATCTGAGGACCCGGTCCTCCGGCCACCTGACCTTCATCCAGTTCCATCTCGAGCTCGATGGCGATATCCCGCTGATCCGGGCCCACGCCGTTTCCGACGAGGTCGAGAAGGCGATTCTCGACGCCTTCCCGGGCGCGGAGATCATGATCCATCAGGATCCGGCGGGCTTGCCGGAGGCGCGACCGGGTTTCGCTTGATTCATGTCAATGCCCAGGGCATGTCTCCATCCGAGTCTAGAGCAAGGTCGGGTCAGCTTCTATCAAGCTGACCCGTGGACCTTGCTCTACATGTTAGGATTAGAGCCTGATTCACGTCTCAAGCCGAGCAGGCTTGAGACGATCAGGCTCTAGGGTTCATGGGGGATAGCAGAGGAGCGAAGCGATGACACCGAAACTGATCCTGGCCTTGGTCGATGGCGGCCCGCTTTCGGAAGCCACCCTGGGCGCCGGCATTGCCGTGGCCAAGCAGTTCAACGCCCATCTCGACGTGCTCCATGTCCGCGCCGATCCGGCGACCCTGGTGCCCATCGTGGGCGAAGGCATGTCGGGGGCCATGGTCGAGCAGGTGATGGAGGCGATGACCAAGGCGGTGGAAGGGCGTTCCGAAAAGGCCAAGTCGGCCTTCGACCAGGCGGTCAGCAAGGGCGGCGTCAGCATGACCTGGCGCCAGGAGATGGGCCCCGAGCCCGTGGTCCTGGCGGCCGCGGGGCGTCTCGCGGACTTGACCGTCATCGGCCGGCCCGATTCCAACGCCGATGGGCAGCTCGCGGCCAGCCTGGATTCGGCGCTGTTCGATACCGGCCGGCCCGTGCTGGTGGCCCCGCCCACCGCGCCGGCCACCGTCGGGCGCAAGGTCGCGCTCGCCTGGAACGGCAGCGCCCAGTCGAGCCGGGTCATATCGGCCGCTTTGCCTTATCTGGAAAAGGCGGAAGTCATCAGCGTGCTGACCGCGCCGGGCGTGGACAAGCGGGCGCCTGGCGAGGCCCTGGTCGCCTATCTCGCCCGGCACAACCTCAAGGCCTCGGTCGAGCATGTCGAGCCGCATGGCAAGTCGATCGGCCACGCGCTGCTCGAACACGCCCAAGGCCTCGGCGCCGATCTCCTGGTCATGGGCGCTTACGGCCACAGCCGGATTCGCGAGATGATCCTGGGCGGGGCGACGCGCGACGTGTTGGCCCAGACGACTCTGCCCGTCCTGATGGCTCACTGAGGCTACTGGCGTGTCCCCATTGGCAGAATTCGCCAGGGCGCATCCGTGACGGGCAGCCGGTTGCCGACAGCCAGACGCAAGGCGGCGAGCCGGCCGGCGCGTCGACCTTCGCAGCCGATCAAGGCCGGGCCGCCGGTTTCCGTTGGTGCGCTCGAACGCAAGACCCTGATCCTGACCGGCGCCAGCCGCGGCATCGGCCATGCCACGGTGAAGCGTTTCAGCCAGGAAGGCTGGCGGATCATCACCTGCAGCCGCGACGACGTGCCCGAGGAATGCGCGCGCGACCCGAGCTGGACCCGCCACATAACCGTCGATCTTGCCGATCCCGCCGCGGCCGGCCGGTTCGTGCAGGAAGCCAATGCCGCTCTGGAAGGCGGGCCGCTGCATGCCCTGGTCAACAACGCCGCCATCTCGCCCAAGACCGCGTTCAAGGAACGGCTCGGCATCCTGAACGGCGATCTGGAGGGCTGGCGCGCCGTGTTCGAGCTCAATCTCTTCGCGCCCTTGTCGCTTGCCCGCGGCTTTGCCCCGGCGCTTCATCGCGGGCGAGGCTCGATCGTCAACATCACCTCCATCGCCGGCCACGCGATCCATCCCTTTGCCGGCTCTGCCTACAGCACGTCCAAGGCAGCGCTGTCGGCGCTGACCCGCGAGATGGCGGTCGAGTTCGCAGAGCTCGGGGTCAGGGTCAATGCGGTTGCGCCGGGCGAGATCGAGACGGCCATGATCGGCCCAGAATACGAGAGCCTGATCCCGCGCATCCCGATGCACCGCATGGGCCGGCCGGAAGAAGTGGCGGCGGCGGTCTTCCGCCTCTGCAGCGCCGATTTCAGCTATGTGACCGGGACGGAGGTCTTCGTCACCGGCGGCCAGCATCTATTCTGACGGCCGCGCGGCCTCCAGAGTATCCAGCAGTCGGCGAAACCAGGCGATGCGCACGGCGAGCTGAGCGATGTCGTGCTGGAGCCAGTCGCCGAGCCGGCCCGCGGGCTCGCCGAGATGGCCGCGAAGGTCGTTCAGCCGGGCCAGCTCCTGTTCGAAGGTCTCGGCCAGCATCTCCACCTGGAGCATCTGCTCCTCGCACTCGAGCCGGTCGAGGAACCGGAGTTTGAGAGCGATGATGAGCTTGTTGACCTCACCGACGGGACCGCGCAGCGGCGCCTTCAGCAACCGCTGAAGCTCGGCCTCGCCCTTGGCCGTGATGGCAAGCGGTCCGTCCGCCTCGGCAGCGGCGAGGCCCTCGACCTTGAGCAGCTCGATCGAGGGCCCGAGAAGATCCAGGGACGGGCCGACGATGCGGGCGCTCAAATGGCGCACCTCGCTCGCGAGATCGCCATAGCTCCGTCGGCCTTCCGCCAGCAGGCCCAAGGCCGCGAGGCGTACGGTCTCGCTCGGGATCAGGCTGTTGTCGCGGTACATCGCGGGATTCTATCCGGAATGTCGCGACGGAACCACGTCGGCCCCCATTGGCGTTGGGCAGCCTACCTAGAGCAGAATCCGTTCAAGTTGGCGCATATCCCGCGGCGGCGAAGTAATTTGCGCATTCGATCGGCTTGAAGGTGAGCAGCACCTCGGCGATGGCGCTCCAGAGCTCGTCGATCGTTCTGGCGGCGGCCTTTCGCAGGG
>DATNJA010000314.1:0-5982 GCA_035604155.1 Candidatus Udaeobacter sp. | reverse complement strand
GTGACCCAGAAATGGACCTTGCCGGCCCATTCCGGATATTGCCGGCCGCTCATCTTGCCGAACCAGTAGTAGAAGCCGCCGAAGATGGCGAACACGGCGCCGAGCGACAGCACGTAGTGGAAATGGGCGATGACGTAGTAGCTGTCGTGGAGCGAGGTGTCGACGCCGGCATTGGCCAGCACGATGCCGGTTACGCCGCCGACCGTGAACAGGAAGATGAAACCGATCGCGAACAGCATGGGCGTGGTGAAGCGGATCGAGCCGCCCCACATGGTCGCGATCCAGCTGAAGATCTTGATGCCCGTGGGTACCGCGATCACCATTGTCGCGAGCGTGAAGTAGGCGCGGATGTTGGCGTTCAAGCCCGTGGTGTACATGTGGTGGGCCCAGACGAGGAAGCCGAGCCCGCCGATCGCCACCATGGCATAGGCCATGCCGAGATAGCCGAACACCGGCTTCCTCGAGAAGGTGGAGACGATCTGGCTGATCATGCCGAAGCCGGGCAGGATCAGGATATACACCTCCGGATGGCCGAAGAACCAGAACAGGTGCTGGAACAACAGCGGATCGCCGCCGCCCTGGGGATCGAAGAAGGTGGTGCCGAAGTTCCGATCGGTCAGCAGCATGGTGATGCCGCCGGCAAGCACGGGCAGCGACAGCAGCAACAAGAAGGCGGTCACCAGGATCGACCAGACGAACAAAGGCATCTTGTGCAGCGTCATGCCCGGTGCGCGCATATTGAAGATCGTGGTGATGAAGTTGATCGCGCCCAGGATCGATGAGGCGCCGGCCAGATGGATCGAGAAGATCGCCATGTCGACGGATGGCCCGCTATGGATCAGCGCGCTGGAGAGCGGCGGATAGAGGGTCCAGCCGGTCCCGGCACCCTGGCCGACCAGGGCCGAACCCAGGAGCAGGGCGAAAGAGGGAATCAGCAGCCAGAAGCTGATGTTGTTCATGCGCGGGAAGGCCATGTCCGGCGACCCGATCATCAGAGGCACGAACCAGTTGCCGAAGCCCCCGATCATGGCCGGCATGACCACGAAGAACACCATGGTGAGGCCATGGGCGGTGACGATCACGTTCCAGAATTGGCCGTTAGGCGTGCCGTCCGGATTGACGAAGTATTGCAGTCCCGGATGCATCAGCTCCATGCGCATGAAGACGGAGAAGCCGCCGCCGATGAGGCCGGCGACGACGGCGAACACCAGGTACATCGTGCCGATGTCCTTATGGTTCGTCGAATAGACGAACCGCCGCCAACCGGTGGGATGATGGGCATGCTCGCCATGCCCGGTCGCGTCGTGAGTGCTCATCCTTGGCTGTCCTTCCGCTTTCTCGTCTTGCTCAGTTAGCCGGAGCCGACGCGAGCTCGGTGCCCGCTGCGGCCTTGGCATCGGCCTGGTCGAAGCCCTTGCCGGCCTTCACGTCGGCGACCCATTGGTCGAACTCGGCCTTGCTCACCGCCTTGACTACGATGGGCATGTAGCCATGTCCGTTGCCGCAGAGCTGGGAGCATTGGCCGTAATAGATGCCCGGCCGTTCGACCTTGAACCAGGTCTCGTTCAGCCTGCCCGGCACGGCGTCGGTCTTTATCCCGAAGGAGGGTATCGACCAGGAATGGATGACGTCGGCGGCGGTGATCTGAACGCGGACCGTGGCGCCGACTGGCACCTCCATCCACTTGTCGACGGTGAGGAGGCGCGGCTGCCCCGGCTTCAGATCCTTATCGGCCACGATATAGCTGTCGAAGGAGATGTCGCCGTTGTCGGGATACTCATAGGACCAGTTCCAGGTATGGCCCGTCACCTTGACGGTCAGGTCCGCCTTCGGGATTTCGGCTTCGAAGTAGAGCAGCTTTAGGGAGGGAATCACGATGCTGGCCAAAATCAGGACCGGCAGCGCCGTCCACGCCATTTCGAGGATCGTGCTGTGGGTCAGCTTGCTCGGGTTGGGATTGGCGCGTTCGTTGAAACGCACCATGACATAGATCAAAAGCGCGAGGACGAAGACGGTGATGACCGAGATAATGACGAGCAGGATGTTATGGAAGTCGTTGATCCGCTCCATCCCCACGGTCGCGGGCGTCTGGAAGCCCAGCTCCCAGGGCCGCGGCTGATCGGCCAGAGCCTCGCTTGCGCCGAACCCGGCCGCGAGCGAAGCGAGCGATGTTGGAATTCTCCGTAAGCCCATCTCTCTGCGTAAGCCCATGTCTCTCCGTCCTTAATCCGGCTTCCGATCGGCCTGTTCCGGGGCCCGCTTGGGGCGAATGCGAAGGTCCGGCCCTGGCTTCGGCCGACGGTCCCCACCACAGCCTCGCAAGGGCTGAACGCGGCTCCCCCTTGCCGTTGCGGCAGGGAAACTACACCCATGGGACCGGGCCTCACAAGCGCCGCGCTGGCGAGGCTTCGAGGCCGCGATGCGGCGATCTGTCGCAAGCCTCTTAGAGCCCCTATATGATCACTGACATGAGACCCAAGCGGAGCACCGACATGACCGCGCTTGCCAAGACCGACGACCTCTTCTTCACCCGTGCCGGACTCGATCGCAATCGCGTCGAGCGGCTGGCAGCCGAAACCATTGCCGGTGCCGACGACGGCGAATTATTTCTCGAATACAGCCAGTCGGAAGCCCTCGGGTTCGACGACGGCAAGCTGAAGACGGCGAGCTTCGACACCAGCCAGGGCTTCGGCCTGCGCGCGATCAAGGGCGAGGCCGCCGGCTACGCCCATGCGAGCGAACTGTCGGAGGATGCGATCCGTCGCGCGGCCGCCACCGTGAAGGCCGTCCATGGCGGGCGCGCGGGCAAGCTCGCCGAACCGCCCCCCGGCACCAATCGGCAGCTTTACACTGACGACAACCCCCTGGCCGGCGTGGCCTTCGCGGCCAAGACCGAGCTTCTGGCCGAGATCGATGCCCATGTCCGGGCAAGCGATCCGCGGGTGCGCCAGGTCAGCGTCTCGCTCACCGGCAATTGGCGGGCCGTCCAGATCATCCGGGGCGACGGCGAGCGAGCCGCCGACATCCGCCCTCTTGTCCGCCTCAATGTCAGCGTCGTGGTCGAGGACAAGGGCCGCATGGAAAGCGGCAGCTACGGCACCGGCGGGCGGACCGGCTATGATTTCTACATACAGCCCGCGACCTGGAAGGCGGCCGCGGACGAAGCGCTGCGCCAGGCCTTGGTGAATCTTGCTTCGGTGCCGGCACCTGCCGGCGAGATGCAGGTGGTGCTCGGCCCCGGCTGGCCCGGGATATTGCTCCACGAGGCGATCGGCCATGGCCTCGAGGGCGATTTCAATCGCAAGAAGACCAGCGCCTTTGCCGGCCTCATGGGCCAGCGCATCGCGACCAAGGGGGTCACCGTGGTCGACGACGGCACCATCCCCGACCGGCGTGGATCGCTCACCATCGACGACGAGGGCACGCCGACCCAGTGCACCACCCTGATCGAGGACGGCGTGCTAGTCGGCTACCTGCAGGATCGGCAGAACGCGCGGCTCATGGGCATGAAGCCGACCGGAAACGGCCGGCGCCAGAGTTTCGCCCATCACCCGATGCCGCGCATGACCAACACCTACATGCTGGCGGGCAGCCACGCGCCGGAGGAGATCATCGGCCGGGTCAAGAAGGGTCTCTACGCCGTCAATTTCGGCGGCGGCCAAGTCGACATCACCTCAGGCAAATTCGTCTTCAGCGCCGCCGAGGCCTATCTGATCGAGGATGGCAAGGTCGGGCCCGCGGTCAAAGGCGCCACCCTCATCGGCAACGGTCCCGACGTGCTGACCAAGGTCGCCATGGTGGGCAACGACCTCGCGCTCGACCATGGCGTAGGCACCTGCGGCAAGGACGGCCAGAGCGTGCCCGTGGGCGTCGGCCAGCCGACGCTGCTGATCGACAGCCTGACCGTCGGGGGGACGGGAGGCTAGAGCCCGATCGTCTCAAGCCTGTTCGGCTTGAGACGTGAATCAGGCTCTAATCCTAAGACGTAGAGCGAGATTCACGGGTCGGCTTGATAGAAGCCGACCCGATCTTGCTCTAGGAAGTTTTCGCGCTCGCCAGGCGCGGCGGGATGGCGAATGCAACGCTGAGGCGGTTCCAGCCATTGATCGCGACGATGGCCATGGTCAGCTTGACCAGTTCTTCGTCCTTGAACTGCTGACGCGTTTCCTCGAACAGCGCGTCCGAGATCCCGCTTGCCGCAATCAGAGTCGTGGCCTCCGTCCAGGCGAGCGCGGCGCGCTCCCGCGCCGTGAACACCGGCGCCTCGCGCCAGACTGCGACCAGGGCGAGACGCTCCTCGCTTTCGCCGTTCTGCCGCGCCTCCCGATAATGCATGTCGACGCAGTACGCGCAGCCATTGATCTGCGAGGCCCGCAGTTTCACGAGCTCGACAAGGGAATGCTCGAGCCCGCTGGCATCGACGAAATCCTGCAAGCTGCTCATCGCTTTATAGACACCATGGACGGTCTTGTAGGGATTGGGTCTCGCTTGCATGGCCGGCTCCTTGTGCTCGGTGATGGCGCGACGTGGCTTTCAGCCGCTGACAAAGGATAAGGTGGTGGGCTAGGCCTGTGGCAAGTCGGTCCCGACTCATGTAAGAGCTATTCACATGAGCTGGCATGGGTCCGGGCGGCGAGGCTACCACCATGGCAATCTGAAAGAAGCGCTGATCCGCGCCGCCCTGGATCTCATCGCGACCAAGGGCCCGGCTGGGTTCACCTTTGCCGAGGCCGCCCGGTCCGCCGGCGTGAGCCCGGCGGCTCCCTATCGGCATTTTCGCGACCGGGACGCTCTGATGGCCGACGTCGCCGCGCGCGGCTTCGAGCTGTTCGAGACTGAGCTCGCGCGGGCCTGGAACGAGGGACGGCCCGAGCCCTTGAAAGCCTTCGAGAACGTGGGACGGGCCTATCTCGCCTTCGCCCGCAAAGAGCCCGCCTACTACTCGGCCATGTTCGAATCGGGCCTGCCCATGGATGCAGCGCCTGAATTGCGCCATGCCAGCGAGCGCGCCTTCGGCGTGCTGCGCCAGGCCGCCGAGGTCCTGGCCGGGCTTCTTCCCAAGGAAGGGCGGCCGCCGGCGCTGATGATGGCGCTTCATATCTGGGCCCTCGCCCATGGCGTCGCCTCGCTGTTCGGGCGGGGCGATCAGGCCGGACGAAAGCTGCCCATGTCGGCCGAGGAGCTGCTGGAGGCGGGCGTTCTCGTCTATCTCGGCGGTCTCGGCCTTGGCAGGGTCCCCGGGAAAACCGGGCCCTAAAGGAAAAATCGCACTCCGAGTTCCTAAGCCGTCTTGACAGCACGGGGGTCACGGGCCAACTATGTGAATGTTGTTAACATTCACATGAGGCGACCCCATGGGCCTGATGGCGAGACTGGACGACATCGGCAAACCCGCCTGGATCACCTTGATGGTCCTTGGCTTCATCATCCACTGGCCGATCGGGCTCGCGATCCTGGCCTACATCATATGGAGCGGACGCATGAACTGTTGGAGGCATGGCGGCCCCGGCCGCTGGCAGAGTGAAGGCACGGAGCGATTCTATGAAAAGGCGTCGAGCTGGTGCGGCCGTCGTGCCGGCTGGCGGATCCGCGGAGCCTGGACGACCAGCGGCAACAGCGCCTTCGATGAGTATCGGGCCGAGACCTTGCGCCGGCTCGAGGACGAGCAGAAGGAGTTCCGTGAATTCCTCGACCGACTGCGCCAGGCCAAGGACAAGTCCGAGTTCGACCAGTTCATGGCCGACCGCTCGCGCCGGCCCCAGGGCCCGGCACCCGAAGCGCCCCCGGCCTGACCTAGACCGAACTTTTTACTGTCCGAAGCGATAAGGCGTTGATCCAGAATCGGAATTGGCGGATTTGGCGGTGATTCGATGTGCCATGCACATCGAGACGGTGCCGAACCGCAAGTCGCACCCGACCATTCTGTTGCGCGAGAGCTATCGCGCGCAGGGCCGGGTCAGGAAGCGCACCATCGCCAATCTG
>DATNJA010000313.1:0-16493 GCA_035604155.1 Candidatus Udaeobacter sp. | reverse complement strand
CCATCGCCGCGAACGAGGCGGAGAAGTCCGCGCCCAGGCTCACGCTCGTCGACGTGCAGATGATCGGCGCGGCAGGCCGGGTCTACATGTCCGGCGCGACGGCGGACGTCGAGCGGGGTCTTGCGGAGATCGAGCGGGTTCTGGCAGGGATAGGGGGAAGGGAAAGCTGAAGAGGACCATCGTGACCGATTTCGATGCATTGAGCCACGAGGACCAGCTCGCCTGCCTGCTCGAGATGGCCCATGCGAGCATCGCGAACTACGATCTGCCGACCGGTCTTTCGGTAAAGATGATCAATCTTTCCGAGAACGCGACCTACCAGTTGCAGGCTCCCGATGGTCGGCGGTGGGCCTTGCGAATTCACCGCGAGGGCTATCACTCGAAGACGGCGATTGCCTCCGAACTCGCTTGGCTCGTCGACCTGCGCCGGAGCGGTGTGGTGGTGACGCCCGTGCCGGTGAAGGGTCGGGACGGAGAGATCATCCAGCTCATCGGTCACCCGCGCATGCGGCGCCCGCGTCACGTCGTGCTCTCCGAGTGGGAGACCGGATCGGAGCCGGGCATCGGCGAGGATCTGTTGGAACCCTTCGAGGTGCTTGGCGAGGTGACGGCGCGGATGCATCTGCATGCCCGCCAATGGAGGCGGCCCAGTTGGTTCCAGCGCCATACATGGGACTTCGAGACGAGCCTCGGCGAGGACAAGCCTCATTGGGGCTGCTGGCGCGATGGCATGGGTGTCGACAGACAAAAATCGCTGCTGTTCGGCCGTACGGTCGACCTGATCGGCAGGAGGCTCGGCGCTTACGGCAAGGGAGCGGAGCGCTTCGGTCTCATCCACTGCGACCTTCGGCTCGCAAATCTGTTGATCGACGGCAAGGTCGTGAAGGTCATCGACTTCGACGACTGCGGCTTCGGGTGGTACATGTACGACGCGGCCACGCCCGTTTCTTTCTACGAGCACGAACTGCAGGTGCCCGCCCTGATCGAATCCTGGAAGAAGGGCTACCGCAGGGGGATCGATCTCCCCAAGGCCGACGAGGACGAAATCCCGACATTCGTCATGTTGCGCCGGCTGCTTCTTGTTGCCTGGATCGGATCCCATTCCGAAACCGATCTGGCCAAATCCATGGGTCTGCCCTACACGGAGGGGACGGTAGGGCTATGCGAGAATTATCTGAGCCAGATCGCGTAACTCGCAGCTTTCCATGGCCAGGCCTGCCCAGGCGGACGCGTCTCCGCTCGGCCAAGGGCTCTATGATCGCCTCAGGGGGTTCCCGAAGGTATATGGGTCAAGCCTGTGCGAGGGCTTCTAGGCTCTCGGGAAGAATCTGCCCGCCATCGATGATGATGGTCTGGCCGGTGACGTAGCCGGCTTCCCTTGATGCCAAAAAAACTGCGGCGTGGCCCACGTCCTCGACGGTGCCAAGGCGCTTCAGGGGAACAGTAGCCGCCATCGCGCGCAGGTACTCCTCGCCCATGCCGGCCAGCCCCTCGGTAAGGATGTTGCCCGGCACGACGGCGTTGACGGTGATGCCGTATTTCGCAAGCTCGATGCAGGCGGTGCGCATAAAGCCCAGTTGACCCGCTTTGGTCGCGCCATAATGGGTCCAACCCGGATAGCCGGTCACGGGCCCGGTGATCGACGAAGTGATAACGATGCGGCCCTGGTTTGATTTCTTGAGATAGGGAATGGCCGCCTTGATCGCATGGAAGGTCCCCTTGAGATTGGTATCGACCACGGCGTCCCATTGTTCGCTCGTCATGTCCTCGAGCTTGGCGGGCGGGAAGATGCCGGCATTGGCGCAGAGCACATCGAGGCCGCCATTCCGCGCCGCGGCGGTTCCAATGGCCGCGTTCATGCTGGCAAGCGACGTGACATCTCCGCCAAGCCCGAAGGCATCAGGGCCGATTTCCCTTGCGGCTGTCTCGGCCTGATCGGGGTGACGGGCGACGACCGCTACCTTGGCGCCTGCCTCGGCGAAGGCGCGGGCAATGCCCTTGCCGATGCCCTTGCTGCCGCCCGTGACCAGAACCGAGCGGCCCTTGAGTGACGCGGACATGTCCTTTCTCCCATTGGATCGAGGGGCCGGCGGCCGGCCTGCTGCCCTCTGCGATGCGAATCTGCGGTTTCGGCTTTCGTTCGCTATGCGACCCCTTGCTCCCGCCGGCCGCCGAGTTCACACAAGGCGACGGACGCCGAGCCCTCAGCAGCTGCGTAGCCCGGCAAGCAAAAACAGAAGGCCGATAGTGGACGGCCGCCAGTATTTGTTGATACAACATTTTTCGTGTAGGTTGCAACATTCCCTGCGGTGAACCGGGCCGCGTCGATTCGGGAAGCGACCAGGAGCAGGCGTGTTCGTCATCGGCGTCGACATCGGAACCCAGAGTCTGAAGGCGGCTGTCCTCGACGAGAGGCTGAAGCCATTGGGCGTGGCGTCCAGGCCTTATCAGCCCATCTTCCCGAAACCGCTTTGGGCCGAGCAGGATTCGCGGCTGTGGCTCGATGCTCTCCGGCCGGCGATCGGCGAGGCGCTGGCCGCCGCCCGGCTGGAGCCTGGCAAGGTGGGCGCTCTTGGCATCGCCGGTCAGCTCGACGGCTGCCTGCCGGTGGACGACAAGGGCCAGGCGCTCGGCCCTTGCCTCATCTGGATGGACCGGCGCGCCAGCGCAGAGATCGATGGCATTCCCGCCGGTCCGGTCATGGATAGGGGCGGGCTGGTACTGGACGCGAGCCACATGGCGGCCAAGATCCGCTGGCTGAAGCGTCACCACCCGGACGCCCGCCGGATCGCCCGCTTCCATCAGCCCACGTCCTATCTGGTGTCGCGGCTGACCGGCAGGGCGGTGCTGGACGAGGCCGTTGCCTCCACCAGCATGCTCTACAACTTGTGGGACCGGCGCCTCGACCCGGAGCTCTGCAGCCTGTTCGATATTGCGCCCGAGGAGCTGCCGGACATCGACAGGTCCGAGGCCGTAGCCGGCGGACTGACGATGGAAGGTGCTGCCCTCACCGGTCTCAGCCCCGGGCTTCCGGTCGCCGTGGGCACCGGCGATGATTTTTCCAACCCGCTCGGCGCGGGCGTGGTGGCGCCCGGACGCGTCGTCGTCACGCTCGGAACGGCCGAAGTCGTCGGCGCCGTGCACCCGAACGCGGTCATCGATGCCCGCGCGCTGGTCGAGACTCACGGCTATGCCGGCGCCCGCTTTTTCATCGAGAACCCGGGCTGGCTCTCGGGCGGGGCGCTCGCCTGGTTCCAGACCTGCTTTCGCCTGTCGGGGCCGGAGGAATTGTCCGCCTTGGCGGGCGAGGCGCCGGCCGGCGCCGATGGCGTCGTCTTCCTGCCGGCGCTCTCGGGCGCCATGGCTCCGGAGTGGATCGCCGAGGCCCGGGGCGCATTTTATGGACTGAGCGCCGCCCATGGCACGGCCCATATGGCCCGGGCGCTGCTGGAGGGCCTGGCCTTCGCCATGCGCGACGTGGTCGAGCGACTCACGAGCCTCGGCGTCGCGGCCGACGAAGTCCTGCTCTTGGGCGGGGGCGCCCGAAGCCGTCTTTGGGCGCAGATCCGCGCCGACCTGTTGCAGCGGCCCGTGCTCCTCTCGAACCTGGCCGACAGCTCGCCGCTCGGCGCCGGGCTTCTGGCCGCCGTCGCTGCCGGAGGCTTTGCCTCCCTCGATGAGGCGGCGGCCGCGATCGCGCCCGAAACGCGGCGCATCGAGCCAGATGTCGGCGCCCGCGCGGCCTACGACGACGCCTACGGGCGCTATCGCCGGCTGTTCGACTCCCTTCGCCCCATGTACGCCAAACCCGTCGCTGGCGCGAAACAAGGACAAGCATGAGCCAGGATCTCCTCGATCGGCTGCTCGCCGGAACCCTGCCCGATCCCGATGGCGCCGGCCTGCTCTCGGTGCCGGTCCGCAATGTCGTCATCGCGCACACGCTGGTGGGTCACGAGGGCGAGCTGGTCCGCTCTCTGGCACTCGGGCCCAAGCTCGCCGTCGTCTCGGATCCGACCACGCGCCGGGTCCTGGGCGAGCGCGTGGTCGCGGCGCTTTCCGCCGCCGGGCCGATCGAAGAGGTTGTGCTGGGCGAAGCGCCCCACGCCGACGACGCCACGGTGGCCGCGATCCGGGCCCGGACCAAGGACGCCGATGCGCTGATCGCCGTCGGCTCCGGCAGCATCAACGACCTGTGCAAATATTCTGCTTTTCAGGATGCCAAGCCCTATGCGGTGTTCGGCACCGCGCCCTCGATGAACGGCTATACCTCCATGAGCGCCGCCATCACCGAGCACGGCCACAAGAAATCCCTGCCGGCGCGCCCGCCTCAGGGCGTGTTTCTCGACCTCGGCGTACTGGCCGCGGCACCGGCCCGCATGATCCGCTCGGGGCTCGGCGACAGCGCTTGCCGGTCCACGGCCGAGGCGGACTGGCTCCTGGCGCATCTCCTGTTCGGCCACACCTATCGCCATGCGCCTTTCATGCTGTTGCGCCGGGACGAGGATGCTTTGCTGGCCAAGGCCACGGCGCTCATGACGGGCGATCTGGACGCCATGGAGATTCTTGCCCGCACCTTGGTTCTCTCGGGCCTCGGCATGACTCTCTGCGGCGGCAGCTATCCCGCTAGCCAGGGCGAGCATCTGATCAGCCACTACATCGACATGCTGGGCGACCCCGCCTGGCCCGCCTCGTTCCACGGCGAGCATATCGCCGTCACCACCCTCACCATGGCCCGCATCCAGGAGACGATGCTCGAAGATCCCGCACCCGCGGTCGCGCCCAGCTCGCTCGGGCCGGTCGACTTCGAGCGGCATTTCGGGGCCGAGCTGGGCGCTTCCTGCTGGGCCGCCTTCGCCAAGAAGGCGCTCAGCCCCGATGCCGCGGCCGCACTGCAAGGCCGGCTTGCCCGCGAGTGGCCGGAGATCCGCCAGCGCATCGGTGCCGTCGTAAGGCCGTCGGCGGAGATCGAGAAGGCGCTGCTCGGCGCCGGTGCGCCGATCCGGCCTGCGGACATCCATGTCCCCGAAGGCTTCTATCGCGAGGCCGTGCTCCATGCCCGGGAGATCCGCGATCGCTACGGCTTCCTCGATCTCGCCGCCGATTCCGGCCGGCTCCCCGCGCTCGCCGGCAAGGCATGAGCGAGACACTGCGTCCACTCAGCGAATTCTCCGCCGCCGAGCGAGCGCGGGTGCGCGTGGTCATGACCGACATCGACGATACCCTGACCGACCATGGGCGCCTGCCGGCCCTGAGCTACGCGGCGATGGAGCGGCTGCACAAGGCGGGAATCATCGTCATCCCCGTGACCGGCAGGCCGGCGGGCTGGTGCGACCTGATCGCGCGTCAATGGCCGGTCGACGGCGTGGTGGGCGAGAACGGCGCCCTCTATTTCCGCTACCTGGACGGCGAGAAGCGGATGCTGCGCGCCTATGCCCGGGGCGAGGCGGTGCGGGCCGAGGACCGCAAGCGCCTAGATGCGATCGGCAGGGAGATACTGACCGAAGTGCCGGGCGCGGCCATTTCGGCCGACCAGGCTTATCGGGAAGCCGATCTCGCCATCGACTACTGCGAAGACATACCGAGGCTCTCCCCCGACGCCGTCGCCCGCATCGTCGCCCTGTTCGAGGGTCATGGCGCCACGGCCAAGGTCAGCTCCATCCATGTCAACGGCTGGTTCGGAAGCTACGACAAGCTCTCCATGGCCCGGCGCCTGCTGGCGGAAGCCTTCGCCATCGACTTGGACAGCGTCCGGGAGGAGATCGTCTTCGTCGGCGATTCGCCCAATGACGGTCCCATGTTCGGCTTTTTCCCCAACGCGGTCGGCGTGGCGAACGTCCTTGATTTCGCCGCCAGCCTCCGTCACAAACCGAGATGGGTCGCCAGCGGGCGCGGCGCCGCCGGTTTCGCGGAGGTCGCCCAGGCGCTGCTGACGGCCCGCGGGGGCGGCGAAACATGGCAGCCGGGAAAAAGCTGAAAAAGACCGAGCGCCAGGCGCGAATCCTGGGCGAGTTGAGGGCCCAGCCGGCGATCCGCATTTCCGATCTCGCCGGCGATTTCGGCGTTTCCACCGAGACCATCCGGCGCGATCTCGACGAGCTCGGCCAGCAGGGCATGCTGAGCCGCACCTATGGCGGCGCCACGGCCAGGCCATTCGGCGCCGAACCGACCTTGAGCGAGCGCTACAAGGAGCATGTCGAGGAGCGCGAGCGGGTCGGCAGCCTCGCGGCCCGAATCATCAAGCCGGGCCAGGTGCTGATGGTGGACGCAGGCTCGACCACGCTGCATTTCGCCCGGCGGCTGTCGGCCGAGCTGCGCAACCTGACGGTGATCACCAACAGCTTCGGCGTCGCCTCGGCCTTGTCGACCAATCCCACCATCAGCGTCGTCGTCTGCCCCGGCCGCTACGACGCGCGGGAGGGCAGCGTCTTCGGTCCCGACAGCGAGAGCTTCCTGCGCCGCTTCAATGCCAATGTCGCGGTCTGCAGCTGCAGCGGCCTGACGCCCGAAGGCCCCAATGACGTGAACCCCAGCGCCGCGGTCGTCAAGCGCGCCATGATGGCCCGGGCAGAGACCAACATGCTGCTTGTCGACCACTCCAAGTTCGGCGTGCTGACGTTGGAGAACGTCTGTCCGCTCCACGACATCCGCTTGATCGTGGCCGACCGGTTGCCGGCAGGCGATCTCGCCCGGGCGATCCGGCGCCTCAACCTGCCCGTCGAGACCGGCTCTCAGGCGCCTGCCCGGCGTCCATGACGTCGAGCGCCGACCCGCGGCACGGCTTCCTCGAAAGCCTTCGCCGCTGGCAACGGGGATCAATATCGCGCCGGCGTTTCCTCAGCGCGACCGGGCTCGGCGCCGCCGCCGCTTCGCTCGCCGCGGCCATGCCCGAACTGGTGACGCCGCGGCGCGCCCAGGCCTCCGCTCCCGGGACCACCGTGCGCCTGGCCACCTGGGCCAATTACCATGATCCGAAGAATTTCGAGGCCTTCGCGGCTGAGACGGGAATCGCCGTTGCGACCGAGATATTCACCTCGGACGACGAGATGCTTGCCCATCTCAAGAGCGGCAGGACCGGCTGGGACGTGATCGTGGCCGGCGACTGCCGGATCCAGGCCTATGTCCAGGCCGGCTTGCTCCAGCCGCTCCTGATCGCCCTCGTCCCGTCGTTCCAGCCTCAGCATTACCTCGAGCCGAGCTACACCAAACCCGGCATCGTGAACGGGCGGGTCTATGGCGTGCAGAAGAATTGGGGGACCACGGGATTCTGCTTCGACACCGGGGCGGTCGAAGAACCCATGACGAGCTGGAAGGATTTCTGGAATCTGGCCCGGGGCAAGCTCACCGGGCGGGTCACGGTCGCGGCCGAGCCCCTGGCCCTGATCGGCAGCGCCCTCAAGTTCTATGGATATTCCTTCGCTTCAAACGACGAGAAGGAGCTGGCCGCGGCGGAGCTGCTGCTGCTGAATGTGAAGGAGCATCTCCTGGCCGTAACCGACGATCCCCAGCCCGCGCTGCGCAGCGGCGAGACCTTGGCCGGCATGGCCGGAACCGGAGACGCCGACCAGCTCCACAAGGACATCCCGGCAATCGCCTATGTCATCGGCCGCGAGGGCGGGCAGGTCTGGGGCGACTACTACGCCGTGCCCAAAGCCGCTCCCAATCGGATGGCGGGCCACGCCCTGATCGATTTCCTCCTGACCCCGATCCACAACCGGGACGAGGTGCTGGCCCATGGCTATGCCGTGGCCGACGAGCGGGTGCTGGCTCTCCTGCCGCCGGAAATACTTGCCGATCCGATCGTGTTCCCGGCGGCGAAGCTCCTGAGTCCTCTCGAATTCGCCGCCGGCGCTTGCCTCACCAACCCGCGCCGGGCCCAGATCATGGCCCGGTTCCTTGCCGGCGGCGGCGGGCGGTAGGCTCGATAAGTCAGTCCCGCGGCGCCGGCACGTGGGGCAGGCGGGAGCGGTACTCGAGATCGTCCAGCTCCAGGTTGTTGCGCATGTAGCTCCTGGACGCCTCTCGCGGAGGCTGATGGTCCCATGCGCTGTGCCTGCCGCGCATCAGGGCCGCGAAGACCAGGCGGCGGCGGCGCTGACTTTCGATCACCCGGGCGCGCAAGCCATCCTCGTCCCAGATCGCCTTGACCTCGCCGCGCAGCGCCACCAGCGTCGGGACATGGACCGGCTTGCCCACCAGATTGACCTGTTCCAGGGGGTCGGCGACGAGATCGTAGAGCTGCTCCGGGTCCGGCTTGCTGTGGATGTATTTGAGGCGTTTGCGGCGGATCATCAGGAGCGGTGCCACCGCCCCCTCGGCGAAATACTCGCCCAGGACCTCGTCATGGCCGCCGCTGCCCGAGATATGGGGCACGAGGCTGCGCCCGTCGATGGGCGCGGCGTAGGCGGGCGCGGCGCCGTCATGAGCGATCTCGGCCAAGGTGGGCAGCAGGTCTATGAGCGACACCGATTGGGCCACGCGTCGCGGCTCGATGGCGCCGGGAAAGGAAATCACCAGGGGCACGCGGCTTGCGCTTTCGTGCCAGGTCATCTTGTACCAGAGACCGCGCTCGCCCAGCATGTCGCCATGGTCGGCGGTGAAGAGAACCAGGGTCTCGCCGTCGAGCCCGCAGTCCTTCAGCGTCGCCAGCAGCGCCCCCAATTGATCGTCCACATAGCTGATGGCGCCGTAGTAGGCGCGCCGGGCATTGCGGATATGGGTCTCGGATATTTCATGGCGGTCCATGTCCGCGACGTGGCGCAGCCGCTGCCAATGGGGGTCATGGGAATGGGGCGAGGCCGAGAGCTTCGGCAGGTCGATGTCCTCTTCGCGATAGCGCTCCCAATATTCCGGCAGGATCGCATAGGGGTCGTGTGGATGGGTCATGGAGACGACGAGGCAGAAGGGCCGCTCATCGGTTCCGCGCGCCGTGTCGAACAGAAAACGCCGCGCGGCGTAAACCGTCTCATCGTCGAAATCGAGCTGGTTGGAGCGCAGGCAAGGCCCGGCTTGGATCACCGAGAGCATGTTGTGATACCAGCTCGGCCGTTCTTCGGGTCGCTCCCAATCCGGCGTCCAGCCATAGTCGGCCGGATAGATGTCGGTCGTCAGCCGCTCCTCGAAGCCGTGGAGCTGGTCGGGGCCGCAGAAATGCATCTTGCCGGATAGCGCGGTGCGATAGCCGGCGTCGCGCAGGTAATGGGCAAAGGTCGGCACGTCGGCGGCGAAGTCGGCGGCGTTGTCCCAGGCGCCGATGCCCGAAGGCCGGCGTCCGGCCATCATGGCAAAGCGGGACGGGGCGCAGAGCGGGCTGGCGCAATAGGCGGACTCGAACACCACCCCGCGCTCGGCGAGATTTTCGATGTGCGGCGCCTTCACCAGCGGATGGCCGTGGATCGGCAGGAATCCCGGCGCCATCTGGTCGCACATGACGAAGAGGATATTGGGGCGTTTGGGCATCCTACATCCTCAGCCTTGCGTTCTGCGGATCGAAGACCGGTTCGGCCGAGACGGTTGCGGCCCGGCGCTCGCCCAGGATCTCGATGTCGAGCCGGCTGCCGGGCTTGGCCAGGTCGCTGCGGACATAGGCGAGCGCGATGCTGCGCCCGACGCGATGGCCATAGGCGCCGGAGGTCACAAGCCCGACCCGCTCCTTCTCCCGCCAGACCGTGGCGCAGGCCGGAGCGTCGCTGTCGCCGGCGTCGGCAAGAACCAGCGGCACCAGCCGTTCCTTGGGCCCGCGCTTGCTTTCCTCGACCAGGGCCGACATGCCGCGGAAGCCCGGCTTCTGGAAGTCGACGAACCGGTCGAGGCTTGCCATGAGCGGCGTGTATTCATGGGTCATATCGCTCTTCCAGCCGCGATAGCCTTTCTCGATGCGCAAGCTGTCCATGGCGTACATGCCGAAGTCGCGGATGCCGTGTTTCTCGCCGGCCGCCCAAAGGGCATCGTAGGTGGGAACCAGGGCTTCCATGGGCGCATGCATCTCCCAGCCCAGCTCGCCCACGTAGTTGACGCGCAGCGCCAGCATGCGCGCGAAGCCGATCTCGATCTCCTTGGCCGTTAGCCAGGGAAAGGCCGTGTTGGAGAGATCAGTCTCGGTGACAGCCGAGAGCACATCGCGGGCGCGGGGTCCGGCGAGCACGAGGGAGCCGTAGCGGGCCGAGAGATTCTCGATCCTGACCGACCCGTCCTTCGGCTTGTGACGCTCCAGCCAGTCGAGGTCATGCCATTCCGCCGCCGCCGCGCTGATGAGATAGAAGCGATCCTCGGCGAGGCGCGTGATGGTGAACTCCGAGACGATCCCGCCGCGCTCGTTCAGCATATAGGCAAGCGTGATGCGGCCCTGGCGGGGCAATCGCCCGGCCACCATCTGATCGAGCCAGGCGGCGGCACCGGGCCCCTCGATCACGATCTTGGTGAAGCCGCCGAGATCGAGGATGCCCACGGCCTCGGCCACCGCCTTGCATTCATCGGCCACGGTGTCATGCCAATTGGTGCGCCGGAAACTCGGATGCTGCTGCGGATTTACGCCGGACTTGAGATCCCCTTGGGCGAACCAGGCCGCCCGCTCCCAGCCGCCCCGGGCGCAGAAATAGGCGCCTTTGCTCTTGAGCCGATCATAGAGCGCCGTGGTCTTGGCCGGCCGGCCGGCGGGCCATTCGTTGGCGGGAAACGCGATGGCGTATTCGTTCTGGTAAAGCTCGATCGCCTTGGCGACCACGTATTTCCGGGTGGCATAGTCGGTATAGCGGCGGGGATCGAGGCTCCAGAAGTCCCACTCGGGATCGCCATGGGCGATCCATTCGGCGACCGTCTTGCCGGCGCCGCCCGACTGGGCGATGCCAAAGCTGAAACAGCAGCAGTGGTAGAAATTCGTCAGGCCATGGGCCGGGCCGATGTAGGGATTGCCGTCGGGGGAATAGGGGATCGGGCCGTTGATCACCTTCTGCACGCCGACCGAGCCCAGGATCGGCACCCGTTCGACCGCCTGCTCGATATAGGTCTCGAGCCGGTCGAGGGCGTCGGGATAGAGCTGATAGGCGAAGCTCTCGGGAATGCCGTCGAGCCAATGGGGCGTCGCCTGCCACTCGTAGGGGCCGAGGAGCAGCCCGTCCCGTTCCTGGCGCAGGTAATAGCTGACGTCCGGATCGCGCAGCAGGGGCAGCTTCTCCTTGCGCGCCGCCAGTTCCGGGATCGACTGGGTCAACAGGTACTGGTGCGACATGGAGACGATGGGCAGGTATTGCCCCAGCATGGCCATGATCTCGCCCGCGCGATAGCCGGCGGCGTTGGCCAGGATCTCGGCCAGGATGTCGCCCTTGTCCGTATGGACGCGCCATTCGCCGGCCGCGGTTCGCTCGAGCCCCGTCACCTTGGTGAAGCGCTGGATTCGGCAGCCCATGTCCTTGGCGCCCTTGGCATAGGCCTGGGTCAGCTGGCTGGGATCGATGTCGCCGTCGAAGGGATCCCAGAGCGCGCCTTGGAGGTCGTCCAGCGCCATGAAGGGATAGAGCTTCTTCGCTTCGCCCGGCGTCAACAGCGTGAGATCGAGGCCCTGAGCCTGGGCCATGGTCGCCACATGCTTGAACTCGTCCATCCGGTCGCGGTTATGGGCGAGGCGCAGCGAACCGGTGACGTGGTAGTTGATGGGATAATCCGTTTCCTCGCCCAGCTTGGCGTAGAGCTTCGTGCTGTGGCGCTGGAGCTTGATGATGTTCCAGCTGGTGGAGAAGTTGGGGCAGTTGCCGGCCGCATGCCAGGTCGAGCCCGAGGTCAGCTCGTCGCGCTCCACCAGCAGGCAGTCGGTCCAGCCGAGCTTGGCCAGGTGATAGAGCGCGCTGCAGCCGACCGCCCCCCCGCCGATGATCACGACCCGCGCATGGTCCGTCATGAAATCCCCCAAAGAATCATTTCGCTCTCACGCTCCACCCCCACCCTAACCCGCCCCCGTTAAGGGGGCGGGGATAGATAAGGGGGTCTCGCCGATCGTCTATTCCCTCCCCCCTTGCGGGGGAGGGTCAGAGAGGGGGGTGTAGCGCACCGAGCCAGCCGCTGTCACGCCGCCGGGCGCATTGCCTCGCGGGCCAGAAGCACCTTGAAGCCCTTGCGGATGCGGCTGTCCGTCTCCTCGGAAATATGCCGGGGATGGTGGCGGGCGAGGATCTCCTTCACCGTCTCCATGGCCCGGTCGACGATGTTCTTGCTGCCGCGCTCGACCCAGTCGTTGGGGCTGCGCCGGTCGCCGACGGCGGGATAGACATACTCGCTCTGCATCAGCTTCAGGGTCTGGTCGGAGCCGAGATAATGCCCCGGCCCCTTCAGGCAGACGTCGCGGATGGTCTCCACCGAGATCGCCTCGTCGGAGACATCGATGCCGCGGATGGTGCGCTGCACGGCGCCGATGATGTCGTTGTCGATGACGACGCTCTCCAGGGAGAAGCCCAGCAGGCTCGCATGCATGCCGGCGGATTCGTAGATCAGGTTGGCACCGGAATTGCCCACCAGCGCATGGTTGTAGGCCTTCTCCATTCCGGCCTGGGCGTCCGGGATCTTGGAATCGGTCATGCCCGAGGCAGTGCCGCCGGTCAGGTCGTAGAAATGGGCCATCTGGCCGCAAGCGGCCGACAGCAGCGCCTGCTCCGGGCTGCCGCCCGACATGGCGCCGGTGCGCAGATCCGAGACGAAGGGCCAGGTGCCGAAGATGGCGACGGCGCCGGGCCTGATGGCGTTGACATAGACGAGGCCCGCCAGAACTTCCGCCACTTCCTGGACGATGGCGCCGGCGAGCGAGGCGGGCGCCGTGGCGCCGGCCTGTCCCGCCGAAAGCAGCAACACCGGCATGCCGCCGCGCACGGCGACCTCAAGGCAGCGGCAGGCGTCGGTGGCGAATTTCAGCGGCGGCACGACGAAGCAGTTGGACTGGCTGACAAAGGGCCGCTCGCGCCACTTGTCCTCGCCGCCGGCGACGACGTGAAGCATTCTGAGCGAGGCCTCGCATTGCTCCGGTGCCACCCAGCTGGTCCCCACATGCTTGGTCGTGCCCGAAACGCTGGCGTAGCAGGTGTTGAAGTCCATGTCGGCCGGATCGGCGATGTCCCGGCAGACGACGGAGCGCTGATAGAAGTGAATGTGCTCCATGCAGTCGACGATGCGGGCGATGTCGTAGGCGTCTCTCACCGTCGACTCGCGATAGGCGCCCGTAATGGGATCGACGATGTTGACCGCCGCGCCGGCGGTGCCGAAATAGACCCGCTTGCCCCAGGGCTCCATATCGTGCTGCGGATCCTGGCCGTGGAGCGGGAACCGGCGGGCGGCCTTGGCCACCACATCCTCCACCAGCGCGCGGGGGAAGATGAGGCGGCCGGCGTCGTTGAGAATGGCTCCGGCGGCGGTGCAGACCTCGATGCAGGAAGGGATGGCGTCGGCGAGACCGATCTGCTCCAGCACGTCGAGAGCGGCGCGATGGATCTTGTCCACATCGGCGTCGGTGAGCGGCTTGTAGCGTCCGCCTTCCAGGCCCGGCCAGACCGGCCGCTGATTGCGTGCCAAGGGTGCCGCCCGAATCGCCCGGCGCGCCTCGCGCCCGCCCCGGCGCCCGGCGGTCTCGACTTTAGATTCGCTCATGTCTCAGATGCTCCCACGCTCCCGAAGAACGGCAGATAATCGGCTATCGGCGGGAACAACGACAAGAGATCAGATTTCATGGATAGTTGAGTATCATTCATGTATTTTTGGGCATGCCCGCCGTTTCGCCTCCGGCCCCGCCGAGAACCGCCGCCCGGCCCGCCCGAATCCTGCCGCCGCTCGCGTCCCTGCGTGCCTTCGAGGCCGCCGCGCGCCAGGGCAGCTTCCGGGCCGCGGCCGAAGAACTTGCCATCACCCAGTCGGCCGTGAGCCACCAGATCGCCGGGCTCGAGCGCCGGCTGGGCGCGGCCCTGTTCCGGCGCAAGGCCCGGCGCGTCGAGCTGACCGAGGCCGGGGCCGCCTATTACCCGTTCCTGAGAGAAGCCTTCGAGCGCATCGCCCAAGGCACCGCCCTGGTCGGCCGCCAGGCCCAGGCGGGCGAGCTGATGATGCAGGTCTATGTCACCGTGGCCGTGCGCTGGCTGATCCCGCGCCTGCACCGGTTCCAGGCGGCCAATCCGGACATTCTGGTGCGCATGAGCACCAGTCATGTCGACTGGGAGTTCGATCCGGAGACCGGCGACCTCGGCATCATCTGCACCGGCGAGGCGAACCGGGCGAACCTGCACTACACCCACCTCTTCGATGCGCGCCTGTTTCCCGTGGCGAGCCCGGCCCTGGTCCAGGCCGGCACCGGCCTGAAACAGCCGGCGGAGCTGGTGAATCATCGGCTGCTCCAGCTCTACACTGCCGAGGGCGACTGGCGCGTCTGGCTCGAGGCCGCCGGCGTGCCCCAACTCGCCGGCCGGGCGCAACCCCAGTTCGACAGCTATCTCCTGGCGCTGGAGGCGGCGGTGGAAGGCCAGGGCATCGCCATGGCGCCGCATTTCATGGTCGCCTCCGACTTGAAGGCCGGCCGTCTCGTGCGGCCCTTCGCCATCGAGGTGCGCCAGCCCGCGCGCTGGTATCTCGTTTGCCGCCGCGAACGCGCGAGGGAGACGCGCATCGAGCGCTTCCGGGCGTGGCTTCAAGGAGAGATCGCGGCCGATCCGGCGATGGCATAACCTGCCCCCGGGCAACGTGGTGCGGGAACAGCATGGCCGATGGCTTTGAGATCGCTGGACAGGGAGAGATTCCCATTGGCCGGGCGACGATCATGGAAGCCGAGATGGGTGGGCGGATCCGAATCGTCAACCATCTTGGCCAGCAGGTCGTCGATACCTGGATCCTCGTCGCCGGCAGGACCGACGAGTTCTTGTCGATGGAGCATTGCCGCGGCAAGCTCTACAAGCTGTTCTTCGAGCCCGGCGACGTGCTGATTTCAAACTTGCGGCGATCCCTGGTGCGGATCACCGCCGATACATCGCCGGGACGTCACGACACGCTCTGTTCGTCCTGCGATTCGGGCAGCTATGAGGAATATGGCCAGGGGCCGGGACATCCGAATTGCCGGGCCAATTTTATCGCCGCCCTTTCTGAGAGGCACATGGCGCCTGTGGTCGTGCCTTGTCCGTGGAACCTGTTCATGGACATTCCCGTGGCGCCCGACGGCCGTCTCTCGGATCGGCCTTCGGCGGCGCGCCCGGGCGACTACATCGAGCTCGAAGCACTGGCGGACATCTGGGTCGTCTGTTCCCCATGCCCGCAGGCAAAGATTCCGATCAGCGGAATCGGTCGCCCGCCGCGAGGTCTGCGCTGGGAACTTCTCGCCCAGGCGTCGAACGCCGGGGCCTGAGACGGTTCACCGACTGTCGCTCTGGCGATTTCAGTCCCGCTCGCCCCTCACCGCGAACCTGTCCACCTCTTGCTGCGCCTTCTCCCGCCAACTCTCCTCGCGCTGGCGCAAGGCGGGCAGGCCGACGAGTGCGTTGAAGCTTTCGAAGCCCAGCATCCGCTCGGCCATCGCCGCGGTGTTGCCGTCGCGCTTGAGCGCCGCGTAGAGCTCGCCCAGCGCATGGGCGATGGCGTAGCTGGCCGAGACCGGCCAGGTGACAGTGGCGAAGCCCATCTCCTCCAGCTCGTGCGCGGAGAGGAGCGGCGTCTTGCCGCCTTCGACATTGTTGGCGAGGCAGGGCCCGGCGATTTCCGAGCAGACGCGGCGCAGCTCCTCCACGGTCTCGGGCGCCTCGACGAAGAGCAGGTCAGCACCGGTCTCGCGATAGAGCTCGGCCCGTTCGATGGCGGCGTTGAGGCCCTCGACGGCGCGGGCATCGGTACGGGCCATGATGATCATGCCCTCGTCGGTCCTGGCGTCGAGGGCGGCCTTCAGTTTCGCCACCATCTCCGTCGCGGGGACGACGCGCTTGCCGTCCATGTGGCCGCAGCGCTTGGGCGAGACCTGATCCTCGATGAAGAGGGCCGCCACGCCCGCCCGTTCATAGGCGCGCACGGTGCGGGCGACGTTGGTCGGCCCGCCATAGCCGGTATCGGCGTCGGCCAGCAGCGGCAGCTCGCTGGCGTCGCAGAGCCGGGCATACATCTCCGCCATCTCGCTCATGCCGAGCTGGGCCACGTCCGGCTGGCCGATGAGAGATGCCGTGGCGCTGTAGCCGCCGCAGGTGGCGGCGAGGAATCCCGCCCGCTCGATCAGCTTCAGGGACAAGGCGTCATGGGCGCCGGGAAGAAGCAGGATCTCCGGCGCCTCGATCAACTGGCGGAATCGCGCGGTGCGACGCATGCAGCCGAGCCTAGCAGAAAGCCCGGGCAATGGGTTAGCCACGGCGGATCGAGTGTAGTTAGCTCGCGATCTGTCCGGTGTTTGTAGCTCGTGATCTGTCCGGTTCTAGAGTCGCTCCAAAGAGGGGGCGGATATGGACCGGACGTTCGTTCACGAGGGAGTTCGACGGATGCGATTTGAGGGGATTTTGGAA
>DATNJA010000312.1:0-4006 GCA_035604155.1 Candidatus Udaeobacter sp. | reverse complement strand
GACCATGACAACAGCCACAAGAAGCCCGAAGGTCTGTTGCATCCTCATAGAACCTGGTCCCAGAGTCGCGCGCCAGAATTCCACTCTCGCCCGTTCATTTGCAAGCTGCTTCGGCCATGGCCAGAAACCGCCTGTTCTGCTTCGGCTTCGGCTACAGCGCCGAGGCGCTCGCCGCCCGGCTGGCGAGCTCAGGCTGGAGCATTGCCGGAACCTGCCGGAGCGAAGTCAGACGCGCCGAACTGGCGGCACGCGGGATCGAGGCATGGGTCTTCGACGGCCTCAGCGGACTGGCCGATCCCGGCCGGGCGCTCGCCGGCACCACCCATCTTCTCGCGTCCGTGCCGCCGGATGCGAAGGGCGATCCCGTGCTCGTCCACCACGGCGAAGAGATCACGCGTTTGCCTGGGCTCGTTTGGGTCGGCTATCTCTCCACCACCGGCGTCTACGGCGATCGCGCCGGCGGCTGGGTCGACGAGGCGAGCGCGCTGGAACCCACGGGCGCGCGCGGACGGCGGCGCGTGGAAGCCGAAGCTGGCTGGCGCGATCTATGGCGACGCTTGGACCTGCCGGTACATGTCTTTCGCCTGGCCGGAATCTATGGACCCGGGCGCTCGGCCTTCGATGCGCTACGCGAGGGCCGTAGCCAGCGCATCGACAAGCCGGGCCAGGTCTTCAGCCGCATTCATGTCGACGACCTCGCGGCCGTGCTGGAGGCCTCGATCCGTCGGCCGCGGCCGGGCGCCATTTACAACGTCTGCGACGATGATCCGGCGGCGCCCGCGGATGTCGTCGCGTTCGCAGCCACGCTGCTGGGCGTGGCGCCGCCGCCTCTGGTTCCCTTCGAGCAAGCCAAGCTCGGCGACATGGCGCGGAGCTTCTACGCCGACAACAAGCGGGTGCGAAACGACCCGATCAAGCGCGAGCTCGGCGTCACCCTCGCCTATCCGGACTACCGCTCCGGCCTGAAGGCGATCCTGAAGCGCGAAGGCGCCGCGTGAAGTCGTCGAGGGCCGTCATGAGCCGTGCCAGATCCTGGTCGCGGGAGAGCCGATGGTCGCCATCCTCGATCAATTCGACCACGACGTCGGTTTCGGACAGGCGGCGGGAGAGGCGGATCGAGGTTTCATAGGGCACGTCCGGGTCCTTCATGCCGTGGAGCAGGTGGACGGGACAGCGAATCCCGATGGGCCCGCGCAGCAGCAGATGGTCCCTGCCCTCCTCGATCAATTTCCGGGTGAAGGGTATCGGGTTTTCTTCATAGGCCGAGGGGTGGAGGAGTTCGCCTCGCTCCAGGAGTTGCTGGCGCTCCTTAGTGCTGAGACGGTTCCAGATCAGGTCCTCGGTGAAATCCGGCGCCGGCGCGATGCCGATCAGGGCCGCGACCCGCTCGGGCCGGGCGAGGGCCACCAGCAAGGCGATCCAGCCACCCATGCTGGAGCCCACCAGAATCTGGGGGCCCACCGTCAATCGGTCCAGCACGGCCAGCGCGTCGGCAAGCCATCGGCCTATGGACCCCTGGTGGAAATCGCCCGAGGAGGCACCATGGCCGAAGTAGTCGAAGCGCAGGAAGGCCTGGCCGCTCGCGCGGCAATGGGCCGCCAGCGCGCCGGCCTTGATCCCCGTCATGTCCGAGCGAAACCCACCGAGGAACACGGTGCCTGGGGGAATCCCAACGGAATCTTGCACATAGGCGATTGTTGATTGGTCTTCTCGTGTTAAGATTCGTCTGGTGCTGACGAGGGGTTCGAGTCGGCTCATGGATACGAGACCAGTCGAAGAAGGGTCTGGGGGAACCGTCGAAAGCAATAGCACGGACCCCTGGGCTGCCCTATCGGCTCGGCTTGGCGTCCTTCAGATCCTTCCCGATTTGGGCGTCAGCGGCCCGGCCAGGGCCGCGGTGGACGTGGCGGCGGCCGTGGCAGCGGCCGGCGGCCGGGCGGTGGTCGTCTCGGCCGGCGGGCCTTTGGTCGGTGACTTGCTGCGCTGCGGCGCCACCCATGTGAACGAGACCTTCAACGGCGAAGGGGCCTATGGCCGCTGGGCCAATTTCCGCAAGCTGACCAGGCTCATCCGCCAGCACAAGATCAGCATCATTCATGTCCGCGTCCCTGCGGGCGCGCTCCTTGCGCGCAAGGCGGCGGATGCCATGGGTTGCTTTTTCGTTGCCACCTGCCACGGGATGCATGAAACCGATGGGGCGGAGGCGCAGAAGGGCGGCGACGTGCTGGCCCAGGCCCATCGGGTGATCGCCGTCTCCCAAACCGTCGCCCGCCATCTCTCGGCCCACTACCCCATGAGCGGCCGGCTGTCCGTGGTGCCGCCTGGCATCGACCTCCAGCGCTTCGATCCGGCCCGGGTGACGGCCGAGCGCATGGTCGATCTGGCCCAGCATTGGCGCCTGCCCGATGGTCCGCCGGTCGTCCTGTTGCCCGGCCGGCTCGCGCGATCCCGCGGGCAGAAGGCGCTGATCGAGGCCATGGCCCTGCTCAAGGACCGGGATATGCATTGCGTCATGGCCGGCGAGGAAGACGGCAGCACCAGCTATGCCCAGGAGTTGACCAGGCTCGCCGAGCATCACGGCCTCGAGACCCGCCTGCTGTTGGGCGACGGCTGCCGCGACATGCCGGCCGCCTATATGCTGGCCGATGTGGTGGTCTATGCCAGGGCCGACGCCAGCGGCTTCGCCCGCGTGGTGGCCGAGGCTCAAGCCATGGGCCGGCCCATCGTCGCCTATGACAGCCCCCTGCTGCGCGAGCAGGTCGGCGACGGGCGCATGACCTGGCTGGTGCCGCCCCACGATCACGCTGCCCTCGCCCAGGCCGTCGCCGAGGCGCTCGATCTGTCGGTCGCCGAGCGCAAGGCCCTGGCGCCGGAGGCAATCGCGGTTGCTCGGCGCAACTACAACCGGGCCCATTCGGCATCGGCCATGATCGAAATCTTTCTCGGACTTTTGGCCGAAGCCCAGGCGGCTTGACAGGTCATCGATTCGGCCTACATTCCGCCCCCGCCGCATGATCCCGCACGCCACAGCATGATATCCGTCACGCTTCCGGACGGCAGCCGCAGACAGTTCGAGCGGCCGCTGTCCGGCGCCGAGCTCGCGGCCTCCATCGGCCCGGGCCTCGCCAAGGCGGCGCTTGCGATCAAGATCGACGGCACCCTGAAGGACCTCGCGAGTGTCATCGACCGGGACGCGAAGGTCGAGATCGTCACGCGCCAGCATCCTGATGCCATGGAGCTGCTGCGCCATGACTGCGCCCATGTCCTGGCCGAGGCGGTGCAGGAGCTGTTCCCCGGCACCCAGATCACCTTCGGCCCGGCGATCGAGAACGGCTTCTACTACGATTTCTACCGCGAGGTGCCGTTCAGCTCCGAGGATTTCCCGCGCATCGAGGAGCGCATGCGCGAGATCGTCGATCGGGACGAGCCGATATCCCGCGAAATCTGGAGCGCGGACGAGGCTACCGCCTATTTCGCCAAGAAGGGCGAGACCTTCAAGGCCGAATGGGTGCGCGCGATCCCGACGAGCGAGGAGATCTCCATCTATCGCCAGGGCGACTGGCTCGACATGTGCACCGGGCCACACCTTCCCTCGACGGGCAAGCTGGGCAAGGCCTTCAAGGTGACCAAGCTCGCCGGCGCCTATTGGCGCGGCGATCCGAAGAACCCGCAGCTCCAGCGCATCTACGGCACCTGCTGGCCCGACCAGAAGCAGCTCGATGCCTATCTCCATATGCTGGAAGAAGCGGAGAAGCGGGATCACCGGCGCCTCGGGCGCGAGATGGATTTGTTTCATCTCCAGGAAGAGGCGGTCGGCTCGGTCTTCTGGCACCCCAAGGGCTGGACCTTGTTTCGCAATCTCGAAGGCTATTTGCGCAAGCGCCTCGATCGCGCCGGCTATGTCGAGGTGCGCACGCCCCAGCTTGTCGATCGCGCGCTCTGGGAAGCCTCGGGCCATTGGGAAAAATTCCGCCAGCACATGTTCACGATCGCCGACGAGGACAGC
>DATNJA010000311.1:0-10250 GCA_035604155.1 Candidatus Udaeobacter sp. | reverse complement strand
TTCCAAAATCCCCTCAAATCGCATCCGTCGAACTCCCTCGTGAACGAACGTCCGGTCCATATCCGCCCCCTCTTTGGAGCGACTCTAGAACCGGACAGATCACGAGCTACAAACACCGGACAGATCGCGAGCTAACTACAGTCAGAACCCCTCGCCTTGCCCCGTGCCTGGACCCTCGCCATACTCCCGCCGCTTTTGCCTTAGCCATTGGGGAGGAAGGTCATGAACATCAAGCGCATCGAGGTGGGCCCTAGGATGAGCCAGGCCGTCGTCCATGGCGACACGGTCTACGTCGCCGGCCAGGTCGCACAGAATCCCGTTCCCTCGGTCGAAAAGCAGACCCGACAGGTGCTGGCCCAGATTGACAAGGTGCTGAAGCAGGCCGGCAGCAGCAAGGCCAAGCTGCTCAAGGCCAACATCTGGCTCTCCGACATCCGCTGCTTCGACGAGATGAACAAGGTCTGGGACTCCTGGGTGTCCCAAGGCAACACCCCGGCCCGGGCCACGGTCGAGGCGCGGCTCGCCGGACCCCAGTATCTGGTCGAAATCATGGTCACCGCTGCGATGTAGCCGGCTCCATCCTCGCTCGCACGACGGCACGGCCTCAGGCGACCGCAGCGTCTTCGATCAGGAACTGGACCGCATTGCGGCCTTGCCAGCGGTCAGCTCTGAGATGGCCGGCCAGATGCAGCGCCGGGCCTGAGGGCTGAAGCAGCGCGCGGCCGAGGCCGTTTTCCAGGCTGCGGAAGGCGATGGCCTTCAGCCTTGCGCCATCGCTGCCGGCAAGGATGCAGCGGACATGGGCCTCGCCCGCCCGGTCGGCGCGCATCACGCGCATGGCCGGCAGGGCGAAACGCGGCTCGGCATTCCCGCTGCCAAAGGGGGCGAGACGCTCGAGCTGGGCGATCAGCTCCGGCGTGACCGCACCCGGCTGAAGGGCGGCGTCGAGATCGAGGGTCGGCCGCGGCGCTTCGCCATTCATTCCGGCGCTGAGGCGCGCGGCCAGAAAGGCCTGGAGATCCGCCACGCGCTCGGCCGATACGGTAAACCCGGCCGCCATGGGATGGCCGCCGCCGTTGATGAGAAGCCCCGCCTGGCGGGCGGCGATCACCGCCGCGCCGAGATCGACGCCCTGGACCGACCGGCCGGAGCCCTTGCCGATACCCTCGGAAACGGCGACGACACAAGCCGGGCGCCCGTAGCGCTCCTTCAACCGGCTGGCGACGATGCCGATCACGCCGGGATGCCAGCCTTCGCCCGCCGCGTAGACCAGACCGGGCGCCATTTCGGCCTCCACGGCTTCGATCGCCGCGCCAAGCACGATTTCCTCGATCTGCTTCCGCTCGGCGTTGTAGGCGTCCAGTCGTCGGGCAATGTCGGCCGCCTCGACCGAATCCGATGTCGCGAGCAGCCTGGCGCCGAGCGCCGCCTCGCCCACCCGTCCGCCGGCGTTGACCCGGGGCCCCAGGATGAATCCGGCGTGATAAGTGCCTGGAACCTCGTCGAGCCTCGCCACATCGGCCAGCGCCACGAGCCCGATATTGCCGCGCCCCGCCATCACCTTCAGACCCTGGGTCACCAGGGCGCGGTTGAGGCCGGTCAGCGGGACCACGTCGCAGATGGTGCCGAGCGCCACCAGATCGAGCCACTGCTTCAAGTCCGGCTCGCTGCGCGTCGCCCCATACCAACCGCGCTGGCGCAGCGCCCGGTTGACCGCGACGGCCAGCAGGAAGGCGACGCCCACGGCGGCGAGCTGGCCGTGGCCCCGCGCCTGGTCGAGCCGATTCGGGTTGATGACGGCCGTGGCCCGCGGAAGCGTGGCCTCGGCCGCATGGTGATCGACGACGATTGTCTCGAGCCCGGCCTCGGCCGCGCCTGCCAGCGCATCGTAGGCCGTGATGCCGCAATCCACCGTGATGGCGACGGCAATCCCTTCGGCCTTCAGCTTCAGAAGTGCCGGCAGATTGGGCCCGTAACCTTCCTTCATGCGGTCCGGGATATAGACGCGAACCGCCCGCCCCGCGCCGGCGAAGAAGCGGGAAAGAAGTGCGGCCGAGGTTGCGCCGTCCACATCGTAGTCCCCGAAGACCGCGATCCCCTCGCCGGCCTCGACGGCGCGGGCAAGGCGTTCGGCCGCCTTGTCCATGTCCTTGAATTGCGAGGGGTCCGGCAGGAGGTCGCGCAGTCTGGGGTTGAGAAAACCCTCAACCGCCTCGGGCCCGATGCCGCGCCCTGCCAGCAGCCGCCCCACGATCTCCGGCAGGGAGAAGCGCTGCGCGATGGCGAGCCCCATGCGCTCATCGCTTGGCCGCCCCCGCCATCGCCGGCCGGTGAGTGAACGCTCGACGCCGAGAAAAGCTTCGTTCACCTGGGCCTTGGGCGCGGGGCGCCGCTCAACTCTCGAAGCCGGGTTTGCGGCTCCAGTTATGATGCGCTTCGATCAGACGGACCGTGCCCGTCTTCGAGCGCATGACCATGGAGTGGGTATAGCCGCTGGCACCTTCGCGCCGCACGCCACGCAGCATGGTCCCGTCGGTAACGCCGGTCGCCGCGAACATGACGTTCCCCTTCGCCAGATCGAGGAGCCGGTATTTGCGATCCAGATCTTCGATGCCAAGACGCCGGGCGCGCGTTCTCTCCTCATCGTTGCGGAACAGGAGCCGTCCTTGCATCTGGCCGCCGATGCATCGCAAGGCCGCGGCGGCCAGCACGCCTTCCGGCGCCCCGCCGCTGCCCATGTAGATATCGACGCCGCTTTCCGGCCGGGATGTCGCGATGACGCCGCTGACATCGCCATCCGAGATCAGCATGATTCGCGCGCCGGCGGCCCGAACGCGCTGGATCAACTCGCTGTGGCGAGGCCGGTCGAGGATGCAGGCGACGATGTCGGGGATTTCCAGCTTCTTGGCTTTCGCCAGATTCTTCAGGTTTTCCTCCGGCTTGGCGTCGAGATCGACCACTTCGTCGGGCAGGCCCGCCCCGACCGCGATCTTGTCCATGTACACGTCCGGCGCATTGAGGAAGCCGCCGGCCTCGGCCATGGCAACCACCGCCAGCGCGTTGGGCCCGCCCTTGGCGGTGATCGTCGTGCCTTCCAGGGGATCGAGGGCGATGTCTATGGGTGGCCCTCCGGCACCGACCTTTTCGCCGATATAGAGCATGGGCGCCTCGTCCCGCTCGCCTTCGCCGATCACCACCGTGCCGTCGATGGCGAGGCTGTTGAGGGCGCGGCGCATGGCATCCACCGCCGCCTGATCGGCCGCCTTCTCGTCGCCCCGGCCCATGAGCATGGAGGCCGCCAGCGCCGCCGCCTCCGTGACCCGCACCGCCTCCAGGGCCAGATTGCGGTCCATGCTCAACTTGGCCATGATATTTGCCTCCCGATTGCCGATTATCGTTGTCGCGCCCATTAGAGCGCTTCGATGCGAATCATATGCGGTGGCTCGGTTACGGAGTCCAGCTGCGCAATGCGATCCAGCGCGCGACGCATGGCGGCCTCCTCGGTCTCATGGGTGGTCAGCACGACCGGCACCGCCTCGCCCGGCGCACGCGCGCGCTGGAGCATGGATTCCAGCGAGACTTCCTGGTCGCGCAACGCCGCCGTGACGTCGGCGATGACGCCCGGTTTGTCAACCACCATGAGACGGATGTAATAGGCGCCGCGATGGCGGGCCATGGGCGCGGCGGGCAGCCGGCGCAGCTCCGTCGCTGGAACCGAAAAGGTCGGCTGACTGTGTCCGCGGGCGATGTCGACGAGGTCGGAAACGACCGCCGATGCGGTCGGCCCTGCGCCCGCACCGCGCCCTTCGCAGAGGTTGCGGCCGACGAAATCCCCTTCGGTCACGACGGCGTTGTAGACGCCTTCCACATTGGCAATGGAACTCCCGACCGGGACCATACAAGCGTGGACCCGCTGCTCGATGCCCGCTTCCGTCGGCCGGGCGAATCCCAGCAGTTTGATCCGATAGCCAAGCTCGCCGGCAAAGGCGATATCGAGGGCGGAAACCTGTCGGATGCCCTCGACGTGGACGCCGGCGAAGTCGATCTCACAGCCGAAGGCGACGCCCGAGAGGATGGAAAGCTTATGGGCAGCGTCGATCCCGTCCACGTCGAAGCTGGGATCGGCTTCCGCGTAGCCCAGGCGCTGGGCGTCGGCCAGCACATCGGAAAAATCCCGGCCGGTCTCGCGCATGGTTGTCAGGATGTAGTTGCAGGTTCCGTTGAGGATGCCGTAGACGCGGTCGATCCGATTGCCGGCCAGTCCTTCCCTCAGGGTCTTGATGATGGGAATGCCCCCGGCGACGGCCGCCTCATAGCCGAGCTGGACAGACTTGGCCTCGGCCATGCGGGCGAGCGCGGTGCCGCGATGGGCCAGCAGCGCCTTGTTCGCCGTGACTACGTGCTTGCCGCGGGCGATTGCATATTCCAGGAGTTCGCGCGCCTTGCCGTCGGCACCCCCGATCAGCTCGACGATCACGTCCACCTCCGGCAGCTCGGCCATCTCCCGCGCATCGTCGAACCAGCGATAGGACGACAGGTCGACACCCCGGTCACGAGCTCGGTGCCGGGCCGACACGGCGGCGATCTCGATCCGCCGTCCGCAGCGCTTCGCCAGGTCGTCGGCGTGGGTTTCCAGGAGCTTGACCGTGCCCGCACCCACCGTGCCAAGTCCGGCGATGGCTATTCGAAGTGGCGCCGTCATGATTTCTGCGGGGCGACCCAACTCAGCGATATAGGAAGACTTCGACGCGACGATTGCCGGCTTCGCCCGTGGGCATGAACTCGTAGTAGACCGGCTGCTGCGCGCCGACGGCCGAGACGCTGATGGTCCCCTGGGGCGCCCCGAAACCGATCAAGGCGCGGGCGACGGAATTGGCCCTGGCGGTTGACAATTTTTGATTGATCGCGTCGTGATCTCCATAGTTCACTGCCGCGGTGCGCTCGCTGGCATGCCCAACGAGGCGAATCTGGCCGCCTTGCTGTCGCTGGATCAGCGCCACATCCTTGAGCACGCTCATGGCCCGATTCGAGAGAGCCGACGACGAGTCCTGGAAAAAGATGACCGCGATTGGCGCTCCGGCCGGCGGCAAGGCGGCTGGAACGGAAGCCGAATATGCGGTGCCATAGGCCGGCGCGCCTCCTGTTGGAGCGCCGTAGAACGGTGCGTTGGGGGCCGGATAGAGCTGTTCGCGCGGCGGCGCTCCGCCCAGCTGGGCCTGGTCCACGTTGACCGGCGCCTGGGGCCAGGCGCTCGCCGTCTGCATCGCGGGCGGAGCCGCAGGCATGGGATTGGGCGGCGGCGCCAAGGGTGTGATCCCCGCGGTGGGCTGAGGCGCCGCCGGGATCTGAGTCTGCGCCAGAGCAGGCACTGGGGGGGGATTGGTTGCTGCCGGAGCAGTGGAAGACGCCGCTGATGTGGATTCCGCAGGCGCCGTCGCCGCTTGCGTAGCCGTCGAGGCGCTCGGAGCCTGGTTCTGGGATCCGGACGTGTCGGCGGCGGTCGCCGACGGCGGCGTGATGGTCGTGACCGGAGCTGGCGGCGTGCTGGTCTGCTGCTCCGACTGGGCCGTCAGCGGCTGGTCGCTGTAGGCCGCGTTCTGCTGGTCGGCCACCAGGCCGGCGGTGATCTGCTGGCGCTCGGCCGAAGATGAGGTCGCCGGCGCGGATGGGGGCACGGTGCCCAGGTTGGGATAGCTTGCGGCGGGCGCGGCAGGTTGGGCGCTGCTGCTGTCCCCCCCGAACATGCCGCAGCCCGCCAGACAACCCGCCAGCCCTGTCGCCAGAAGCCCCCGCCGCAGCGCGCTCCCGGCCAGACGGGCTTGCCAAGATCGGTTCATTCCACTCTCGGTCCCGGTTGTCTTGCCAGCGGTGCGTGGTTATGTTGCGGAAAGCACAGGAACTTCCGTCGAAAAAGATCATAGAGGAAGCGTACATGGCCGATCAACAGGCTCCGGACGCGAAGCTGCCGGACCCGATCGAACTGTCGCGCGCCATGGCTCGGATCGCCGAGCAGTCTCAGCGGCTCGTTGCCGATTTCGTCCAGCGCCAAGCGGAGGGCGCCGCCGAAGGATCGGCGGCCGCCAGCATGGGCGACCCGATGAGCATCGGCCGGGCCTTCATGGAAATGACGGCCCGCATGATGGCCAATCCGGCCAAGCTCATGGAGGCCCAGGTTAATCTCTGGCAGGACTACATGCAGCTGTGGCAATCGGCCGCGCAGCGCCTGTCCGGCCAGGGAACGGCGCCGGTCATCAAGCCCGCGGCCGACGACCGGCGATTCAACGACTCCGCCTGGCAGGAGAACGAGGTCTTCGACTTCATCAAGCAGTCCTACCTCTTGAGCGCCCGTTGGGTGCAATCGACCGTCCGCGCCGTCGAGGGCCTCGATCCGAAGACCGCCAAGAAGGTGGATTTCTATACCCGCCAGTTCGTCGACGCGCTCGCCCCGAGCAATTTCGTCCTGACGAACCCGGAAGTGCTTCGCACGACCATGGAAAGCGGCGGCGAAAACCTGCTTAAGGGCCTGGAGAACCTGCTGGGCGACCTGGAGCGCGGCAAGGGTCAGCTCCAGATCAGCATGACCGACCCCACGGCCTTCGAGGTCGGCAAGAATGTCGCCGTCACTCCGGGCAAGGTCGTCTTTCAGAACGACTTGATGCAGCTGCTGCAATATGCGCCCACGACGGCGGAGGTGAACCGCAGGCCGCTGCTCATCATCCCGCCCTGGATCAACAAATACTACATCCTCGACCTTCGCGAGAAAAACTCCTTCATCAAATGGGCCGTCGACCAGGGCCACACGGTCTTCATTGTTTCCTGGGTCAATCCGGACGAGACGCTCTCGGCCAAGACCTTCGATGACTACATGCTGGAAGGCCCGCTCGCGGCCTTCGGCGCCATCGAGCAGGCCACCGGCGAGAAGGAGATCAACGTCATCGGCTATTGCCTCGGCGGCACCTTGTTTGCCTGCACGCTCGCGTACATGGCGGCGAGGAAGATGAAGGGCGTCGTCTCGGCGACATTCCTCACCACGCTGGTGGATTTCACGGAACCCGGCGAGCTCGGCGTCTTCATCGACGAGGAGCAGCTCCAATCCCTCGAGTCCCGGATGAAGGAGAAGGGCTACCTCGAAGGCAGCGCCATGGCCAATACCTTCAACATGCTGCGCGCCAATGACCTGATCTGGTCCTTCGTGGTCAATAACTACCTCCTGGGCAAGGAACCCTTCCCGTTCGATCTCCTCTACTGGAACGCGGATTCGACGCGCATGCCGGCGGCGATGCACAGCTACTACCTCCGGCGCATGTATCAGGAGAACCAGCTGGTGAAGCCGGGCGCGCTCGTACTCAACGGCACGCCCATCGACCTGCGCAAGATCCGTCAACCCTGCTTCATCCTCTCCACCAAGGAAGACCACATCGCGCCGTGGAAATCGACCTATGCCGCGACCCAGTTCTACAAAGGGCCGGTGCGCTTCGTGCTCGCGGCCTCGGGCCATGTCGCAGGCGTCGTCAACCCGCCGGCGGCCGGCAAGTATCACTATTGGACCAGCGACAACAACCCGCCCGACCCGGAGCAGTGGCTGGCGACGTCGAGCCAGCGCCCCGGCTCCTGGTGGCCGGGCTGGAACGAGTGGGTCGCCGAATTTTCTGGCGGCAAGGTCAAGGCGCGCAAGCCAGGCGACGGCAAACTGAAGCCGATCGAGGATGCGCCTGGAAGCTATGCGAAGGTTCGCGCCAAGGAATAGCCTCGAGTAGCGCCATGCCGCTCGCCCGCTTCGTCACCTGCCGCCGCATGAGCGCCATCCTTGGCCTGATCCTGCTCTGCGGTCTCTGGGGTCCGGCGCTGGCCGACGAGTGGACGGTCGGACCTGCGCCCGGCGGCGATTCCGAGGGCAAGGCCGCGGCGACGACCAACGCCAATGGGGAAATGCTGTTCATCTGGGCCAAACGCCTCGAAGACCGCAGCCTGATTTTTGCCGAGCTGCATCTCGTCGAAGGCGACGAATTCGCCGGCCGGATGCCCAGCTACCGCATCGACAGCGGCGAGCCCATCGACACCGAGCTCGTCCGTCGTGAAGGCGAGAAGCAGGGGTCGCTTTGGGGCTTCGTCGCCGGGCGGGCCTGCTTCTGGCTGATCTGGTCCTCGAACCAGGAGACCGTCGATGCCGGCGACCACTTGGCAAAGTGGATGCGCGGCAAGAGCCTCAGCGTCACCTACCTCGATGCCGACGGCAGCCAGAAGACCGCCGATTTCGACCTCTCGGGCGCGCAAGGCCCGATCGAACAGGCCACGGGCGTCTCGCTGCATTGACAGGCCTAGCCGTCGGTTGGCTCAGGCTCGACCGCTTTCTCTCCATGCTTGGGTTTACGCCGGTAGGCGCGCGGGGATTTCTCGGGTCCCGCCTTGCGACGTCTGAGGACGATGGCGAAGGGGTTGCGCGGAGTGGGGCGCCTGGTCCGCCTGGTTCTTCTGGCCATGGTCCATTCAGCCCGCCTGGCGATACTCGTCAGCCAGATCGCAGTAGTGTCGGGCCGTGGCCTCGAAGTCGGCGAGGTCGACGGGCGTGAGTGCCCGGAAGAACTTCGCCGGGCTCCCGGCCCAGAGTTCGCCTTTCTTGACCCGCTTGTTGGGCGTGACGAGGGCGCCCGCCGCCACCATCGCACCCGATTCTACCACGGCGCCATCGATGACGGCCGCCCGCATGCCTATGAAGCTGCCGTCCTCCAAGGTGCAGGCATGGATGAGGGCCATGTGGCCGATGGTGACGCCGGCACCGATGCTGACCCGATAGCCCGGCGTGGCCGGATCGAGACCCGCCGGCGCCTCGTTCACATGGATGACGGTGCCGTCCTGGATATTGGTCTCGGGCCCGACAAGGATGCTGTTGGAATCCCCGCGCAGCACGCAGCCGAACCAGATGTTGGCGCGCGCGCCGATCACGACGTCACCGATGATGACCGCGCCTGGCGCGACATAGGCGTCGGCCGCGATGCGCGGATGCTTGCCCCGATATGAGAGGATGAGCGGCTTCATGGGAACAAGGCTTCCTGTTCGAGGGCCGTGGTTTCCGGCCAGCCGGTCATCAGGTTCATGTTCTGCACCGCCTGGCCCGAGGCGCCCTTGACTAGGTTGTCGATGACCGAAAGCAGGATCGCCCGGCCGGGCAGCCTGTCGGCGAACACCGCCATCAGGCAATGATTGGAGCCGCGGACATGGCGCGTGGCGGGGGCCTGGCCCGCCGGCAAGACCCGAAGGAAGGCCTCGCCGGCGTAGCGTTGTGCCAGGGTCTCGCGCAGGGCATCGGCCGTGGCACCGCCGGCCAGCCTGACATAGATGCTGGAAAGAATGCCGCGGCTCATCGGCACAAGGTGGGGCGTGAAGTTGACTTTCACCTGCTTCCCGGCCGCGCTCGAGAGCCCCTGCTCGATCTCCGGGGCATGGCGATGGCCAGCGACGCCATAGGCGTGAATTCCTTCGCTCACTTCGGCATAAAGGTTCTGCTGCTTGGCATCGCGCCCGGCGCCGCTGACGCCCGACTTGGCGTCGATGATGATGTCGTCGCCGTCGATCTGCCCGGCCTCGATGAGGGGGATCAGAGGCAACTGCGCGGAGGTCGGATAGCAGCCGGGATTGGCCACCAGCCGCGCCTTGATCACGGCTGCGCGGGCGAGCTCGGTCAGGCCATAGACGGCTTCAATCTGCAGCTCGGGCGCGCGATGGACGTGGCCATACCATTCGGCATAGGTGCCTATGTCGGCGAGACGGAAATCGGCCGAGAGGTCGACCACCTTCAGGTGGCTAGGCAGCTTCGCGATCACGTCCTGGGTCGTGCCGTGAGGCAGGCAGCAGAAGACCAGTTCCACCGCCGACCAGTCGGCCTCTTCGACCTTCACCGGCAAGGGCAGAGGAAGCCCGCCCAGATGCGGAAAAATCTCTCCCAGCGGCTTGCCCGCCTGCCGGTCGGCCGTCAGCAAGCGGATTTCGACCCCGGGATGGCGCGCCAGCAGCCGCAGGAGCTCCGCGCCCGTGTAGCCACTCGCACCCAGGATTCCGATCCGCACCCGATTCTTCATGGCCATATCCCGGCACCTCCAACGAAAAGGGGCGTCCCTGCGGGACGCCCCCATTCCAACACAGGTTGGGTTTCGTCCCTAGCGCTTCGAGTACTGGAAGCTGCGTCGCGCGCCGGAGCGGCCATACTTCTTGCGCTCGACCACGCGGCTGTCGCGGGTGAGATAACCGCCGGC
>DATNJA010000310.1:0-33417 GCA_035604155.1 Candidatus Udaeobacter sp. | reverse complement strand
AAGACGCTCGGCACTCCCCCGATAGCTGATACGATCGCAGTTGGTGAGCGTGACCAGCTTGTAGTGCCGCTTCAGATATTGGAGCGATGCGCGAGAATCGGCGAAGGCCGGCCAATCCTTGACCGACGCGCCAAAACGCGCTGACTCCTCGGGGTCGACTTTGACTGCCCAGTTCCTTGCCATCGTCCGGTAAACGGTCGACAGAAGTTCGCTGTAGATCATGCTGGGCGTCTCGGTCTGCTGCGCTGCTTCCGCCTCTGCGAAAAGCTCCAGCACCCGGTCGCGCGTGGGAGCATCGTCCAACATCGCAATGAGGGGGCCGAGCGCGGTGTAAATGCCCGTCTCCCAATCGATGAGCGTGCCGTAGGTGTCGAAGGTAAGGACTTCATAGTCTGTGAGTCTCAAGGTTTGCCTCCTTGCCGGCGTTTCAGGTCCATGGATCATCCCGCCGACGGAACCCGCGCCGCTTGCTATGGTTTGGCGCGCATTCGGCCGGATCGGATACCCAGTCTGTTGATGCGTGGAGCTCGGCTGCGCAATACGGGGCCGGTCGTCCCCGGCGCCCAGCCAGGCGGCGCCATCTCGAAGCTCGCGAAATCGAAGGCCGGCACCACCATGCAGGCGGCGAGGCTGTAAAGCCCGAGGCTGCGGGCCGATTGCCAGACGCCGGCGGGAATCTCGATCTGGGGCTCTTCGTCGTTGGCGACATCGGTGCCGAGGCGCCGGTAGTCGCGTCGCTCGCCATCGGGCGACAGGCCGAGCTCGAAAGGAGCGCCCGCCTGGAACAGCCAGATCTCGATGGCGTCGATGACCCGATGCCAGTGGGAAAGCTCGCCCGCCTGGAGCAGATAGTAGATCAGGGTCGCATGACCGCGCCCCCCATCTGGGGGTCGATGGCGATAGGTCTCCCGGTAATAGCCGCCTTCGGGATGAGGCTCGAGGCCGAGCTTGGCGATGAGGGCGGAGGCGGTGTCGGAGACCGGCCTGCTCATTGCGCAGGCGGCGCCGTCCTCTGTATGGAGGGACGCTTGGCGAAGCCTTCATACCATTTGGCGAGGGCAGGCCGGCCCTTGCGCCATTCGTCGGCGGCATGGCGGAAATCGGCATAGCCGAGGGCACACGCGATGCTGATGAGGCCGATATCGATGGCCGTGCCGAAGCTCGCGGCCTCCTTCTCCAGGGCGTCGGCCGCCGATGCCATCTTCTGGCGCTGGAGGGCGAGGAAGGTGGGCGACTTCTCGCCGTCCGGACGCACGAACTCGCCCCGTCTGAGCACGGCTGCATCCATGAAGCCGTCGGCCAGCGCCTGGCGGCGGAGCACAGTCCAGCGTTGAGCGCCGCTGGCCGGGATCAATTTCGGCCCGCTATGAAGACTATCCAGGTATTCGCAGATCACCGGCGAATCGTAGAGCGAGCTTCCGTCGTCGAGCTGGAGGGCCGGCACCTTGCCCAGCGGATTGTCATTGATCAGTCCGCTCGCCGGATCGGTGGTCGAGGTGGTCACAAGTTCGATACGCTTATCGAGGCCGGTCTCGATGGCGGCCACGAGCACCTTGCGGACATACGGGCTGGTCGGCGAATAGCGGAGTTTCATCGAAGCGGCTCTCCTCTGGAAACTAGCGGAAACTATCCTTGCGCCGGCGGATTTCGCCGAACACTTCATGAGGTGCGGCGCCGGGCATTCCGATGGCGGCGGCAAGGGCGGCATTGTCGGCACGCAGGAACGGATTGGCTTCCCGCTCTTCGGCCATGGTCGAAGGGATGGTCGGACGCCCGGCGCTCCTGAGTTCCGCCACCTGGCGTTCGCGCGCCCGAAGCACCGGATTGCCGGGATCGATGCTGACGGCAAAGCGCGCGTTCGCCTGGGTATACTCATGGCCGCAGAATATCCGCGTCTCTCCGGGCAGCTTGCGCAGCTTGTCCAAGGAGGCCCACATCATGGGCGGCGTGCCTTCGAACATCCGCCCGCAGCCCAGCGAGAACAGCGTATCGCCGCAGAAGACGGCCCGTTCGCCGGCGAAATGAAAGGCGATATGGCCCTTGGTGTGGCCGGGAATGAACAGCACCTCGGCCTCTGCGCTCCCCAGGCGAAAGCGCTCGCCTTCGCTAAGCGCCACGTCGATCCCGGGGATGCGCTCGCGATCCGGCGCCGGCCCGACCACCTTGGCGCCCGTCGCCTGCTTGATGCCGAGATTGCCGCCGCTGTGGTCGGGATGATGGTGGGTGTTGAGGATATGGGTAAGCCGCCAGCCGCGCGCGGCCGCGGCCTCCAGCACCGGCGCCGCCTCGGACGGATCGACGATGGCCGTCTCCTTGCTGTTCGAGTCGTGAAGGAGGTAGCCGTAGTTGTCGGTCAACAGGGGGACGAGAGCGATTTCCATGGGGCCGGAGCCTAGCATTCGACGCTGCGGCGTAGTAGAGCCAAGAGCAGGCCGATTTTGCATGCGTGCCCCGACGAATGTGGCCCTGACCAATGTGGAATGACGTCGTCGATCTTCAGGCCTTCTATGCGGCACCGCTCGGCCAATGGGCGCGCCAGGCGATCGGCCAGCGCATGCGCGAGATCTGGCCTGATCTCAGGGGACAAAGGGTGCTGGGCCTCGGCTACGCCACGCCCTATCTCGCGGCCTTCCGCGCCGAAGCCGGGCGCAGCATCGCGGCCATGCCGGCGGGGCAGGGGGCGTTGCCCTGGCCCGAGGGCGCGCGGGGCCTGACCCTGCTGGCTGACGAGACCGATCTGCCTTTCGCCGACCGCAGCTTCGAACGAGTGCTGCTAGTCCACGGCCTCGAATTCGGCGAGCCGCCCAATGAGATGCTGCGCGAGATCTGGCGGCTGCTGGCGGACGATGGCCGGCTCCTGGTCGTGGCGCCGGCCCGGCGCGGGCTGTGGTCGCGCAGCGACCGCACGCCGTTCGGCCAGGGGCAGCCGTTCTCCCTCTCCCAGTTGACGAGGCTCCTGCGCGACAGCCTGTTCACGCCAACGGCGACCGCCCGCGCCCTCTACTTGCCGCCGATCGCCTCGCCGACGCTGCTGCGTTCGGCCTCGGCCTGGGAGCGGATCGGCCGGCGCTGGTGTCCGCGTTTTGCCGGCGTCCTGCTGATCGAGGCCAGCAAGGAGATCTACGCTGCCGCTCCGTTGCGGCGCCTGAAGCGCAAGCGCATGGTCCTGTTGCCGGCGTCCTGAAGCATTCGACAAGTATCGCTGTGGCAAAATCCTGCATGACAAAATCATGCGGGCGGGGAATAGCTGCGAAGCGCGATTGACCGATCCGCATACGACTATATCTCTGATCATGTGAATCTCTCGTCGGGTGCCGTTGCGATTGGCGCGCCCGGTTTCGCCCATTAGAAGCCTCTGGCCGGCGGCCGGAGTTGTCCAGCGCAGAGACAGTCTAGGAGGAGGCGCGAGCTTCATGCCGAAACGGTCCTGGGCCCTGTTTCTCGATCTCGACGGTACGCTTCTCGATCTTGCCGAGGCCCCGGACAAGGTCTTGCGGCCCGACGGACTGATCGAAGACCTGACCATCGCCGCAGGCAAACTCGATGGCGCGCTCGCCA
This sequence comes from Candidatus Udaeobacter sp., assembly GCA_035604155.1. Classification (GTDB taxonomy): domain Bacteria; phylum Pseudomonadota; class Alphaproteobacteria; order Dongiales; family Dongiaceae; genus DASXQK01. The sequence goes on along the minus strand of DATNJA010000310.1, from coordinate 29,859 downwards.
TCGTGACCGGCCGGCCCATCGCCGTGCTGGATGACCTTCTTCAGCCCTTGAAGCTCCCGGCCGCCGGACAGCACGGGGCGGAGCTGCGCCTGTCGCCGGCAGAGGCGGCGTTCCGCTTGCCGACCGCGCCGATCGGCGCCGCGCTCCGCAGCATGGTTCTGCGAGCGGCAAGCGCCTTTCCCGGCGTCGATGTCGAGGACAAAGGCCAGACCCTCGCCCTTCATTTCCGTGCCGCGCCCTCGGCGGGCGAGCCGTTGAAACGACAACTCGCGGGAATTCTCGCCGCATCCGGCAGCGGTCTTCATCTGGGCCAGGGCAAGATGGTGATGGAAATCCGCGACCCGCGCTACGGCAAGGGAACGGCCGTCGAAGCCTTCATGGGCAAGCCCGGTTTCACGGGCCGGCTTCCCATCTTCATCGGCGACGACGAGACGGACATGGACGGGTTCGCCGCCGCCGAACGCCTGGGCGGGCTGGCCTTGCGCGTCGGGGGCGAGCGGGCGGCTTTCGGCGGACCGGCCGACGTCCGCGCCTGGCTCAGCGACCTGCCCGGCCGGCTGAACCAGGAGAACTGGCCGTGACCGGCCTCGACCTCGGCGTCATCGGCAACAGCATCGTCGCCGCCCTCATCGACCGGCGTGGGCGGATCGTCTGGCATTGCCTGCCGCGCTTCGACGGCGATCCGGTGTTCTCGGCGCTGCTCGACGGCGAGGACCCGGCCGACGGATTCGCCGAGGTGGCATTGGAGAATTTCGCCGGCGGCGACCAGAGCTACCTGGACAACACCGCGGTGTTGACGACGACGCTGAGGGATTCCGCAGGCGCGGCGCTTCGCATCACCGATTTCGCCCCGCGCTTCAAGCAATACGACCGGGTGTACCGGCCGGCGATGCTGGTACGCCGGATCGAACCGATCTCGGGCCTGCCGATGATCCGGATACGCACCAGACCGCTGTTCGACCATGGCCGCCAGAAGCCCCAACGCACCTTCGGCAGCAACCATGTGCGCTACGTGGCGGGCGATCTGGTGTTGCGCCTCACCACCGACGCGCCGATTTCCTATCTCGAATCCGAATCCGCCTTCGCTCTTGCCGGGCCCTTGAACCTCATGCTCGGCCCCGACGAGACCGTGCCGGCTTCCATCGGCCATCGGGTGCGCGATTTTCTCGAGCGCACCCTGGACTATTGGGTCGAATGGGTGCGCTACCTTTCCGTGCCCTTCGAATGGCAGGAAGCGGTGATCCGCGCCGCGATCACCATCAAGCTGTGCAGCTTCGAGGACACCGGCGCCATCGTCGCCGCGCTGACCACTTCGATTCCCGAGGCACCCGACAGCGGACGGAACTGGGACTATCGCGCCTGCTGGCTGCGCGATGCCTATCTTGCCGTGCACGCCCTCAATCGGCTGGGCGCCACCCGCACCATGGAGGATTTCCTCGGCTACATCACCACCATCGCGGCGCGCGATGCCGAGGCGGATCTGAAGCCCGTCTACGGCATCCTGCCCGACCAGACGCTGGAGGAGCGGGAGGTGACGACGCTGAAGGGCTATCGTGCCATGGGGCCGGTCAGGGTCGGCAATCTGGCTGAGGGCCAAGTCCAGAACGACAGCTACGGCAGCGTCATCCTGGCCGCGGCCCAGATGTTCTTCGACCGGCGCCTGCCGAGGCGCGGTGACGGCGACCTCTATCAGCGGCTCGAGCGCCTGGGCGTGCGTGCAGCCCGCTACGCCTTTCGCGAGGACGCGGGGATCTGGGAATTCCGCGGGCGGCGCGCGATCCACACCCATTCCGCCGCGCTTTGCTGGGCCGCTTGCGACCGGTTGGCCAAGATCGGCGAAGCACTCGGCGATGAGACCCGAGGCCGGCGTTGGCGGGCCGAGGCGGACGGGATCCGCCAGCGCATCCTGGCCCGGGCCTGGAATAGCGATGTCGGCTCCTTCGTCAGCGTCTTCGGCGGGCGCGATGTGGATGCCAGCCTGTTGCTGCTCCAGGAAATCGGGCTGGTCGCTGCCTCCGATCCCCGCTACCTCACAACCCTGGAAACGATCACGCGCGAGCTACGCCGGGGGGATCATCTCTTCCGCTACGCCGCGCCCGACGACTTCGGCCTGCCCCAGACGTCGTTCATCGTCTGCACCTTCTGGTACATCGACGCGCTTGCCGCCGTCGGCCGGCGCGACGAGGCGCGAGCCCTGTTCGAAGGCGTGCTGGCCCGGCGCAATCATGTCGGCTTGCTGTCGGAGGACCTGGATCCGGCGACCGGCGAATTGTGGGGCAACTATCCCCAGACCTACTCCCTGGTCGGACTCATCCTGTGCGCGATGCGGCTTTCGAAAAGCTGGGAGGAGGCGTTTTGGCGCGGCTGGTGATCCTCTCGAACCGCTTGGCGCTGCCTGGGGAGAAGTCGGCCCGGGCGGGCGGGTTGGCCGTCGGCCTGCGCGATGCGCTCGCCCGGCGCGGCGGTCTGTGGCTCGGCTGGAGCGGGGAAACCACGGAGGGTCCCGCAGGCGAGCCACGGCTGCTTTCGGCCGGCAAGGTCACCTATGCGGCCGTCGACATCAATGCAGCGGACTACCGGGAATTCTACATCGGATACGCCAACGGCGCGCTGTGGCCGTTGTTTCACCACCGGCCGGGGCTCTCGCTCTACCGGCGCGCTGCCTTCGAGGGCTATCTGCGCGTCAACAGCTGGTTCGCGCAAAGCCTGAAGCCATTGCTGCTGCCCGACGACCTCATCTGGGTCCATGACTATCATTTCATTCCGCTAGCGACCGAGCTGCGCAAGCTCGCCGTCGCCAACCGCATCGGCTTCTTCCTGCACATTCCCTTCCCGGCGCCTGAGTTGTTCGTCACCCTGCCGGAGCATAAGCGCCTGGCGGCTGATCTTTTGGCCTACGACTTGACGGGTCTGCAGACCGCCGCCGATGTGCGCAGGCTCCAGCGTTACTTCATCGAGGAAGCAAGCGGTCAGGCGCTCGCGGACGACCGGATCGAGGCCTTGGGACAGAAGGGCCGCATTGCCGCCTTTCCCATCGGCATCGACGCCGAACGCTTTGCCAGGATTGCCGAAAAGGCCATGGTGCGTCCTGAGACGGTGCGCCTGCGAGACAGCCTCGCCAACCGGAGCCTGGTGATCGGCGTCGATCGCCTGGACTACAGCAAGGGCCTCGCCAACCGTCTCGAGGCCTTCCAGGAGCTGTTGGCCCGTTGGCCGGAGCACCGGTCGCGCGTCACCTTGCTGCAGATTGCCCCTGTTTCCCGGGGCGAAGTGGCGCAGTACCGCGCGCTTCGGCGGGAAGTCGAGGGCTTGGCCGGCCGGGTCAACGGCAAATTCGCCGAGGCCGACTGGACGCCGGTGCGCTATTTGAACAAGTCCTTCCCCCGCAATGTGCTGGCCGGCTATCTGCGGCTCGCCCGCGTCGGCTTCGTCACGCCGACTCGCGATGGCATGAACCTCGTCGCCAAGGAATACGTCGCCGCCCAGGACCCGGCCGATCCAGGGGTGCTGGTGCTCTCACGCTTCGCCGGCGCGGCGGACGAGCTGACGGGCGCCCTCATCGTCAATCCATACGACATCGATGAATTGGCCGGCGCCCTTCATCTTGCGCTGACCATGCCGGCGGACCAGCGCCTCGCCCGCTGGCGTGCGCTCATGGAGGTGGTAACGCGCAACACCATAAAGACCTGGCGCGCGAGCTTCCTGCAGGCCCTGGAGAGCAGCCTTGCGCCCGACCTGCCGCCGCCGGCGCTGGAAGTGGGCAATGGCCGCAGGAAGCTTATCCAGGATTCGGCCATGTCTTCGTCCAAGTAGTTCCAAGGCACCTCGCTTGTTCGAGTTGTCCGTGACAGGAGGGTTCCCATGAAAATAGCGAACGCGGCCGGCAACGAAACGCGCCGGTTTGTCGCTGTCTACGGCTTCGGCGATCGGCGCCGCCCTGCGGGGCAGGAATTGACCGCGCCCCGGGAGTCCGTCGAGGCGGTCATGGCGGACCTGGCCGACAGGCAGGAACGGGAAGGAAAACTTTGCTTCGTACAGATCATAGATCTGTCGACGCTGGAGCCGATTGAACCCTATCAGGCGACGCTCGCCCGCCTGCGCCGCGCGGCCTCATCTGAGGAGGGGGACAGCTGCTCTGCGGCGAAAGGGCCCGTGCGCACGACGCTCGCCGGCCCTCGTCTTGCCCGGGCCCAGAATTGACATGGGTGGTACCTGGAAATTGTCACCCGAATATTCGGCCCGCTCACGACAATGACACTCGAAAGAAGGTCTTGGCTATGTACATCTAGTATTTATGTATTGCATCTTGGCCGCGCCGAACCCGTGTTGGCCGGTCGCTGGCGTCCGGTCGCGGCCATGAGTTTCTATTGGCCCGTCGTGTTCGTCATTGTCGCCGTGGCCGCCGCCTCGATCGGATTCATGGATCAAGGCGCGCCCGACGCCCTTTGGGCTCGGCTCGTCAGCTTCGTCTTCCTGGGTTTGGCCGCGGTGCTCACGGTTGCCCGCCAGTGGCGCCGGTGGATTCACCGGCCGTGAGCTGACGGGTCGGCGCCCGCGACCGCCTTACCTCGCCAGCGGCAGTATCACAACGACCCGTAGTCCGGACGGCTGCCGATTTTCGGCAAAGACCCGCCCGCCCAAGGCTTCGACATTGCGGCGCACGATCCAGAGGCCGATGCCGAAATGATCGGACCGGTCGCCTTCCGTGGGCGCGCCAGGACCCGCCGTCGGCCGCGAGGAATAATACCGATCGAACAGGTGCCCCAGCTCGGCTTCTCCCACGCCCGGGCCTTCATCCTCGACCACGAATCGGCAGTCGCGCTCCCGGCCTTCGAGGGCGACCCAGATGCTGCCGCCTGCTCGGCAGAAGCTGAGGGCGTTGTCGAGGATATTCTCGACAATCGGTTCCAGCACCGAATCGCCGCCTTCGACCACGATGCCCGGGGAAATCCGGTCGACAAGGGCAACGCCCGCATGCCTGGCGACGGATTTGTATTCGCCCAGCATGCCGGCGAGCAGCGTCGAAAGCTCACATTGCCCGCGCTCCTGGTCGATCAGCTCCGCGGTCGCCTCGCCCAGCTCGCGCACCACCCCGACAAGATTCCCCAGCCGCTCGATGCTGCGGTCGATGAAGGTGATCGCGCGCCGGCCTTCGACGTCGCCGGCGGCGACCCGGGCGCGCAAGGGCTCGATCGACTGCGCCACGATGCCGATCGGGCTCTTCAGGGCATGGGCGGTCTCCTCGGCCGCGTCGCGAACCGCGCGCGCGGACTGCTCGAGGGAGCGGACCATGTTGTCCAGAGTTTCGGCCACACTCGCCAGTTCGGGCACCTGGTTCACGTCGGCGAACCGCGGGCCGCCACGTCGGCGCCGGATGCGCCGAGCCTGGTCCGCAAACCGGCCGAGTTCGCTCTTCAGCCCGAGCAGGAGCCACAGCACGACCGCCGCCATCAGAAAATACACGAGCCCGGCGAATTGCACTTCGGGCCTGCTCCAATAGGGGCGCTCGGCGACGAGGCCGCCGATCTCCTGAGGCGAACTGGACGTGATCACGACCCAGCAACCCGATGGGCTGCGGATCGGCGTCAGGGAGGTCAGGATCTCCTGTTCGCCGGAATAGTTGGTATAGAGCAGGCTCAGCGGATAGCCGCCTTCGCAACTGTCGTTCAATTGGTCAAAGGCCCCGGCCGCTTTGAGCTGCCTGCTGTCGGCATCGAGACTGGCGGCAGAACCGGGCGGCACCGCGGCCATGTAGTAAAAGCGCAAGGGCCCCGGCGTGCTGATCGGGCGGAGCAGAACCCGCACATGCAGGCCATGGACCGACAAGGCAGCAAGCCAGCGGCCGATCTGGAGGCCGGGGTTGGTTCCCGCGAGCTCCAGGTTCGGCCGCAGCAGATCGGCGATGATCTGCCCCTGCTGACGGATCGATTCCTGGAGCAGGGCGCGCTTTTCCTGATCGGCCTCCCGGAAGGCCGTGTAAAGCACCACGGGGACCGCGACGAAAACGATGACCAGGGCCGCGAGCTTGCCCGATATCGAGTGCCGCAGGCCCCGCAGCGCCTGAGGCCAATCAGTCCGCCAGCTGATCCTCGGTCTTCCAGCGATAGCCGAATCCATTGTAGGTCTCGATCTGCTGGAATGAAGCATCCACCGCCTTGAACTTCTGGCGCACCCGCTTGATGGTGGTGCGCACGTTGGCACGATAGCCTTCGGGGCCCTGGCCGGCGATGAAGCCCTCGCCTTTGACGATGTCGTAAAGTTCGCGGTGGCTGATGTCCGCCCCAGCCGCGGAGGCGAGGCGGCTGACGACGCGGAACTCGGTCAGGCTGAGATCAGCCCTCTGGCCGCGCCACAGCGCCCGGTTGATGTCGAAGCGAAGCTCCAGCGGGCCCACGCGCAGCGACCCGACATCGGATTGGCCCGGCGACGCCGGCGCCCCGGTCTTGGTTCCCGCCAGAATCAGTTCGATGCGCTTCAGCAGGATTGTGAAAGCCCGGTGCTTCTCGACGAAATCGACTGCACCGACCTGGAGTGCCGCCTCCTCGTACATCTGGTCGCTCAGCACCGTCAGGAATAGCACCGGCACGAGGATCCGCGCTGCGCGAAGCTGGCGCAGAACTTCGATGCCGTTCATTCCCGGCATCTTCCAGTCGAGCAGGACGAGATCAGGCATGTTCCCGTTCTGAAGGCGCGCGAGGGCCTCCAATCCGCCGCCGACTTCCTCTATGTCGAAGTCGAGCTGCGCGAGGTTGTGACCCAGCGATTCGCGAAACAAGACATCGTCGTCGACGATGAGGATCCGCCCGTGGGACCTCACTGTTTCAATCGTTTCGATGTCGATCTGTTCCATGGTCCGCACCTCCAGCTTGAACAATCGAGCAGCTTTGTCGGTTGAACTGCTTGCTCAGTTGGCCGCGGCGTCTTCAGTTCTGGTGAAGTTGGCCGCGGCGGAAAGGATCGCGATGATCCCGGTGACCCCCACTTGGAACGAACGCACTTGCGGTAAACATCTCAGTTCGGTTCTGGCCGTCCGAACTCAGAATAGCGGGATGCCTCAAAAGCCTCTGCTCCCCGTCCAAATGCACCTACGCTGCAAACATTAGCATGACGCAGCGGGCCGCAAGCGCGACGGTTCCTGCGATCCAAACTTGTCACAAGCTCAAACCGGGCCATCGGATGCCCACGAGTGACCGAGGCGGCGGAATCCTGAGCCCCGCCTTGCGGCAAAATCATGGCGAGTGTGGTAGCGGGCCCGCGCCATGCCCAAGTCGGCGCGAGCGCTGACTGTGTGTTGCGGTCGGCGATGCAGGATGGACACAGCCTGTCGCCGCTCGGCAACAAGTGCCCGCGACAGATAATAGATAATCGTCACAACCCAAGACGCGCCGTCGAATCATAGTCTCGCTCCTCGTTTCATTCGAATCGAAGGAGCTGCACGATGACCATCGGTTCACGTGGACTGGTCCTGCTCGTCGACTCCATGCCGACATTCCGCAAGGAAGCAGAGGAAGCCTTCGCTGCCGCAGGATTCGAGGTGATGACCTCGGCCAATTCGATGGACGCGATCCATCAACTGGGCGGCATCGAAACGCTAGATCTGCTCGTGACCCGCGCCCGCATGCCCGACGGCAATCCCAGCGGCTTCGGCTTGGCCTGGATCGCCCGATACGGCCGGCCGCATTTGCGAATCGTGCTTCATACCGACTCCGACGAATGTCTGACGCCTATGGAAGTGGCAAATGCTCCTGGGAAGGTTCTATCCCGGCCCGTTCATGGGCGCGAACTTCTCGAAGCCGTGGGAAGCGACTTCCGCGCAGGAGCGTTCGGGAGGTCGGCAGGCCAGTGAGCGGTTCCTGCTGGTCCGTGCCTGCCTGGAAACGGTGGCGCAACCTCCGGCAAGGCAGGGGCATTTGCCATGGCCGGAGAACGTCGTCGTGGCGTGGGCTTACTGCGCGGCCTGTTTCAGATAGCGTCGCCGGAAACTTGCCACCTGGCTCTCGTCCGGCTCTTCGCCGTTGAAGCCGCGCAAATAGGGCGTCAGGTAGCGCATGCGCTCCTCGATCGTCTCGCGGAGGTCGAGGGCGTAGTAGCCGATCTGCATGAAGTAGAGGATGCGGGCGCGGATGAAGGCATCGATGGCCGTCATGCCTGCGCGCCGGTAGATACCGGCGATCGCCTTGACCCGCCGGTCGTCGGCGCGCCTGACCGCATCATGCACCGTGGTCGAGCGCCGGGCCCATTCGCGGATGGCGAAATCGAGACCGGGGTCGAAGAGGGCGCGATCGACCCATAGGGCGAAAATGTCGAGCACGGCGCTGGTCAGGTCGCGGTGCGGGTGCTCTGCCCGTCCGAGGATGGCCTGGGTGTTCTTCGCCTCCCAGGCCTCCAGCAGCGTCGCCAGCAACTCGTCCCGGCTCTTGAAATGCCAGTAGAAACTGCCGCGCGTGACGCTGAGCCTATCGGCGAGCCGGACGACCTTGACCGAATCGACACCCTCCTCGATCAGGGTCTGCAGCGCCGCTGCGATCCAGTCGCCGCGGCCGAGCGTCCGATCCTGCCCCTTCGGCTTTCGCGTCAAGCGATGCCCCTCGCAAGCGGTTTCCATACACATGTGTATGGACATTCGCCTGGGCTGACAATAGTCTCCGCACAGGGGCCGGTCGTGACCGGCGCCACGGCAATTCTGTGAGGGGGGCGGTCGGATGAAAACCCATGTGCGGGTGGCGGTCATCGGCGGCGGCGTCGTGGGTGCCAGCGTGCTCTATCACCTGGCCAAACTGGGCTGGTCGGACGTGATGCTCCTCGAACGCAAGGAGTTGACCGCGGGCTCGACCTGGCATGCGGCCGCCGGCTTTCATGCCCTCAACGCCGATCCCCACATCGCCGCCCTCCAGGGCTACACCATCAAGCTCTACAAGGAGCTCCAGGCCGAGGGGCTGCAGGATCTGGGCCTGCACATGACCGGCGGCATCAACATGGCGGGCACGCCCGAGCGTTGGGAATGGCTGAAGGCTGCCTGGGCGCTGTTCAAGACCATGGGCATGGAATCCGAACTGGTCGGGCCGGAGGAGGTGAAGAAGATCTGCCCCATCGCCGACGTGTCGGGCATCTATGGCGGGCTCTACGATGCCAACGAAGGTCATCTGGACAACTACGGCGCAACCCAGGCCTATGCCCGCGGCGCCCGCAAGCGCGGTGCGGAGATCGTGCTCAACAACAGGGTGCTGGAGCTCAATCCGCGCCCCGATGGCGGCTGGGACGTGGTCAGCGAGCAGGGGACCATCCGGGCCGAGCATGTCGTGAACGCGGGCGGCCTGTGGGCCAAGCAGGTGGGGCTGATGGCCGGCGTCGATCTGCCGGTGACGCCCATGGAGCACCATTATCTCATCACGGAGGAGATCCCCGAGGTCAAGGCGCTCACCAAGGAGTTGCCGCTTGCCGTCGACATGGAGGGCTTCACCTATCTGCGCCAGGAGCACCAGGGCGTGCTGCTGGGCATCTATGAGACCCGGCCCAAGCACTGGAACGTCGAGGGCGCGCCGTGGAACTACGGCACCGAGCTGATCCCGGAAGACATCGACCGGATTGCGCCGGAGCTCGAGATCGGCTTTCGGCGCTATCCCTGCCTGCAGAACGCCGGCATCAAGCGCTGGGTGAACGGCGCCTTCACCTTCACGCCCGATGGCAATCCCCTGGTAGGCCCGGTGCCGGGCCTGAAGAACTACTGGGTCGCCTGCGGCGTCATGGCGGGATTCAGCCAGGGCGGCGGCGTCGGACTATCGCTCGCCCAATGGATGATCGAGGGCGAACCGGAGGCGGACATCTACGGCATGGACGTGGCCCGCTACGGCGACTACGCCTCGAACCGGCCCTACCTCAAGGCCAAGACGGGCGAGTTCTATGCCCGGCGCTTCGTGCTCACCTATCCCAACGAGCAGCTTCCCGCGGGCCGGCCGGTGAAGACATCGCCCGTCCATGACGCGATGAAGGCCGAAGGCGCCCAGTTCGGCGCCCTCTACGGCTTGGAGTTCCCACTCTACTTCGCGCCCAAGGGCGAGGACTTCCGCGAGACGCCGACCTTGAAGCGCTCCAACGCCTTTCCGATCGTCGCGCGCGAGGTGAAGGCGACGCGCAACGGCGTCGCGCTACTCGATACCACCGCCTTCTCCCGCTACGAGGTCAGCGGCCCCGGCGCCGAGGCCTGGCTCGACCATCTGCTCGCCTGCCGGATTCCCGGGCCGGGCAAAGCGCGCCTGGCACCGATGCTGAGTCCGTCCGGCCGGCTTACCGGCGATCTCACGGTCTTCTCCTGGGGCGGGGGCCTCTACTGGATCATGGGATCCTATTACCTCCAGGCCTGGCACATGCGCTGGTTCCACGATCACTTGCCGGCGAGCGGGGTCGCATTGCGCGACATCTCGGACGAGGTGACCGGCTTTTCCATCGCCGGGCCGAAGTCGCGCGATCTGCTGGCCGCCGTCACCGGCGCCGATGTGTCCCAAGCGGCCTTCCCCTTCATGACCTGCCGCGAGATGGACGTGGGCCTCTGCCGGGCCAAGGTCGGCCGGCTCACCGTGACCGGCGAACTCGGCTATGAGTTCAATGTCCCGGCGAGCCAGCAACTCGCCCTCTATCACACGCTCCAGGAGGCGGGCCGGGCCATGGGCCTGGTTCAGATCGGCTACAACACCGTCAATTCGCTGCGCATGGAAAAGAGCTTCGGCGTCTGGTCCAAGGAATTCACCTGGGCCTATACCCCGGGCATGAGCGGCCTGGACCGGTTCATCGCCTTCGCCAAGAAGGACTTCATCGGCCGCGACGCGGCCTTGAAGGAGCGCGACCATGCGCCGGCGAAGCACAAGCTGGTGACCCTGGAGATCGCCGCCGAAGATGCCGACGCGTCTGCCTTCGAGCCGGTGTGGCTGGGCGAGCGGCGGATCGGATTCGTCACCTCGGGCGCCTATGGGCATTTCGTCGGCAAGAGCCTCGCCATGGCCTATCTCGACCGCGACGTCGCGGCGCCGGGATCCACGGTCGAGGTCCATATCATCGGCATCCGGCGCAAGGCCAAGATCCTGCCGGGCCCGGCCTTCGATCCCGAGGGCAGCCGGATGCGGGCCTGATCCGTCGCCTAAGGCAAGGCGCGCCATGACCGATCCGACCCGATCCGAGCGGCGCGCTCGCCGGCGTCCCGCGGCCGAGGAGCAGTCGCCGAGGCCGGATCGGGCGCTCGCCTATCGCCAGCTGGTCAATCCCTTCACGCCATTACGCGTCTTCTCCGACGACCACGTGGAGGAGATGCATCAGGCGGCGCTCGGCGTCCTCGAAGAGCTGGGGATGCGCGTGCTCCTGCCCGAGGCTCGGGCGCGGTTCCGGGCGGCTGGGGCAAGCGTCGATGACGAGAGCGGCCTGGTGCGAATCGACCGCGGCCTGGTGATGGAGGCGGTGGCCAAGGCGCCGCCGATCATCGATCTTGTCGCCCGCGCGCCCGAACGCTCGGTCAAGCTGGGCGGCCAGCATGTCGCTATCGTTCCCGTCGGCGGCCCGCCCCACATCACCGATACGGACCGCGGCAAGCGGCCGGGCACACTGGCCGACTTCAAGGACCTGACCCGGCTCTGCCAGGCCTTCGACGTGATCCATCTCATCGGCGCCATGGTCGAGCCGCAAGACATCGCGCCCCAGTTTCGCCACCTGGAGCTGATGCAGGCCGTACTCACGCTCAGCGACAAGCTGCCCTTCGTCTATAGCCGTGGCCAGGCTCAAGTGGCCGATTGCTTCGCGATGATCCGTCTCGCCCATGGCATCGACGAGCAGGCGTTCGGGCAGCGGGTCTTCTGCTACACCGTGGTCAATACGAATTCGCCGCTCCAGCTCGACAGGCCCATGGCCCAGGGCATCATCGACTTCGCGATGGCTGGCCAGCTCGTCGTGGTCACGCCCTTCACGCTCGCGGGCGCCATGGCGCCCATCACCATTCCGGGCGCGCTCACGCAAGCTCATGCCGAGGCGCTGGTCGGCATCATGCTCGCCCAAATTACCCGGGCCGGCGCGCCGGTCGCCTATGGCAGCTTCACCTCGAATGTCGATATGCGCAGCGGTTCTCCCGCATTCGGCACGCCCGAATACGTGAAGGCCGCCTTTGGCGCGGGGCAGCTCGCCAGGCGCATCGGCCTGCCCTGGCGCTCGTCGGGCGCAACCAGCTCCAACACGCCCGACGCCCAGGCCGCCTATGAATCCGAGATGTCCCTGTGGGGCGCTCTCATGGGCGGCTGCAACATGCTGATCCACGGCGCCGGCTGGCTGGAAGGCGGGCTCACGGCCTCGCTGGAGAAATTCATCCTCGACATCGAGATGCTGCAGATGTTCGCCGAGCTTTTCCAGCCGGTCCCGTTCTCCCGGGACGAGATGGCGCTCTCCGACATGGCCGAGGTCGGGCCGGGCGGCCATTACTTCGCCGCCGGCCATACGATGCAGCGTTACCACAGCGCCTTCTACACGCCGCTGGTGTCCGACTGGCGGAATTTCGGCCAATGGAGCGACGACGGTGCCCGGACCGCGACTGAGCGCGCGAACCTGATCTGGAAGAAGACGCTGGCCGAGTTCGTGCCGCCGGCGATAAATCCGGCAGTGGCCGACGCGCTCGCCGAATTCGTCGCCCGGCGCAGCGCGGAAGGCGGAGCGCCGCCGACGTCGTAAGTCTCGACTCAATCCTGCCGCAGCGCTCTCACCCGGCTCGCTTCGCTCGTCACCCTCTACCTTCGGCTCAGCTGGAACAGCCCCTGCTCGCCGAAGAGATTGGCATGGCGGTAGGAGCGAATCGCCGATGACCCGCCCAAGCGGTCGATGGCGATCGCGCGCTCGATGGCGATTCCCTCGGCGGCGCAGAAGTCGATGAAATCGCGGATCGTGCAGAGATGGATGTTCGGCGTGGCGTACCAGGCCGCCGGCAAAGTCGGCGTCACGGGCATGGTGCCTTGGGTCAATAGATGCCAGCGCAGCTTCCAATGACCGAAATTGGGGAAGGACACGATGGCGCGGCGCGCGATGCGTACGAGCTGGGACAGCACGCCCTTGGGATCGCGGGTGGCCTGGAGAGTCTGGGAGAGGATGGCATAGTCGAAGGCGGCGGCGGGGTAGGCGGCGAGATCCTTGTCGGCATCGCCCTGGATGACGCTGAGGCCGACGCCGACGCAGGCGTTGACGCCGGCCTGGGAGAGCTCGATGCCGCGGCCGTCCACCTGCTTGAAATGAACCAGATAGTCCAACAGGTCCCCGTCGCCGCAGCCGACGTCCAGCACTCGGCTGCCGGCATCGACCATGTCGGCGATATGCTGGAGATCGACGCGGATGGCGCGCTTGTCGCGCGGCGCTGGGTCCCTCGGCATGGCGTCCTTCAATCGATCCCGCGATGCTCGGCCGAGCCGTTCAAGAACCCGCGCAAGGTGGCCGCGAATTCCGGTTCGTCCAGCAGGAAGGCGTCGTGGCCCTTGTCGCTCTCGATCTCGACGAAGCTCACATTGGCCGCAACGGCGTTGAGAGCCTGGACGACGGCGCGGCTTTCCGAGGTCGGGAACAGCCAGTCGCTGGTGAAGGAGAACAGGCAGAATCGCACCGGCGTGCCGCGGAAGGCGTTCGCAAGCACCCCGCCATGCTCGGCCGCCAGGTCGAAATAATCCATCGCCCGGGTGATGTAGAGATAGGAGTTGGCGTCGAACCGATCGACGAAGCTCGATCCTTGGTGGCGCAGGTAGCTTTCGACCTGGAAATCCGCATCGAAGCCATAGGCGACCCGGTTGCGGTCCTGGAGCGTGCGGCCGAACTTGCGGTGGAGGGCCTGCTCCGAGAGATAGGTGATATGGGCCGCCATGCGCGCCACCGCCAAACCCCGGGCCGGATTGTGGCCGCGCAACAGATAGTCGCCCCCGCACCAGTCGGGATCGGCCACGATGGCTTGCCGGCCGACCTCGTGGAAGGCGATGTTCTGGGCCGAGTGGCGCGCGGCCGAGGCGATGGGCACGGCGGCGAAGACGCTTTTGGGATACATGGCCGCCCATTGCAGGGCCTGCATGCCGCCCATGGAGCCGCCGGTGACGCAGAACAGCTGGTCGATCTCCAGGCGGTCGATGAGCAACTTCTGGGCCCGCACCATGTCGGCGACCGTGATCACCGGGAAGGAGAGGCCGAAGGGCCGGCCTGTTGCGGGATTGATGTCGCGCGGGCCAGTCGTTCCCATGCAACCGCCCAGCACATTGGCGCACAGGATGAAGAAGCGATCGGTGTCCAGGGGCTTGCCGGGGCCTACCATCTGTTCCCACCAGCCGGGCTTGCCCGTGACCGGGTGGTCGCCGGTCAGGAACTGGTCGCCGGTGAGCGCGTGGCAGGCCAGGATGGCATTGGACCGGGCGGCGTTCAGCCGGCCATAGGTCTGATAGGCGATGGTGAAGGGCCCGAACTCGACCCCGCAGTCGAGCGGCATGGGCCGGTCCTCGCCGAACACCTCCCGGTGCCCCGGCAGGGGCCGCTGCTGGTCTTCCAGTCGCTTTTGCAACGGGGTCATGCGCCGTTCGGCCAAGTCGTTGTCGTCATTGGGGGATCGGCTACCGCGAACCGCAGGGGATAGCTAGGGAAAGGCCGACCGGCCTGTCAACCTCGTTTTCTCGGCCTCTGGGTTTTCTTTGCTTTTGGGGCGCCCGCCGACTAACACTAACCGGCTTCGGAGGCCGGGGAACTCATGGCAGACGCCGAACCGACGCTTGCCCAGCTGCGGGGCGAAATCGACGCCATCGACGACCAGCTCCTCGGCTTGCTGATGCGCCGGGCCGAGGTGGCGCTCGCCATCGGCGCGACCAAGAATGCCCACGAACCCAAGGGCTTGGCCATGCGCCCGGGGCGCGAGGCGCAGGTGCTGCGCCGGTTGGTTGCCGGCGGGGACGGGCCACTACCCAAGGCCGTGATCGTGCGCCTGTGGCGCGAGCTGATCGGCGCCGTGCTTCGGCTTCAGGGCCCCTTCACCGTGGCGGTCTACACCCCGCCGGGTCAGCCCGGCTATTGGGACCTGGCGCGCGATCATTTCGGCAGCCTGACGCCGGCGAGCGCCCATGACACCGCCCAGCAGGTGGTGAACGCGGTCGGCGGGGGCCGTGCGACCGTAGGCGTGCTGCCGATACCCGATGGCGACGATCCTCAGCCCTGGTGGCCGATGATGCTGGCGCGCGACGCCGTGCATCCGCGGATCGTGGCCAAGCTTCCCTTCGGCGCCGGCGATACCGTGAGAGGCGCGCCGCTGGAGGCCTTCGCTGTCGCGGCATGCGTGTCCGAACCGACCGGGCGCGACCGGAGCCTTCTGGTCGTCGAGGCGAGCGGCGAGATATCCCGCAGCAGCGTCCTGGCCGAAGGTCGAAGCGTGGGCCTCGAGGCCGGCACCATCCAAAGCTGGCAGCCGCCAGGCGAAACCCAAAGCTGGCTGCATCTGATCGATGTCGACGGATTCCTGCCGCCGGAGGATCCGCGCCTCGCCAGCTTCGCAGCCCGGCTCGGCAAGGCGCTGGGCCGGATCTGGCCGGTGGGCGGCTATGCCCTGCCGTTGAGCGCGGCGGAACTGGGACTCACCGGGAAGGGATAGGATCATGACTCTCAAGGTGCGACCCGGCATCATGGAGATCGCGCCCTATGTGGGCGGCGAATCGTCGGTGCCGGGTATCGAACGCCCGGCGAAGCTCTCCTCCAACGAGAATCCTCTCGGGCCGAGCCCGAAGGCCATGACGGCCTTTCGCAACGCCGCTGTCGATCTCCACCGCTATCCCGACGGCGGGGCGGAGCGCTTGCGCGCGGGCATCGGACGGCGTTTCGGCCTGGAGAAGGAGCGGATCGTCTGCGGCAATGGCTCGGATGAGCTGATCTCGTTCATCGCCCGGGCCTATGCCGGGCCGGGCGACGAGGTCCTGTTCAGCCGGCACGGGTTTTTGATGTACAGGCTATCCGCCCTCGCCGTGGGCGCCGCGCCCAAGATGGCGCCTGAGAAGGATCTTCATACCGACGTCGAGGCCTTGCTCGGCCTGGTCACGCCGGCGACGCGGCTGGTCTATCTGGGCAATCCCAACAATCCTACCGGCAGTTACTTGAAGGCGTCGGCGGTGCATGATCTGCGCCAGCGATTGAGGGCCGATATCCTGCTGGCGATCGACGCGGCCTATGCCGAGTTCGTCGAGGACGGCGACTACGACGCCGGGGTGGATCTGGTGCGGGCCGGCGACAACTGCGTGATGCTGCGCACCTTCTCGAAGATCTACGGCCTGGCGGGCCTGCGCCTCGGCTGGGCCTATTGCCCGCCATCGGTCGCCGACGTGCTGAACCGGCTGCGGGGGCCCTTCAACACCTCGGCTCCGGCTCAGGCGGCGGCACTCGCCGCTCTCGACGACGTCGAGCATGAAACGAAGAGCCGGATCCACAACAAGACCTGGCGCGAATGGCTCGCCCGGACCCTGACGAGCCAGGGCTACCGCGTTCATCCGAGCGTCGGAAATTTCCTGCTGGTGGAATTCGCCGACGCCGACGCGGCCGACGCCTTTCTCAGGTCCCGCGGCCTGATCATGCGCAGGATGGGGGCCTATGGCCTGCCCCACTGCCTGCGCATCACCGTCGGCACCGAGGCTGAGACCAGGGCCACGGCCGCCGCGCTCACGGAGTTCGCCGGACGTCCCGCCCGCGCCGCGGCCGGGCGATGAGCAAGCCGCTCTTCCAGCGTCTGGCCCTCGTCGGCCTCGGCCTCATCGGCTCGTCGCTCGCCCGCGTGGCGAAGCGCGAGGGGCTGGTCGCCCATGTCGCCGGTACGGCCAGGAGCAAGGCGACGCGCGACAAGGCCGCGGCCCTGGGCTTCCTCGACAGCGTCCATGACGAGATCGGGCCTTGCGTCGCGGGTGCCGACCTCGTCGTGGTTTGCACGCCGGTCGGCGCCTATGCCGAGATCGCCGAGGCCATGCGTCCCCATCTCGCCAAGGGCGCCATCGTCAGCGACGTGGGCTCGGTCAAGCAGGCGGCGATCCGCGATTTCGGTCCCCAGATTCCCGACGGCGTGCATCTGGTGCCGGGCCATCCCGTTGCCGGGACGGAATATTCGGGGCCGGAATCGGGCTTCGCCGAGCTGTTCCAGGGCCGCTGGTGCATCCTGACGCCGCCGCCCGGAACTGACGAAACGGCGGTGGAGCGGGTGGCCGAGCTGTGGCGCCGGGCCGGCAGCCAGGTGGAGATCATGGACGCCGCCCATCATGACCGGGTGCTGGCCATCACGTCCCATCTGCCTCATCTCATCGCCTACACCATCGTCAGCACCGCGACCGATCTCGCCGAGGCGACCCAGAGCGAGGTCATCAAGTTCTCGGCCGGCGGCTTCCGCGACTTCACCCGCATCGCCGCTTCCGATCCGGTGATGTGGCGCGACGTCTTCCTCAACAACCGCGAGGCGGTGCTGGAAATGCTGGGCCGGTTCAACGAGGACCTGACCGCGCTCCAGCGGGCGATCCGTTGGGGCGAGGGCGACAAGCTTCAGGAACTGTTCACCCGCACCCGCGCCATCCGCCGCGGCATCATCGACGCCAAGCAGGCCTGAAAAGACCCGGTTCAGGTCCGCCGAACGCGCTGCAGCGCCACCGCAGTATTTTCGGCTTGCGCGCCGGGCGGATTTCCTTAATTTCCCGCGCGACTGCCTTCTTCGTCCGACATGGCTTGATCGCCGGCGCCGCGCCAGCGCCTCGAAACCCCGCCACCGCCAGCCCGGAGGTCGAACATGCCGCCAACCTGGAAATTCAAGTACGACGGCCGAATCCTCTTCATCGGTTACGGCTCGGTCACGCGCTGCACCATGCCGTTGGTCGAGCGCCATTTCGACATGCCGCTGTCGCGCGTCACCGTGATCGATGCCGAGGATCATGCCGCCGACATCGCGCCCTTCGTCGCCAAGGGCGTTACCTATGTCGTCGAGCCGATCTTCCGCGAGAACATGGCGGCGGTGCTGTCCCGCTACGCCGGGCCCGGCGACCTCATCCTCAATCTCTCGGTCGAGGTGAGCTCGCTCGACGTCATGAACTGGTGCCAGGAGCATCGGGTGCTCTATCTCGACACCTGCATCGAGCCCTGGGCCAATTACTACGCCAACCCGAAGATTCCGGAAGACGAGCGCACGAATTATTTCCTGCGTTACTCGGCCAGGGAGAACGCCAAGAAATGGCCCAAGGGTGCCACCTCCGCGCTGGTCACCCATGGCGCCAATCCCGGCCTCATCAGCCATCTGGTGAAGCAGGCCCTGCTGGAGATCGCGGCTCGCAAGAACCTGCCGGTCGCCAAGCCCAAGACGCGCGAGGAATGGGCCGGTCTCGCCCGGCGCCTGGGCACCAAGGTGATCCATGTCGCCGAGCATGACACCCAGATCGCCAACCGGCCGAAACGGCCGGGCGAATTCGTCAACACCTGGAGCATTCCCGGATTCTGCGGCGAGGGCGCCCAGCCGGCCGAGCTCGGCTGGGGCAGCCATGAGAAGGGCCTGCCGCCAGGCGGACGCCAGCACCGCGTCGGCGCCAAGAACGCGATCTTTCTCGACCAGCCGGGCTGCGTCACCCAGGTGCGCTCCTGGACGCCCATCGGCGGCCCGCTTCTCGGCTTCCTGATCACCCACGGGGAAGCCATCACCCTCAGCGACTACCTGACGGTCTGGGAGGGCGGCCAGTCGGTCTACCGGCCGACGGTGCATTACGCCTACCATCCCTGCAACGACGCGGTCTTGAGCGTGCGCGAGATGGTGACCAATAATTTCGCGGTCCAGCCCAGCTGGCGGATCATGAACGAGGAGATCGTCGAGGGGATCGACGAGCTGGGCGCGCTGCTGATGGGCGACCATGGCGCCCTCTGGTACGGCTCCCAGCTTTCCATCGAGGAGGCGCGCGAGCTTCTCGGGCCCCAATACAACGCCACCTCGATCCAGATCGCCATTCCGGTGCTGGCCGGCGCCAAATGGCTGATCGAACACCCGGACCGGGGCCTCGTGGAGCCGGAGGATCTCGACCACGACTACGTGCTCGATATCTGCAAGCCGTATCTCGGGCCGGTTGTCGCCGTCGAAAGCGACTGGACGCCCCTCAAGGGCCGGGGCGAGCTCTTTGCCGAGCCGGACCTCGACTGGAAGGATCCCTGGCAGTTCCGGAATTTCCGGTTCAGCTGAGGGAGTTCAGCCCGGCAACCAGTTCCAGTCGATCGGCCGCACGGGCGCGAGCTTGATCGGTCCCATGTAGAGGAAGCCGTCCTGAAGGGTGAGGGGGACCTGCACCTGGGGCTTGCCGCCCTCGGGCGGCGCCTTGGCGAGGGCCGCGAACATGAATTGGGCCAGTCTCGCCGGCCCTTCCTGCAGCATCCCCGCGGCGACAAAGGCGTCCAGCGTCTCGTTCAGGCCGGAGACCTTGAGGGTCCCGGCTGCGATGGGCTGCAGGTTCCGGTCGAGGGTGATGGTCGAATTCCCCGACAGCCAAAGCGGCCCCCAGGCGAGGTCACCCTCATGCAGCTCGACGGTGCCGCCGGCATTCTGCCAGGCAAGCAGCGTTTGGCGCGGCGATAGATCGGGAGGCGGCGCACTCATCACCTGACCCGCAGCATGAACGCTGTCCACGCGCTGGCCCAGCGGCGAAGTCTGGCTATCCGGAATATCGATGCCCGCCGCGTCGAGAACGAAGTCGAGCGCGCTCTTGCTGGGGTCGCCTGGCGTGGGCCAGGGCAGCCTTGCGTCCAGGCTTGCCGTGGCGATGGCCGATTTCCCCAGCCGGCTGTCGAGCAGGCTGATGCCCGTCAGACGGAGGTTGGCCCGATGGACGACATTGGCGGAATCGATGACGAGCCCGAGCTCGAGGCTATCGGCATCGATCTGTTCCCAACGCGGCTTGTCGCCGGCCATGTCGACGCGATGTCGGCCGGGATCCGAGATCAGGACATCGAATGGCGCCCAGGGCCGGATGGACAGGTCGAGGTCGGGACCTTGCCAGTGCCAGGCTCCGCCCGGCGCGGAGATCGAGGGCGCCGCTATCCTCGCGCTGACGGCAAAGGGGAAGCCGTCGAACTGGGGATCGCCCATGGAGACCGTGTAGCCCGCGGCTTGCTGATTCGCCGTCCAGTTGTCGATGTCCTGGCGCATGATATGGAGAAGGAAGAACCAGTATCCGACGTAGATCGCTGCCAGCCCGACAAGGCCTAAAACGACAAGGAGGGTGGTGCGGCGGCCCATGGCGGGCGCGATCTTATAGGCTCCGCGGGGGTCGAGCCAAGGCGCCGCAGCCTTGCGCGTGGTGGTCCGCCGCCTATGATGCCGCGAGCCTGAGGAACAAGCGCCCCGCTCATTGCCGAGCCCAGCAGTGATTTCCGCCAAAACCGTCGGCCAGCCGACCTGGCAAGCAATTGTTCCGGGCGCCTTCGTCCTGCTCTGGGCGACCGGCTTCATGTTCAGCAAGCTCGGCCTCGTCTACGCTCGGCCCTTCACCTTTCTGTTGCTGCGCTTCGCCCTGGTTGCCGTCGTGATGCTGGCGGCGAGCCTCGTCATGAAAGCGAGCTGGCCGAAGAGCTGGCGGGAAGCCGGCCATGTCGCCGTGGTCGGCGTGCTGCTCCAGTTCGTTTACCTGGGCGGCTGCTGCGCCGCCATAGCTGCCGGCGTGCCGGCGGGGGTGACCGCCGTCATCGTCGGACTGCAGCCGATCCTGACGGCGACGGTCGTCGGTCCGTTCCTGGGCGAGCGGGTCGTTCCTCGCCAATGGCTGGGTCTCGCCGTCGGCTTCCTTGGCGTGGTCCTGGTGCTGTGGGACAAGCTCGACTTCGCCGGCCTCGAATTGCAGGGCGTGTTCTGGGCCCTGTTCGGCCTGCTGGGCATCACCGCCGCCACGATCTACCAGAAGCGCTACTGCGGGGCGGTCGACCTGCTGAGCGGTGGCGCCATCCAGTTCGCCGCGGCGTCGCTCGCGACCCTGCCGGTGGTGCTGTTCCTGGGGCCGGGAGAAGTCCGCTGGACAGCCGGATTCGTCTTTTCCCTCGTCTGGCTCGTGTTCGTCCTTTCCATCGGTGCCGTCACGCTTCTGCTCTGGCTGATCCGACGGGGTGCTGCCTCGCGCGTGGCGAGCCTGTTCTACATGACGCCACCGATGGCGGCGCTGGGCAGCTTCTTCATGTTCGGCGAGCGTCTGCCTCTGCCGGCACTCGCCGGCATGGCGCTTGCCGCCGTCGGCGTCGGGCTGGTGACGCGCGCGTGAGCGACGCCCATCTCTATCCCGCCCGCGAGCTGAAGCCGCCTCAAGGCCGCGCCTTCTGGGTGTTCGCCTACGGATCTCTCATGTGGAAGCCCGGCTTCGAATTCGAAGAGGCCTGTCCGGCGCTGCTGCGCGGATATCATCGGGCCTTCTGTATCGCCTCGACCCACTATCGCGGCAGCCCGGAGGTTCCCGGCCTGGTCCTCGGGCTAGATCGGGGCGGGTCGTGCCGGGGCCGGGCCTATCGGATCGCCGACGACCGCGCCGCAATGGTGGCGCGGTATCTTCACGAGCGGGAGATGGTGGGCGGCGTCTATGAACCGCGCTGGCTGAAGATCGAGACGCCGAAGGGATCTGAGCTCGCCGCTGCCTATGTCGCCGACCGGCAGAACGAGCAATATGCCGGCAAGCTGCCGGAGGACGAGATCGTCGCCGCGATCCGCCGCGGCGTCGGCATCGCGGGAAGCAACCGCGAATACCTGCGCAACACGGTCGAGCATCTCGACAAGCTCGGCATCGCCGACGGACCGCTGCATCGGCTGTTGCGGCGGGTCGAAGCGAAGGGCTAGATCGCCCTCAGCTGCACTTCGAATAGCCGCAGGACGTGCACAGGTCGCAGCCTTCCTGGCGGATGATGGAGGGCTGGCTGCATTTCGGACAGCTGGGCAGGCGCCGGCCCTCGGGCAGGTTGGCGACCTTGCGCAGAGGCTCGACCTCGCGCTTCGGATCGGCGATGAAGCCGATATCGATCATGTGCTGCTCGATCACTTCGCCGAGGGCGGCCAGCAGCGAAGGCACGTAGTGGCCTTCCATCCAGGCGCCGCCGCGCGGGTCGAACACGGCCTTGAGCTCCTCGACCACGAAGGAGACGTCGCCTCCGCGCCGGAACACCGCGCTCACCATCCGCGTCAGGCCGACGGTCCAGGCATAATGCTCCATGTTCTTGGAATTGATGAATACCTCGAAGGGTCGCCTGCGGCCGTCCTGCACGATGTCGTTGATGGTGATGTACATGGCGTGGTCGCTCTCGGGCCAACGCAGCTTATAGGTCTTGCCGGGCAGCGCCTCGGGCCGGTCGAGCGGCCGGGTCATGTAGACGACGCCGCCGGCCTCGAACACGTCCTGGGCGCGCGGCGGGGGCGGGGCGAGCGGCAGCTCGCTCTGGGCCGACGGGGCGGGCTGCTTCAATTCCAGCACAGCGCCGGTCACCTCGTTCGGCCGATAGGTCGTGCAGCCCTTGCAGCCCAGTTCATAGGCCTGGAGGTAGACGTCCTTGAAGGCCTCGAAGCTCAGGTCCACCGGGCAGTTGATGGTCTTGGAGATGGAGCTGTCGATGAATTTTTGCGCCGCGGCCTGCATCACCACATGGTCGCCGGGCGTCAGGTTCTGGGCGTCGACGAAACTGTCGGGCAACGGCGCGTTGTCGCCCTTCAATCGCCGGAACAGGCGATAGGCGTGGTCGCTCACTTCCTCCTGGCTGCGGCTGCCGTCGGGCATCAGAATGTTGCGGTCGTACTTGAAGCTGAACACCGGCTCCAGGCCCGAGGAGACGTTGTCGGCGAACAGCGAGATCGTGCCCGTGGGCGCGATGGAGGTGAGCAGTGCGTTGCGGATGCCGTGGCGCCCGATGGCTTCGCGCAGGCCGGCGTCCAGCTCGCCCACGGTCTCGCCGGCCAGATACTTGTCGCGATCGAACAGCGGGAAAGGGCCCTTCTCGGCCGCGAGCTCGATCGAGGCGCCATAGGCCGCGCGGCGCAGCGCCGAAAGCCAGGTCTCGGTCAGCGCCACCGCACCGGCGGCGCCATAGCGCTGGCCGCAGAGGATGAGGGCATCGGCGAGCCCGGTGACGCCGAGCCCGATGCGCCGCTTGGCCTTCGCCTCCTCGGCCTGGGGCGGCAGCGGAAAGCGCGAGATGTCGACCACATTGTCCATCATGCGCACGGCCATGGCGACGGTGCTGGCCATGGCCTCGAGATCGACCCGGGCCGTCGCCTCGAACGGATCGAGCACGAAGGCGGGCAGGTTGATGGAGCCCAACAGGCAGGCGCCGTAAGGAGGAAGTGGCTGTTCGCCACAAGGGTTGGTTGCATGAATCGATTCGCAGTAGTACAGGTTGTTCCGCCGGTTGATGCGGTCGATGAAGATCACGCCCGGCTCGGCATAGGCGTATGTCGCCCGCATGATCTTGTCCCACAGCTCGCGGGCGCGGATGACGCGGAAGGTGGTGCCGCCGAAGGAAAGCTCCCAGGGCGCATCCTCGCGCACCGCTTTCATGAAGGCGTCGCTGACCAGGACCGAGAGATTGAACATGCGCAGGCGGCCCGCCTGCTGCTTGGCTTCGACGAAGGCCTCGATGTCCGGATGGTCGCAGCGCAAGGTCGCCATCATCGCGCCGCGCCGGTAGCCGGCACTCATGATGGTGCGGCACATGGCGTCCCACACGTCCATGAAGCTCAAGGGTCCGGAGGCATCCGCGCCCACGCCCTTGACCGGCGCGCCGCGCGGACGCAAGGAGGAGAAATCATAGCCGATGCCGCCGCCCTGCTGCATGGTGAGGGCGGCCTCCCGGAGATGGGCGAAGATGCCGCCCATGTCGTCGGGGATCGTGCCCATGACGAAGCAGTTGAACAGGGTGACGCTGCGCTCGGTGCCGGCCCCGGCGAGGATCCGGCCGGCGGGCAGGAAACGGAATCCCTCCAGTGCCTCATAGAAGCGATCGGCCCATTTGCCGCGCTCGGACTCAGGCTCGGGCGCGGCCAGCGCTCTCGCCACCCGGCGCCAGCTATCCTCGATCGTTTTGTCGACCGCCTGGCCGTCCGGCCCTTTGAGCCGGTATTTCATGTCCCATATCTGCTGGGAGATGGACGCGACCTGGGGCATGGAATGTCTCGCGCAGCTGATCCGAAGGGGCAAAAAGTCTAGGCCCCTGGCTGTTGTGGGTCAAAGGAATTCGTTCTCGAAATGTTTTTCAGAATACTCCGATAACATATTGAAATAAGCCGGAAAACTAGCGACACGTGACCGACTCAAGGTTCCTCGGGAAACTGCACGGTCTGTTCGGGGATCGTGAACCCAGGGAGCTTTCGGGACGTCCAAATATGTACCGCTTCTCCGAAATCGAGAGGCTGGTCCAGTGACCCGCCCTTGATGCTGATCGCTTCTGTGCCGCCGGCCCGCTCATGCCAGACGCGCGATCCGCAATCGGGGCAGAACTTGCAATCGAGCACGCGTCCGCTGTCGGTCGGCCGGGACCAACTCTTGGGCTTGCCGGCCGTCAATCGAAAGCCGGTTCGCGCGACGATGAGCGACATGCCAAAGGCCGACGCCGACTGCTTGCGGCATTCGCGGCAGTGACAGACATAAAGCGCTTCCGGCGTGGCGGTGATTTCATAGCGAACGGCGCCGCACTGGCAGCCGCCGGTGAGCGGGGATTGGGCGCTGGCTGCGATCATCGCGATGCTCCGTCGGTTTCAACCTTGGCCAGTCTCATGCTCGCCGCCTCGAGGCGCTTTTCGAGTTCGGCCATGAAAGCCCGCCGCGGCAGGCCCGGCGGGATCGCCGGCAGGAACTCAAGCGTGATGGTGCCGGGTTTCTTGTGGAAACTGCGCCGGCCCCAATAGAGGCCCGAGTTGAGTGCGACGGGCACCACCGGCAAGTCGAGCTGGCCATAGAGAGCGGCCACGCCCGGCTGAAAGGGGCGATGGCTGCCGACCGCGACCCGCGTGCCCTCGGGAAAGATCAGGATATCGCGGCCCTGGTCGCGACGAAGCTTGGCGGCAGCAAGCATCCGCTTGAGCGCGCTGGCGCCGGCGCTCCTGTCGACCGCGATATGGCCGGCCTTGCGCAGGTAGAAGCCGAACAGAGGCAGGAACAGAAGCTCGCGCTTCAGAACATAGGCCGGGAGATGGAGATAGAGGGCGAAGATCAGCGTGTCCCAACTCGACTGGTGCTTGGCCGCATAGATCGCCGGGCCACGCCTGGCATGTTCGAGGCCCACCACCCGGTGATCGAGACCCACGAGATGCTTGAGGAACCACAGGGAGACACGCACCCACTGGCGCCCGAACCAATAGGTCGCGCCGTAGGGCATCAGCAGCACCGGCAGGAAGGCGATCATCGCCAGCGCCGTCCACAGGAAGAAGGCAAGATTGAAGGCAAGCGAGCGGATCGCCGTCATGGCCCGCTCTTGGCTCCGACAAGATCGGCGACGGTGAGGCGCAGGTATGCGGCGAGGTATTTGTCGTACTCGTCGATCAGCAATCCCGCCGTGCCGGGGGACCGCCACCAGTCCTCCCGACGCAGCTGATCGGGAAATACGGGATGGACCGCGATTTCCACATCGGGCATGGCGTGGCGGAACTCGAGCAGGCTGCGCGGCATGTGATAGTCCGCGGTGACGAGGCGGAGCGAATGAAAGCCCTCGGCCCGCATCCAGGCGGCCGTTTCCGCGGCATTGCCCAGCGTGCTGTCGGCCGCGTGGCCGAGCACGATGCAGCAATCGACCAGGGCAAGCGAAGGTTTCTCGATGTCGGGCGGCAGGCTCGCGACCAGATCGACCAGCCGGGTCTGGGCATTGACGCCGGAAATGAACAGCTTGCCGGCAAGCCCGCGGATCAACAGGCGCACGCCCTCGGCCAGCCGCTCGCTTCCGCCGGTCGGCACCACGATGGCGTCCGTGTGGCGATCGGGATTCTCCACGCGATCCGGCAGGCGGGCGACGAAGGCGAAAAGCCCGTAGAGCCAGACGGCGAAGACCACGGCGAGGAGGGCGGCGATGCGAAGCAAGCCCCTCATGCGGCCGGTCCCAGGAGCGCCTCGACGGCGGCGGCCAGATCCTCATGTACGGCCACGGGCAGGAGACGGGCCGGAATGCCCGCCGCCTGGGTGGCCCGGCCCTTGCCGCTTCGCACCAGAATGCGCCGGCAGCCCGCGGCGGCGGCGGCCTCGAGATCGATGAGGGCATCGCCGATCATCACCGTTTGGGCGGCCGAGATGCGGAACCGAGCCATGGCTTCCCGTAGCATGCCGGGTGCAGGCTTGCGTCGAGGGCCCGGCCTTTCGGGCGAATCGGGGCAATGAAAAAGGGCGTCCAGGCGCCCGCCCGCCCGGGCGAGTTCGGCGCGAAGCTTGTCGTGGATGCGGTCCAGCATTTCTCCGTCGATGACCCCGCGTCCGACCACGCCCTGGTTGGTGCAGACAGCGACCAAGCGGCCGGCCTCGTTCAGCCGTCGCACGGCGTCGGCCGCTCCCGGCAGAAGCAGGAGTTCCGCCGGCGACTTGACGGAGTCCGGGCGGTCGGCGTTCAGCACGCCGTCGCGATCGAGGAGCACCAGACGCATGGCCTACACGAGTCGTTTCAGGGCACGCAGCACCGTATAGCGCACCGTCGCCGAGGCTAGAAGCGTGGCGCCCGGCGCCAGCAAGGCGAACCCGGCCCATTGCAATGGCGTGAGGCTTAGCTGATCGGGCGAAACGCCCGGCAGCCAGCGCCGCGCCGCCTCGAAGGCCGCGGCAGCCGCGAGCGAGCCGGCGACCGCGCCCAGCAATCCCGGAACCAGGGCGTGGCGCTGGAACTGCCCGGCGATATAGCCGTCATGGGCGCCGATCAGATGCAGGATCTCAATGACCCGCCGGTGACTCGAGAGGGCGGCCCGAGTGACGAAGACGACGGTCGCCGCAGCCGCCGCGCCGATCAGCAGCAGAAGGCCGAGGGCGGCGAGGTCGGCCGCTCTGGCGAGGCCGGCGATGGCGCCGCGCCAGCGGCCATGATCGTCGATGGATGCGCCGGGCGAGGCGGCCTGGAGCCGGCCGGTCAAGGCGACGAGATCGATCGCGGCACCCGGCACCGTGGCGACGGCGACCAGATCGGGCAATGGCAGATCGAGAGAGGCCGCCTCAGTTCCGAGCCAGGGCGAGAGCAGCCGCCATTTCTCGGCGTCGCTCAGAAGAGTGGCGCTTGCCACGCCCGGCGTCGCCGCGATGACGGCCAGTACTGCCTGCTGGCGGACTTCTGCCGCGCCTTGGGATTCTTCCGGACCGGGAGGCAGCTCCACCGTGAAGGCCGACTCGATGGAGCTCTGCCAGCGGGCGAGCAGGTTCTCCGTCGCCATTCGCCCGGCGAGCGCCAGGCCGGCCAGGAAGACCATGAATCCGACGATTGCCGGCAGGAAGAATCCGGCGTCCCGATCGGGGGGCAAGTCGTGGCGCAACATGGCTTCAGGCCGGGGCCGGGAGAGGCTCGACCGCGCGCAATTGGCCGTCCTCGATCCTGAGCTGCCGGTGGGGGAAGCGGCCGACCAGCGCCTCGTTGTGGGTCGCGATCACCACCGTGGTGCCCAGGCGGTTCAGCTCCTCGAAGAGATGCATGAGCCTGACGGCACCGCGGTCGTCCACGTTTCCCGTCGGCTCGTCGGCGAGCAGAAGGTTGGGACGGCCGATCACCGCCCGGGCAATGGCGACGCGCTGCTGCTGTCCGCCGGAAAGGGTCGCGGGCAGCGCCTCCAGATGCTGGCCGAGCCCGACCCACGAAAGGAGCTCACGCGTGTTCTTGCGCAACTCGGCCTCCGGCGTGCCGGCGATGCGCAAGGGAAGCGCCACGTTGTCTACGGCGGAAAGATGCCCCAGCAGGCGGAAATCCTGGAACACCACACCGATGCGCCGGCGCATGGTCGCCGTCTCGGCGCGGGAGAGGCCGGCAATGTCGCGGCCGAACAGAGTGACCCGCCCGCTCGCCGGCTTCAGCGCCAGGTACAGCACGCGCAGCAGAGAGGATTTGCCGGCGCCGCTTTGGCCGACCAGAAAATGAAAGCTGCCCGGCGCCAGGCTGAACGAGACCTTCTGCAGAATGTCGGGACCGGCGCCGTAGCGCAGCAGCACATCCTCGAAGACAACCAAGCGGCGAGGTCCTTCGCGCGAGTCGGAGTATGATCCAAGCATGGCATAGGCCCCGAGCGCACGCAAAGCGTGACCCCCTTCCACTGGAGGCCGCGCGTGCTTAAGTTAAGCCGTCATGCTCCGACTCGATGATGCCTTCGACCGTAGCGGCTCCGTCCGACGACCCGCCTATGGGCGGCTGGCGGCCGAGCCGCTGTCTTTCGTGTTCTACTACCCGCGGCCGCCCGATCCGGCGGAGCTTCCGTCGGGCAACGGCCATGTGGTGCTGGTGATTCCCGCGTTTCTCAATAATGACGGCATCACCAAGCCGCTCAGAAGGTTTCTCAATCGCTGCGGTTATCGGGCCTTCGGCTGGAAGCTCGGCATCAATTGGGGCCCCACGCTCCATTTGCAGAAGCAGCTGCGCCGGCGGCTCGAGGAATGCGTCCGCCTCGAGGGCGGCCCGGTCAGCGTCATTGGCGTCAGCCTGGGCGGACTGCTTGCCCGCGACCTCGCCCATGACCGGCCCGACGACGTCGCCCATGTCATCACCATGGTCAGCCCCTTCCGCCTGCCGACGGCGACCCATCTGGAGCCCTTGTTCCACCTCTGCGCTCCCTTTTACGTCGACGGGTTCGATTCCAATCGCATGGCCGCGCCGCTGCCCATGACGTCCACCGCCATCTTCACCCGCAGCGACGGGCTGGTCGCCTGGGAGAGCTGCTGGGTCGAGGAGCCCGGCGGGGCGGCGTTCGATCTCGCCGGCGCCCACTGCACGATCTGCCGAAACCCCCGGGCGCTGCGCGTGGTGGCGGAGCGTTTGGCCGAGCGGCGCGCCAACGGGGCGTCGTCTTGCGCCCCGACCGAGGCCCACTTATAAGCCACGGGCGAGATATCCCTTAGCATCGCTCCGGCTGTCCCATGATCCTCAGCTGCCCCGCCTGCTCGACGCGCTATCTGCTCGAGCCCGCGGCTCTGGGTCCGAGAGGACGCCAGGTGCGCTGCGCCAAATGCGGCCATAGCTGGCAGCAGACGCCGCCCGCCGACATGCCGCGGGAGGTCGATCTCTCGCTGCCGCCGCCCGGAACCCTGACCCTGCCCGAGAATGCCGGCGCGCGCGCCGGCAGCCGCAGGGGGCTGGGCCTGCCGCTCCTCATCCTCGTCCTTCTCGCCCTGGGCCTGTCCGGGGGCTACTTCTTCCGGGCCCGGATCGTCACGGAATGGCCCGGAACGGCCGGCATCTACGAACTCGTCGGGATCCCGGTCAGGATCCTGGGGGCCGGCCTCGAGCTCGCCAACGTCGCCTTCACTTGGCGCCAGACCGATGGCGCAACGGTCATCGATGTGCGGGGCGAGGTGTCGAACAGGACCGATCGGGACATCACGCTGCCGCCGCTGCGCGTTGCTCTCAGCGACGATCAGGACAAGCAGCTCTCCGACTGGACCTTCACCCTCGACCGCTCGACCATCGCGCCCGGCGAGACCATCGTTTTCAAGACCGAGGGCAAGAACCCGCCGCCCGCTGCGACCAAACTCCACGTCACCTTCGCCGGCGGGAACTGACAGTTTGCGTTGGAGCAAGATCGGGTCATCTTCTATCAAGCTGATGGGGTGGATGGCCCCCTGACGGCATCTGAGTGCCAAGATGGTGTTCGTCGAAGATCACCATGAAGGGGAGCCATCCATGAGCAAGATTACAACGATTGGACTGGAT
>DATNJA010000309.1:0-18798 GCA_035604155.1 Candidatus Udaeobacter sp. | reverse complement strand
CGCGACGGGGGCGAGGATGGCGGGATGGAGTTGCGCATCGAGCTCAAGTACCACGAGGGCCATCCCGTGATCCGCGACATCGCGCGGGTGTCGCGCCCAGGCCGGCGGGTCTATTCGAAGGTCGACGAGTTGCCCCGCGTGTTCAACGGTCTCGGTATTTCGATCCTGTCGACGCCTCGGGGCGTCATGTCGGACAACGAAGCGCGTGTCGCCAATGTCGGCGGCGAAGTGCTCTGCCGCGTGTTCTGAGGAAGGTCGAAATGTCTCGAGTTGGCAAGAATCCGGTGGCCGTTCCGAGCGGCGTGACGGTCTCGATCACGGCGGGCCAGATCATGGCCAAGGGCAAGCTGGGCGAACTTGGCATGCGGGTCTCCGGCGATGTCGCGGTCACGCTGGAAGAAGGCAAGGTCTGGGTGAAGCCGCTGCGCGAGACCAAGCAGGCGCGCGTCATGTGGGGCACCACCCGCAACCTGGTGCGCAGCATGCTGACCGGGGTTTCGCAAGGCTACCGCAAGTCGCTCGAGATCAGCGGCGTGGGCTACCGCGCCGCGGTCCAGGGCAAGACCCTGATGCTGCAGCTGGGCTACAGCCATGACGTGAACTATCCGATCCCCTCCGATATCCAGATCAAGTGCGAGAAGCCGACCTCGATCCTGATCACCGGCGCCGACAAGCAGCGCGTCGGGCAGGTGGCCGCCGAGATCCGCGACTTCCGCAAGCCGGAGCCGTACAAGGGCAAAGGCATCATGTATGCCGGCGAGCGGATCGTGCGCAAAGAAGGCAAGAAGAAGTAGGACACTGGGATCATGTCGCATGTGAGAAAGCCGCCGCGCCAACGCCGCCGAGAGCGGGTGCGCTTCCAGATTCAGGCCAAGTCGGCGGGGCGCCCGCGCCTGTCGGTCTTCCGCTCGGGCCTCAACATCTCCGCCCAGGTCATCGACGATCGCCGGGGCATGACCCTCGCGGCCGCGTCCAGCCTGGACAAGCAGCTGAAGGCGGCGCTGAAGACGGGCGCCAACATCGAAGCGGCCAAGGCTGTCGGCAAGCTGCTGGCCGAACGGGCGGTCGCCGCCGGCGTCAAGGAAGTCGTCTTCGACCGGGGTTCCTATCTGTTTCATGGCCGGGTCAAGGCCCTGGCCGAGGCTGCCCGCGAGGGCGGCCTATCCTTCTAGGAAAGGCCTAGCATGGCACGCAGCGAAAGAGGCGGTCGGCGCGACCGAGGCGGCGACCGGGATCGCAACCGCGAGGACAGCGATCTCGTCGAAAAGCTGGTCAGCATCAACCGCGTCGCCAAGGTGGTGAAGGGCGGCCGGCGATTCGGTTTCGCCGCCCTCGTGGTCGTGGGCGACGGGAAGGGGCGCGTCGGTCATGGAGCCGGCAAGGCTCGCGAAGTGCCCGAGGCGATCCGCAAGGCGACCGACCATGCCAAGCGTCATATGGTGCGCGTAGCGCTTCGCGAGGGACGCACGCTCCATCATGACGTGGTCGGTCGGTACGGCGCCGGCCAGGTCGTGATGCGCGCCGCGGTCCCCGGCACCGGCATCATCGCCGGCGGCCCGGTGCGCGCAGTCTGCGAGGCGCTGGGGATCGAGGACGTGGTCGCCAAGTCGATCGGCACCTCCAATCCGCACAACATGGTGAAGGCGGCCTTCGCCGCGCTCGTCAGCTGCGCCTCGCCGCGCAGCGTCGCCGCGCGACGGAACAAGAAGGTCAGCGATATCATCGGCCGGCGTGAAACCGGCGATGGCAAGGCCGAGGCGAGGGAGTAATATCCATGACGGAAAAGCTGGCCAAGCACGGCGCGGGCGAGACGGCCAAGAGCGGCAAGAAGCTGAAGGTGACGCAGATCGCGAGTGCGGCCGGCCGTTATGCCGATCAGCGGCAGACCCTGATCGGCCTCGGGCTCAACAAGATCCGCCGCACCCGCGAGCTCGAGGATACGTCCGCTGTGCGCGGCATGATCAACAAGGTCCGCCATCTCGTGCGGGTCGAGTAAGGAACCGGTCGACCATGAGGCTCAACCAACTCTCCGACAATCCGGGCGCCCGCAAGGCGCGCATGCGCGTCGGCCGGGGCATCGGCTCGGGCAAGGGCAAGACCTCCGGCCGGGGCGGCAAAGGCCAGACGGCGCGAACGGGCGTCGCCATCAACGGCTTCGAAGGCGGCCAGATGCCGCTCCACATGCGCATGCCCAAGCGCGGCTTCAACAACATTCATCGGCTGAACTACGTCGAGGTCAATCTGGACCGCCTGCAGCAGGCGGTGGATGCCGGCCGTCTCGACATTTCCCAGACCATCGACGGCAAGGCGCTGGTCGCGGCCGGCGTGCTCCGGCGTCTGCGCGACGGCGTGCGCCTGCTGGGCAAGGGGGAAATCAAGGCCAAGCTCGCGCTCAAAGTGGCCGGCGCCTCGAAGTCGGCCGTCGCGGCTATCGAAGCGGCCGGCGGCAGCGTCGAGGTGATGACGCCCAAGAGGGCCGAAGGGGACAAGGCGGCTGGGGACGGGGCCGTAGGTCAAGCGCAGGACAAGACCAAGGCTTAGCAACGGACAGGTAGGTCCCCATGGCATCGGCCGCAGAGCAGCTTGCCGCCAATATCAACTTCGGCGCCTTCGCCAAGGCGACGGAACTCAAGCGGCGGATCTGGTTCACCCTCGGCGCGCTGATCATCTACCGGCTGGGGACCTATATCCCCTTGCCGGGCATCGATCCGATCGCGCTCGAATCGCTGTTCCGCCAGCAGTCGGGCGGCATCATCGGCATGTTCGACATGTTCTCGGGCGGCGCGCTCCGGCGCATGACCATTTTCGCCCTCAACATCATGCCTTACATCTCCGCCTCGATCATCATGCAGCTGATGACGAGCATCTCGCCCAGCCTGGAAGCGGTCAAGAAGGAGGGCGAGTCGGGGCGGAAGAAGATCAACCAGTACACCCGTCTCTTGACCGTCGGGCTGGCCGCTGCCCAGGCCTTCGGCATCGCCAACGGGCTCGCGGCCATGCACGCCCAGACCGGGCCCGTGGTCACGTCGCCCGGGTTCCTCTTCTACATCACCACCGTTGTGTCGCTGACCGGCGGCACGATCTTCCTGATGTGGCTGGGCGAGCAGATTACCCAGCGCGGCGTCGGCAACGGCACCTCGCTCATCATCTTCAGCGGCATCGTGGCCCGCCTTCCCAGCGCCTTCGCCACGACTCTGGAACTCGGCCGCACCGGGGCGCTGGAGCTCTGGGTCATATTCCTTCTGGCCGTGGTCGTGGTGGCGGTCATCGGCTTCATCGTCTTCTTCGAGCGGGCCCAGCGGCGGATCATCATCCAGTATCCCAAGCGTCAGGTCGGCAACAAGATGTTCGGCGGCGAAGCCTCCCATCTGCCGCTTAAGCTTAACAGCTCGGGCGTCATACCGCCGATCTTCGCCAGCTCTTTGCTGCTGCTCCCGGCCTCGATCGCGGGATTCGGCGCCGGCGCCAATTCCCGCTGGGCCCAGTTCTTCTCGCTCTATATCGGCCACGGCAAGCCGCTTTACCTGGCTCTCTATGTCGGCCTCATCGTGTTCTTCGCCTTCTTCTATACGGCGGTCGTGTTCAATCCGGTCGACACCGCCGACAACCTGAAGAAATACGGGGGCTTCATCCCCGGTATCCGGCCGGGCAAGAATACGGCCGACTATCTGGACTATGTTTTGACGCGGCTCACCGTCGTCGGCTCGGCCTATCTCGCCATCGTCTGCGTGCTGCCGGAGGTGCTGCTTTCCTGGCGGGCCCTGCCGTTCTACTTCGGCGGCACCAGCCTGTTGATCGTCGTTTCCGTGACCATGGACACGGTGGCCCAGATCCATTCCCACCTGCTGGCACACCAGTACGAGGGCTTGATCAAGAAATCGCGGCTCCGGGGCCGGCGCGGGTGAAGCTGGTCCTGCTCGGTCCGCCCGGGGCCGGCAAGGGCACCCAGGCCAAGCGCCTGGAGGAAACCCGAGGCCTGAAGCAGCTTTCCACCGGCGACATGCTGCGCGCTGCGGTGGCGGCGGGCACGCCGCTGGGACTCCAGGCGAAGCAAGTGATGGAATCGGGCCAGCTGGTTCGCGACGATCTGATCGTGGCCATGATCGCCGAGCGGATCGCCCAGCCCGACTGCGCCAAGGGCTTCATCCTCGACGGCTTTCCTCGCACGGTACAGCAGGCCAAGGCGCTGGATGCCATGCTCACGGCCAAGGGTCTGGGCGGCATCGACAGGGTGATCGAGATCGCGGTAGACGAGCCGGCGCTGATCGAACGCATCGCGGGGCGTTACTCCTGCGCCAAATGCGGGGCCGGCTATCACGACAAGTTCAAGCGGCCCAGAAAGCAAGGCGTTTGCGATGGCTGCGGGGCGACGGAGTTCTCGCGCCGGCCGGACGACCGGGCCGAGGCCGTGGCGGTCCGTCTGGCCGCCTATCGCCAGCAGACGGCGCCGATCCTGCCCTATTACCGGGCCCGGGGCCTGCTCACGACGGTGAACGGCATGGCAGAACCCATTGAGGTCGCGCGCCAGATCGATCGGGCTCTGGACGGATAGAGGCGGGCGCCTGTCAAGCGAGTGTTATCTTGTTGACCGAGGCCGGGTTTCCCATATACTCCGCGCCCTCGGTACCGCGCCGCGGCCGGGCCAGATTGGCGCGCTTACAAGTTGCCCGGGTACTTATTTAGGACTCACAAGGAGTTAGCACAGTGGCGCGGATTGCGGGCGTCAACATCCCGACGCAAAAACGGGTGCTGATCGGACTTACCTACATTCACGGGATCGGCCGTACCCGGGCCCGGACCATCATGGAGAAGCTGGGCATCCCCGAGGAACGTCGGGTCAGTCAGCTGACCGACGCCGAGGTGCTGCGCATCCGCGAAGTTATCGACCGCGAATTCAGGGTCGAGGGCGACCTGCGGCGTGAAACCGCCATGAACATCAAGCGTCTCATGGACCTGGGCTGCTATCGGGGCCTGCGCCATCGCAAGGGCTTGCCCGTGCGGGGCCAGCGCACCCACACCAACGCCCGCACCCGGAAGGGTCCGGCGAAGGCGATCGCCGGCAAGAAAAAGACCGTCTAAAGGGAATTTGACATGGTCAAGACAGCCACCGCGCGTCCGCGCCGTCGCGAGCGCAAGAACATCACCTCCGGCGTGGCGCATGTGAACGCCAGCTTCAACAACACGATGATCACCATCACCGACGCCCAGGGCAATTCGATCGCCTGGGCTTCCTCCGGCAGCTCGGGATTCAAGGGTTCGCGCAAATCGACGCCCTACGCGGCCCAGGTCGCCGCCGACTCCGCCGCGCGCAAGGCGATGGAGCATGGGGTCAAGACCCTCGAAGTCGAGGTGAAGGGGCCCGGTTCGGGCCGTGAATCCGCTCTGCGCGCGCTGCAGGCCGCCGGTTTCACCATTACTTCCATCAAGGACGTGACGCCGATACCGCACAACGGATGCCGCCCGCCGAAGCGCCGGCGCATTTAGTGCCAGACGCCGGCTAGTGGCCGGCGCTGGCGAGACGCGAACTCAATCAAACGGCCGGGAACCATCCCCGCCTTACCTCCAGAGGTCGAAACCGTGCTTCAGAAGAACTGGACCGAGTTGATCAAGCCGAACAAGCTCAATGTCGAATCGGGCACCGACGGCAAGCGCCTGGCCAGCATCGTTGCCGAACCGCTCGAGCGCGGCTTCGGCCTCACGCTGGGCAATGCGCTGCGCCGCGTGCTCCTGTCCTCGTTGCAGGGCGCGTCGGTGACGTCCGTGCAGATCGACGGCGTGTTGCACGAGTTCTCGTCCATCCCCGGCGTGCTCGAGGACGTGACCGACATCGTCCTCAACATCAAGATGCTGGCGCTGCGCATGCATGGCGACGGGCCGAAGCGCATGCGCCTCAAGGCCAAGGGGCCGGGCGAAGTCGCGGCCGAGTTGATCGAGACCGGGCATGACATCGAGATCCTGAACAAGGACCTCGTGCTCTGCACCCTCGACCAGGGCGCCACGCTCTCCATGGAATTCACCGTGGAGAACGGCAAAGGCTATGTGGCAGCCACCACCAGCCGGGCCGAAGACGCGCCGATCGGGCTCATCCCCGTCGACGCCTTGTTCAGCCCGGTGCGCAAGGTCACCTACAAGGTGGACAACAGCCGCGTCGGCCAGAAGACCGACTATGACCGCCTCACCATGCAGGTCGAGACCAACGGCACCGTGACGCCGGAAGACGCGGTCGCGCTGGCCGCGCGCATCCTGCAGGACCAGCTGCAGCTCTTCATCAATTTCGAGGAGCCCTCGCTGGCGCAGGAAGAGGCCAAGACCGCCGAACCGCCGTTCAACAAGAACCTGCTGCGCAAGGTGGACGAGCTCGAGCTCTCGGTGCGCTCGGCCAACTGCCTGAAGAACGACAACATCGTTTATATCGGCGATCTGGTGCAGAAGACCGAGGCGGAGATGCTGCGCACGCCCAACTTCGGCCGCAAGTCGCTGAACGAGATCAAGGAAGTCCTGGCGCAGATGGGCCTGCATCTGGGCATGGAAATCCCCGGCTGGCCGCCGGAGAACATCGAAGAGCTGGCCAAGCGCCTGGACGAGCCTTACTGAGCCGGCGGAGAAACGTCGGGCCTTGGTGGCCCATCCCGGCCTACACGGTCCCCGGCGGACGCGCGGGGCCGGGCAGCGCAATCGGCCTTGATCGGCCGGAACGGAAAGGAGAGCGCCCATGCGTCACGGTTTGAGCGGTCGGAAGCTCAATCGCACCAGCAGCCATCGCAAGGCACTGTTCGCCAGCCTGGCGGCGGCCCTGGTGAAGCACGAGCAGATCCGCACAACCCTCCCGAAGGCCAAGGATCTGCGGCCGGTGGTGGAGCGCCTGGTCACGCTGGGCAAGCGCGGCGGGCTGCATGCCCGGCGCCAGATCATTTCCGTTCTTCAGGACGAAGCCCTGGCGGCGAAGCTGATCGGCCCCCTGGCTGAGCGCTATGCGACCCGCAAGGGCGGCTACACCCGGGTCCTGAAGGCCGGCTTCCGTTATGGCGATGCGGCCCCCATGGCGGTCATCGAGTTCGTCGATCGGGATCCCGAAGCCAAGGGCAAGGACTCCGGTCCGATGCAGGGTCAGCCGGCGGCTGAGGGCGCTCCGGCCGAGGCTTCCTGAAGCCGAGCCCAAGCGAGGGTTAGGCCGCTTGCGCCACTTTGTAGCGATCCTGCTCTTCGCGGTGGGGGTGCTCGCCGCTGGCGCGCCGGGCGCGTCGGCTCAGGTGGTGCCTAAGTCCGAGGCTGAGATCACCTTCAGCTTCGCACCAGTGGTGAAGCAGGTCGCCCCGGCCGTGGTCAATATCTATACCCGCAAGGTGGTGGAGAGCAGGGCCGCCTCGCCCTTTTTCAACGACCCGTTCTTCCAACAGTTCTTCGGCGGCCAGTTCGATTTCGGCATTCCGCAGCAGCGGGTGTTGAGCTCGCTGGGGTCTGGCGTGATCGTCGGCGCCGATGGCCTCATCGTGACCAACAATCACGTGATCCAGGACAGCGATCAGATCACCGTGGTCCTGAACGACCGGCGCGAATTTCCCGCCAAGGTGGTGACCGCGGATGAGCGCATCGACCTGGCGCTCCTGCGCATCGATACCGGCGGCATGAAACTGCCCACCCTGCCGCTGGCCGATTCGGACCAGCTTCAGGTGGGCGATCTCGTGCTCGCTATCGGCGATCCCTTCGGTGTCGGCCAGACGGTCACCAGCGGCATTATCTCCGCGCTCGCCCGCACCCAGGTGGGGATCAGCGACTATGGCTTTTTCATCCAGACCGATGCGGCGATCAACCCGGGCAATTCCGGCGGACCTCTGGTGACCATGGACGGCAAGGTAGCCGGCATCAACTCCGCCATCTTCTCCAAGACCGGCGGGTCGGTGGGCATCGGTTTCGCCATCCCAGCCAACATGGTCGCGGCCTTCCTTGCCGCCGAGAAAACCGGCGGCCATCTCGAGCGCGCCTGGATCGGGGTCAGGGGCGAAAGCGTTGGCGTTGATATGGCCGAAGGGCTCGGCCTTTCCCATCCGACGGGCGTCGTGGTCGACGAGATCTATCCCGACGGCCCGGCCGCCCGGGCCGGGCTGCAGCAGGGCGACGTCATCCTCGCGGTCAACGGCAAGGAAGTGGATGACGAGGGCAGCCTTCAGTTTCGCCTTGCGACCTTGGCTGCGGGCGGCCAGGCGTCATTGAGCGTGCAGCGCGGCAAGCAGCAAATGACCCTGCCGGTTCGCCCGGTGCCGCCGCCCGAGACTCCCCCGGCCCAACGGACCGAACTCGCCGGCGCCGAGCCGTTGGCCGGCGCTACGATCGCCAATCTCTCGCCCGCGGTGGCTGATCTGCTGCAGCTTGCCGACGTGTGGCACGGGGTCGTGATCGTCAAGATCCAGCGCAGCGGCTATGCCTATCGCCTCGGTCTTGCGAGGGGCGACATCATCGAAGCCGTCAACGGCCAGCACACGGCCAGCGTGAACGATGTGCAAGATGCGCTGAACGCGGCCAATGGAACCTGGGAGATTACCTTCAATCGGGATGGGCAATCCCGGACCATTCAGATTCAGTGAGGGTGCAGATTCAGTGAACCGGTCGAATTCGGCGATCAAGAAGGGGCGGCGCTGACCGGCCTCTTCGAATCCCAGGCCCCCCGCCCGCTGGCTGATCGTCTCCGCCCGCGCCGGCTGGAGGAGATCGTCGGCCAAAGCCATCTTCTGGCAAGCGACGCGCCCATCGGCCGGATGCTCGCCGCGGGCCGGCTATCTTCCATGGTCCTCTGGGGCCCGCCCGGTTGCGGCAAGACGACTCTCGCGCGCCTGCTCGCCGACAAGACCTCGCTTCACTTCGAGCCGCTGTCGGCCGTGTTCTCGGGCGTGGCCGATTTGCGGCGCATCTTCGAAGCGGCCAAGGGCCGCCGGGCGGCGGGGCAGGGCACCTTGCTGTTTATCGACGAGATTCACCGCTTCAACCGGGCCCAGCAGGACGGCTTCCTGCCCTATGTGGAAAACGGCACGGTGATCCTCGTCGGCGCGACCACGGAAAACCCGTCCTTCGAGCTGATCGCGGCACTCCTCTCGCGCTGCCAGGTGTTTGTTCTCAACCGGCTCGACGATTCCGCGATGGAAGAGATCCTGGTCAGGGCAGAGGCTGCCGAGGGCCGAAAGCTGCCGTTGCTGCCCGAGGCCCGACAGGCGATGCGCGCCATGGCCGATGGCGATGGGCGCTATCTGCTCAACATGGCCGAGGAGCTGTTTCAATTGCCGGCCGGCTCGACCCTGGACATGGCGGGCCTAGCCGCCGCCGTCCAGCGCCGCGTGCCTCTCTACGACAAGGCGCAAGAGGGCCACTACAACCTCATCAGCGCGCTGCACAAGTCGCTTCGGGGCTCGGATACGGATGCCGGGCTCTACTGGCTGGCTCGCATGTTGGCGGGCGGCGAGGATCCGCGCTACATCGCGCGCCGCCTGCTGCGCTTCGCGGTCGAAGACATCGGACTTGCCGACCCGGACGCGGTCGTCCAGGCGCTGGCTGCCTGGGAGACCTATGAGCGCCTGGGCTCGCCCGACGGTGAACTGGCGCTCGCCCAGTGCGTAATCTATCTGGGCACGGCGCCCAAATCGAATGCGGCCTATACCGCCATGTCCGCCGCCAAGGCCGCGGCCACCGAGACCGGCTCGCTCATGCCGCCCAAGCACATCCTGAATGCGCCTACCCGACTGATGAAAGACCTGGGCTACGGCAAGGACTACGCCTACGACCACAACGAACCTGAAGCCTTTTCCGGCCAGAATTACTTCCCCGACGGGATGGCCCGCCAAGCCTTCTACAATCCGGCCGAGCGCGGCTTCGAACGCGAGGTTCGCAAGCGCCTGGACTATTGGGCGAAGCTCAGGGCCGAACGCCAGCGAGGCTGATCTGCAAACTTCGCATGGCTTCGCAAGCCCTTATGTCTGCTTTGAAGTTGTACCCTTACACCGATGTCGCTAGCTTCCGCCCTCTTACGGCGAGGACGAAGGAATTGAGACCGATGCGCGATTACCTTTCGCCCGAGCGCGATCACGTCGCGCTGCTTTGTATCGATGCCCAGCGAGACTTTTGCCTGCCCAATGGCCCCGCCAAGACCGGCGGCGCCATGGGCGCGGTCGGCGCCATGAAGCGCTTGGCCGACGGGTTCCGCGCCAAGGGCCGGCCGATCGTCCATGTGGTGCGCCTCTATCGCTGCGACGGCTCCAATGTGGAGCTCTGCAACCGGGCGTCGATCGAGGAAGGCCAACGGATCGTCATGCCCGGCACCCTGGGAGCCGAGCTTGTCGATCAGCTGAAACCGGACCCCACCGACCGCCTGGACGCGAGCCTGCTGCTTGAGGGCCGCTTCCAGGAGTTGGGGCGGCGAGAGTGGGTCATGTACAAGCCGCGCTGGAGCGCCTTCCACGGCACCGAGCTTGAGCGCCACCTTCGCGGCCTCGGCATCACGACCTTGGTGATTTCGGGCTGCAACTTTCCCAACGGACCCCAGGCCACCGTCTATGCCGCGAGCAACCGCGACTTCCGCATCGTGCTGGCGACCGACGCGCTCTCGGGGAGCAACGACGTTTCGCTGGCAGAGCTCGCCCGCATGGGCGTTTATCTGATGACGGCGGATCAGTGCCTTAGCTGGATCTCCCGCGAGGGCCAGGTCGCCGCCGCGTAGTCGCGGGCGCCCAGGTGGCGGATATCGATCCGACTTCCCCATGAGTGCCGCCTCGATCGCCGTCGGTCCCGCCGAGGGGGAGTTGCGCCTCGATCGCTGGTTCAAGCGCCACTATCCCGATCTGCCCCATGGCCGGCTGGAAAAGCTTCTGCGCACCGGACAGATCCGGGTCGATGGCGGGCGCGCCAAGGCGGGTCAGAGGCTGCAGCCTGGCCAGATCGTTCGCGTGCCGCCTTTGGATCTGGCCTCCGCGCCGGCGCCCGCCCGGCCGCCGGGCCGCAAGATCGTCGGCGCCGAGGCCGCCGCAGCGGACCTCTTGCGCCGCGTCATTCATCGCGATGACGATGTCCTCATCATCGACAAGCCGGCCGGGCTCGCGGTTCAGGGCGGAAGCGGCACCGAACTGCATGTCGATGCGCTGCTGGATGCCTTGCGTTTCGGCGCGCCCGAGCGCCCGCGCCTGGTCCACCGCCTGGACAAGGACACCAGCGGCGTTCTCGTGCTCGCGCGAAATGCCTCGGCGGCGAGGTGGCTCGCCGAGGCCTTCCGCCACAAGGAGGCGCGGAAGGTCTATTGGGCGATCGTGGTCGGCCTGCCGAAGCTCAGCGCCGGACGCATCGACCTGCCGCTGTCCAAGCAAGGCAGCAACCAGGGCGAACGCGTGCGGCCGGATGAAGAAGGCCGGCGCGCCGTCACCTTCTACCGCGTGGTCGAACACGCCGGGCGACGCGCGTCCTGGCTCGCCCTCATGCCCCAAACCGGCCGCACCCATCAGCTTCGCGTCCATTGCGCCGAGATGGGAACGCCCATCCTGGGCGACGGCAAATACGGCGGGAGTGCCGCCTTTCTCCCCGGGGTCGACCTGGCAAAGCGCCTCCATCTCCACGCCCGGAGCATTGCACTCCCGCGGCCTCAGGGCGGTGTCGTATCCGCCAAGGCGCCGCTGCCGAGGCACATGGCGGCGACCTGGAGGTTCTTCGGCTTCGACCTCACGCCGGCCGAGGAGCCGCTAGCCGACGCCGAGGCCTGACGGATAACGGTCAGGCGATTGAGACAATTCGGAAAGCCGTTCACGGGATACTTGCGCGTGACCCCGGCAGGGTCGATCATTTACCCGGCTGACTACCCGGTATAGATAGAAGGAGGCTCAGGATGCGCCTTAGAACCATCGTCATAGGAGTCGTCGTGCTCTTCGTGGCGCTGATCGCCACCGGCGTCGCCATCCTGATGTCCATCGACTTCAACCAGTACAAGGGCCAGATCGCCGATGCGGTGAAGGCGGCGACCGGGCGCGAACTCACCATCGCCGGCAATTTCAAGCTCGGCCTGTCACTCACGCCCTCGGTCTCGGTGGACGACGTGAGTTTCGCCAACGCACCCGGCGGATCGCGTCCTAATATGCTGACTTTGAAGCATTTAGCGGTGCAGATGGAGCTGCTGCCGCTGCTTTCCCGTCAGATCAAGGTGGATAGCCTGGTGCTGGATGGCGCCGACATCCTGCTGGAGACGGATGCCAAGGGACAGGGCAATTGGGTGTTCGGGACGCCGACCGCCGGTGGCGCGACGAGCACGCCGGCAACCTCGGCCGGGACGACCCCGCTGCCCCAGGTCAGCACGATCCAGATCCGCGATTCGATCGTGACCTATCGCGACGGCGTGACCGGCGCCAGCCACAGCTTCAAGGTCGACAAGCTCGACGCCACCACGGGCAACGGCAAGATCAATATCGCTCTAGCGGCCGTGCTGGGGAATGCGCCATTGAACGTTACCGGCAATGTCGGCGCGCCGGAACTCCTGTCGGGCACGGTCCCCTATCCCCTCGACCTCGCGGTCACCAGCGGCAACACGACGGCCGCGATCAAGGGCGAGGTCGCCCAGATCACCAAGATGCAGGGCATCAATCTCCAGGTATCGGCCAAGGGCAACGCTCTTTCCGACCTGAACGGTCTGGCCGGCGCCAGCCTGCCGCCGCTCGGACCCTATAGCTTCGCCGGCGTGGTGAGCGATGTGGCCGGCGGCTACAAGGTGACTGCGATGCAGCTCACCATGGGCGGCAGCAGCCTGACCGGCGACGTCAGCATCGCAATGGGCGGCAAGCGGCCGAAGGTCGCGGCCAATCTGGCGGCGACCAAGATCGATCTGAAGGATTTCGGCGTGAAGTCGTCGCCGGCCGGTGGCGGATCGAGCGGTTCCTCCGGCGGCAGCAGCGACGGACGGGTCTTCCCCGCCACGCCGCTTCCCTTCGCCGAGTTGATGGCCGCCGACGCCGATCTCAATCTCGCGGCCCAGCAGATGATCAAGGCGCCGGTGACGATGGAAAACGTCAAGCTGGTGCTGTCCCTGGCGAACGGCAGGCTGCAGGTAAAACCCTTCTCTGCCGGGATCGCCGGCGGGACTTTGGTCATGAACCTGACGGTCGACGGCGCCAGAACGCCTGCGCCGGTTTCCCTCGACCTGGTCGAGAACCAGGTGGAGGCGGGCAGTCTGATGGAGGTGATGGCCGGCAGCAGCGTGCTCTCGGGCGGACGGGTCAACCAGAAGACCAGCGTCGCGGGCGCCGGCAATTCCGTGCGGGCGATCATGGCGGACTTGAACGGCAAGTTCGATGCGACCATGGGCCCGGGAAACATCAACAATGACTTCGCCAAGCTTATGTTCGCGGATTTGTTCAAGATGTTTTCGTCCGGCGGCGACAGCTCGAACCTGAAATGCGTGGTTGCGCGCTTTGACATCTCCCATGGGCTCGCCAGCACGCGCCAGCTGGCGATAGAGACCAGCGGAGCAACGATCATTGGCAAGGGCACGATCAATTTGGCGACCGAGGGCCTCGATCTGCATCTGGTACCCCATGCGACCACGGCCGATCTCGCGGCGCTCGCCATTCCCATGCAGGTCGGCGGCCCCATGGCCCATCCCAGCGTCACTCCGGATGCCGCAGCCATGGCCACCGGTACCCTGAACACGGTCTTGACCACGCCGGGCAACGTGCTGGGCACGGTCGGCAGTATCGCCGGCATCGGCGGCAGTCAGCAGGCGAGCGGCGGGGCCGACACGGGTGCCGGCTGCGGTGCCGCGGCCATGGCCGCTCAGGGATCGACCTCGACCCAGAAGAAGCAGGGCACGACGCAGTCTTCCGGGAGCGGCGGACTCCTGGGGGGCGTCGGCAACGCGGCCACGGGCGCCACCAACGCCATCAAGAGCCTGCTGCCCTGATCGAAGCGCCTCGTCGCCTGTTCAAAGAAGCCTCCGTCCACGAGCAAGACGGCGGCTTCCGCGTTTATCTGGACCGTCGCGCCCTGGCGACGCCTGCCAAGGCTCCCTTGCACGTGACGAGCCGGGCGCTCGCTGAAGCCATCGCCGAGGAGTGGCGCCGGCAGGAAAACCGGATCCGGCCCGCGGAGATGC
Organism: Candidatus Udaeobacter sp.; assembly: GCA_035604155.1. GTDB lineage: Bacteria > Pseudomonadota > Alphaproteobacteria > Dongiales > Dongiaceae > DASXQK01. The sequence continues at coordinate 4,691 of DATNJA010000309.1, read as the reverse complement.
CGATCACCCAGTTCGCCAATACGGCTCTCGATCGCGTGGCCTCTCAACCGATGGCGGTCGTTGAGGGGCTGCTGGCCTTCGCCGGCACGGATCTCGTCTGCTATCGGGCCGAATCCCCTGAGGCGCTGGTCGAACGCCAGCAGCAGCTCTGGCAGCCTTTGTTGGACTGGCTGGAAGGGCGGCATGGCGCGGCACTGGCGGTGCACCGGGGCGTGGTGCCGCGGCCCCAGCCGGCGGACGCCATCCAGCGGCTCGGTCGGCATCTCGCCGGCCTGGACGCCTTCACCTTGACGGCACTCGACAATGCCACACGGGCCGCCAGCTCTCTGGTCATTGGCCTGGCCTTGATCGAGGGACGGTTGTCTCCGGACGAGGCCTTCGCGCTCTCCCAACTGGACGAAACCTTCCAGATCGAGCGCTGGGGCGAAGATGGCGAGGCGGCGGCCCGCCGGCGCGCACTCATGGCCGAATTCGGCCTTGTCCACCGTTTCCTCCGATTGCTTCGGGAAGAACCCGCTGCCTAGCGTCGGTCCCGGGTTTTTGCTATTGGCTCATTCTTGGGGGGAGGAATGCGCGAGATTCTTCGACAGCTCGAGGAGAAGCGGGCGGCGGCCAGGGCCGGCGGCGGCAAGCGCCGGGTGGAGGCGCAGCACGCCAAGGGCCGCCTGACGGCGCGCGAACGCGTCGAGCTTCTGACCGATCCGGGCTCCTTCGAAGAATGGGACATGTTCGTCGAGCACCGGAGCAACGACTTCGGCATGCACGAACAGAAGATTCCGGGCGATGGGGTCATCACCGGCCATGGCACGGTGAACGGCAGGCTCATCTTCGTCTTCAGCCAGGATTTCACCGTCTTCGGCGGCTCCCTCAGCGAGTCCCATGCCGAGAAGATCTGCAAGATCATGGACCAGGCGATGAAGGTGGGGGCGCCGGTCATCGGGCTCAACGATTCGGGTGGCGCCCGCATCCAGGAGGGCGTGGCCTCGCTGGCGGGCTATGCCGAGGTGTTCCAGCGCAACGTGCTTGCGTCGGGCGTCGTGCCCCAGATTTCCCTCGTCATGGGTCCCTGCGCCGGCGGCGCGGTCTATTCCCCGGCCATGACTGACTTCATCTTCATGGTCAAGGACAGCTCCTACATGTTCGTGACCGGTCCGGACGTGGTCCGCACGGTCACCCATGAAAACGTGACCCATGAGCAACTCGGCGGAGCCTCGGCCCATAGCCAGAAATCCGGTGTCGCCGACCTCGCCTTCGTGAACGACGTCGAGGCGCTGCTTCAGTTGCGGCGTTTCATCGATTTTCTGCCGCCCTCGAACCGGGAAGCGGGGCCCGTCAGGCCGACTTCCGATCCGGCCGATCGACTGGAGGCCTCCCTCGACACCCTGATTCCGGCCAACGCCAACAAGCCGTACGACATGAAGGAGCTGATCGAGAAGGTTGTGGACGAAGCGGATTTCTTCGAATTGCAGCCGGATTATGCGCGCAACATCATCATCGGCTTCGGGCGCCTGGAGGGGGAGACGGTCGGCATCGTCGCCAATCAGCCCATGGTTCTCGCCGGCTGTCTCGACATCGATTCCTCGCGCAAGGCCGCCCGCTTCGTGCGCTTCTGCGACTGCTTCAATATCCCGATCGTGACCTTCGTCGACGTGCCCGGATTCCTGCCGGGCACCGCCCAGGAGCACGGCGCCATCATCAAGCATGGCGCCAAGCTGCTCTTTGCCTATGGCGAGGCGACGGTACCCAAGGTGACGGTGATCACCCGCAAGGCCTATGGCGGGGCTTACGACGTCATGAGCTCCAAGCACCTGCGCGGCGACGTGAACTACGCCTGGCCGACGGCGGAAATCGCGGTCATGGGACCCAAGGGGGCGGTGGAGATCATCTTCCGTGCCGACAGCGGCACGCCGGAGCAGATCGCCCGGCGGACGGAGGAATACCGGGCCAAATTCGCCAACCCCTTCGTCGCCGGCGCCCGGGGCTTCATCGACGACGTGATCATGCCCCATTCGACCCGCCGCCGCATCTGCCGGAGCCTCGCCATGCTGCGCGGCAAGAAGCTCGATAACCCATGGAAAAAGCACGACAACATTCCGCTATGACACGCCGGTCTGCGCACGCGTCCATCGCCTCCGCCGGTACCGGAATTCCTGGGCCTCGTTCATGAACGACAGCGCCAAGCCGGCGAAGGCGGAGAAGACGGGCGCCAGCCCGGCCGCGAGGCCGCTCTTTGCCAAGATCCTGGTGGCCAATCGCGGCGAGATCGCCTGCCGGATCATGCGCACGGCCCGCGCCATGGGCATCCGTACGGTTGCCGTTTATTCCGAGGCGGATGCCGACGCGGCCCATGTGCGCGAGGCGGATGAGGCCTTTCCCATCGGTCCGGCGCCTTCGGTCAAGAGTTATCTGGTCATCGAGAACATCCTGAAGGCGGTGGAGGCGAGCGGCGCCGAGGCGGTGCATCCCGGCTACGGCTTCCTCTCGGAGAATCCCGCCTTCGCCCGGGCGCTAGAAAAGGCGGGCGTGGTCTTCATCGGCCCGCCCACCTCCGCCATCGCCGCCATGGGCGACAAGATCGAATCCAAGAAGCTGGCCCAGAAGGCGGGCGTCAGCGTGGTGCCCGGCCATCTCGGCGTCATCAAGGATGCCGAGGAGGCCGTAAAGATTGCGCGGAGCATCGGCTATCCGGTCATGATCAAGGCGTCCGCCGGCGGCGGCGGCAAGGGTATGCGCGTCGCCCGCAACGACGGCGAACTCGGCGAGGCCTTCCGCACCGCCGCCGGGGAAGCGCGATCAAGCTTCGGCGACGACCGGCTGTTCGTCGAGAAGTTCATCGAGGAACCGCGCCATATCGAAATCCAGGTTTTGGCCGATGCCCATGGCCGCTGCCTCTACCTGGGCGAGCGGGAATGCTCCATCCAGCGCCGCCACCAGAAGGTGATCGAGGAGGCGCCGAGCCCCTTCCTGGATGCGAAGACGCGCGCCGCCATGGGCGAACAGGCGGTCGCTCTCGCCAAGGCCGTGCGCTACCGCTCCGCCGGCACGGTGGAGTTCATCGTCGATGCCAAGCGCAACTTCTACTTCCTGGAGATGAACACGCGGCTTCAGGTCGAGCATCCGGTGACCGAGCTCGTGACCGGCATCGATCTGGTCGAGCAGATGATCCGCATCGCCGCCGGCGAGAAGCTGACCCGGCGCCAGAAGGACGTGAGACTGGAGGGTTCGGCCATCGAGGCCAGGATCTATGCCGAGGATCCGTCGCGAGGGTTCCTGCCGTCGACCGGGCGGATCAGCCGGTATAGAGAGCCCTTGAGCGGTCCCGGCGTGCGGGTGGACAGCGGCGTCTACGAAGGCGCTGAAATCGGCATCTACTACGATCCCATGATCGCCAAGCTCATCGCCCATGGCGAAGACCGGCGCCAGGCGAGCGCGACCCTCATCGCCGCCCTCGATGCATTCCAGATCCGGGGGCCGGCGCACAACATTTCGTTTTTGGCGGCGCTGCTGCGCCATCCGCGCTTCGCGGCCGGCAGGCTCTCCACAGGTTTCATCGCCGAGGAGTTCCCGACCGGCTTCCATGGCCTGACGCCGAACGAGGAAGACCAGCGGTTGCTGGTCGCGGTGGCCGCCGTCCTGCACCACCGGACGGTGCGCCGCGAGGCGCAATTGAGCGGGCGGCTGAGCCCGGCAAGGCTGTCGGGCGGCGCCGACTATGTCGTGCTCATGGGCCGGGAACATCTGCCGTTGACCGTGGCCGAGACGGCGGGCGGGCATGCCATCATCGGCGGCGGGGCCAGCATCGAGCTGATAGACGGCTGGCAGCCGGGCGAGACGCTCTATCAGGGCCGGGCCGAGGGCAAGCCGGTGACGGTCCAGGTCGATCGGGCCGGCATCGCTTGGCGCCTCGGCCATGGCGGGATCAGCCTCGTCCTGACGGTCTTGAGCCCACGGGCGGCGGAACTCGCCCGGCTGATGCCGGTGAAGCAGCCGCCCGACATGTCGCGCTATCTGCTTGCGCCCATGCCCGGCCTGCTCGTCTCCCTGGCCGTCGGGGCGGGCGAGGAGGTGAAGGCCGGCCAGGAACTGGCGGTGGTCGAGGCGATGAAGATGGAAAACCTGCTGAGAGCCGAACGGGACGGTCGCGTGAAGCAGCTGCACGCCGGACCGGGAGACAGCCTCGCCGTCGATCAGGCCATTCTCGAATTCGAATGAAGGTCCGACTGGTGCGAATTCGAGGTCGGGTCCAGGGCGTCTGGTACCGCGCCTGGGCGATGGAGGAGGCGACGCGCCGGAGCCTCCGGGGCTGGGTCCGCAATCGCGGCGACGGAAGCGTGGAAGCGCTGCTGGCCGGAGAGGATGCCAAAGTGGAGGACATGATCCTGGCCTGCCGTCGGGGTCCGCCGCTGGCCAAGGTGGACAGCATCTCCAGCGAGGCCTCGACCGAGGAGCCGCCCGAAGGCTTCGAGCAGCGGCCGACGGCTTAGGCCCCGCGCGGGTCAAGCATCATTTTGGCTGCTTCTTTTCCTCATTTGGGTGCAGGCCAAACTGCTCTCGGAACGATTTAATGATGATTTCGAGTGGGACAAAATTAAGATCGGTCGCACCGTAGATTAGAGTCCCTACGGGATGCAGCTTTGAGAGCGTAAAAAGCTTGTTAGTCGTATGATAGGTTTTGTCACGCCCGATTGTGA
>DATNJA010000308.1:0-3554 GCA_035604155.1 Candidatus Udaeobacter sp. | reverse complement strand
AAGGCGAAGGAGCGCCTGGCGGTGCTGCAACAAGCCTGCGGCGACTGCGAGGAGTACAACGAGCTGAAAGACAAGATCGCCAAGTTCGAGATGGCGGCGAACTAGGAAAGTCCCGCGCCCGCCTGGCTTGCCGCGATAATGTTCAGACGCCGATGGACGGGGAGGCTCACGTGAAGAGGCAACCTGCGTGGCTTGCGGCATGGTCGCCCAGCATGCTGAGCCTGTTTCGGGCAATGACCGCGCTGCTGTTCCTGGAGCACGGCACGGCCAAGATCTTCGGCTTCCCGCATGTCGCCATGTTCGACGGCCTCAGCCTGGTCTCCCTGCTCGGCCTTACCGGAGCGATCGAGATCGCCGGCAGCGCGCTTCTTCTGCTCGGGATCTTCACCAGGCCCGTGGCATTCCTGCTCTCGGGCGAAATGGCGGTCGCCTATTTCATGGACCACGCGCCGTCGAGCTTCTATCCCCTGCTCAACGACGGCGAGCCCGCCGTGTTCTATTGCTTCGCCTTCCTCTACCTGTCGGTCGCCGGCGGTGGGGCCTTGAGCCTCGATGCCTGGCGCAGGCGCAAATTTCCATGACATCCTCCGGCGACGGCCTATGATTTTTGCGTGATTCTCGTCGGCCAATATGATTCGCCCTTTGTGCGGCGCGTGGCTGTGTCCTTGCGCGTCCTGGGATTCGCCTACGAGCACGACACGCGCTCCGTGTTCGCGGATTTCGAGGCCATGCGCGGGATCAACCCGCTGGGGCGCATCCCTTCGCTCATCCTCGACGATCTCGAGACCCTGATCGATTCCGCCATGATCCTCGACTGGCTCGACCAGACGGTCGGGCCCGAGCGTGCCCTCGTTCCGCCGTCCGGGTCCGAACGGCGGCAGGTCCTGCGCCGCGTCGCGCTCGCCACCGGCGTGGTCGATAAGGCGGGTGCGGCTGCATTTGAGCGCCGGGTGCGGCCATCGAATGTTCGCTGGCCCGAATGGATCGAGCGCTGCCGGACCCAGGCGGCGGGCGCCCTTCAGGCGCTTGCCGGCGAGCCCTGGGCCGCTGGTGGCCGGCTCGACCAGGCGCAGATCACGACGGCCTGCATGCTGCGCTACCTGCAGATGGCGGACCCGGAGCTGATCCCGCCGGGCCGCTATCCCGCGCTCGACGCGCTTTCCGCCGCCTGCGAGGCGCGGCCGGAATTCAAGGCGGCCTTCCCCGCGGAATGGGCGGTGCCGAGCAACGGGTAAGCACGCTGCCGCTCCCGCCCCGCCGAGACCCGTCGCGTCTCAGAGATGGATGACGCCGAGCCGCGCGGCCTGGGCGACGGCGTCGGTCCGGCCCACGGCGTCCAGCTTGTCCAGCAGGGAGCCGACGTGAAACTTGGCGGTATGCACCGAGATGCCGAGCCGGCGCGCGATGGCCTTGTTCGAGGCTCCTTCGGCGAGCAGCGCCAGGACTTCAAGCTCGCGGGGCGTGAGCGCCGCTTCGACGCCGGCCTGCCCTGAGGCGGCGGGCAGCCTTACCTCGACGTCAGCCGCTTCTCCCGGACCGGCCAGACGGAGGCCCGGCACGCTCGCCAGCAGTGTCCTCAGCCGCTCGGCCAGCGCCGGATCATCGATCGCCAGCAGCACGCGAATGGGTTCCGTAGCGGCATCTTCGCTCAAGCGGCAGGCCTCTCCCCGATGGTCAGCGAGATTTGCCGGCTATCGCCCGCCCGGCGCAAGTCGAACGTGACCTTCCGCCCCACGCTGTCGGGGCCCAAGGCGCGGAGCAGGGAATGGAGATGGCGAATGGGCTCGCCGTCCCAGGCGACGATCACATCGCCCTGATGGAGGCCGGCTTGCGCGCCGGGCCCCTCGGGATCGACGCTCATCACCATGGCGCCAGGCTCCTTGCCGCTCCCGACCGTCACTGGCTGGAGGCCGAGCCCGAGATAGCCGCGCGGGACCCGCCCGTGAGTTTCTAGCTTGGCCGCGACCCGCTCGATGGTCGCCGACGGGATCACGAGCACGCGCCGGCGCGGCCCGAACACGGCCATGCCGAAGGCGTGGCCGGCATCGTCCAGCGCCAACCCGCCTTCTGCGCGCCGGCTGAGGGGGATGGCCAGCTCCAGCCTTGCGTCGATCTCCCCACCGCGCATGCTGCGCCATGGCCCGCCGGCGCGGGAAACGATGCCGAGAGCGGCCGTCGGCCCCTCTTCCTCGGCGCCGGTCACAGCCGCAAGTGCTCCCACGGCGAGCTTGGGGGATGAAAGGACCGCAGGCGACAGGTCCGCGCGATCGATGCGCAGCAAGGCGATGTCCGTGGTCGGGTCGCGCCCCACAAGCCTGGCGGGGACGCTGTCGCCGCCCGGAAGCCCGACCGCGATCTCGCCCTCCTCGGCCAAGGCCTCGTCCGCCGTCACGACCAGGCCGGGCCGCCAGATGAACCCGCTCGACCGGGACCGGTGGGACTGAATCGAAACGACGGAGCGGGCGGCGCCAGCTACAAGGGCTGCGAGCGCTTGCGAAACGCCCCGCAACGGGGCGAGCACGGCATGGTCAGTCATAGGGGCCTCCAGGTTCTTCCGAGCGCTCAACTTGGCGGCTACAGGGCGCCACGCCTACTGCCCGGGTGGGGAGGGCGATAGCCGTCCTTGCGGCCTTCAGGCGGCGGTGAAGCCGCCGTCGATGACGAAGTCGGCACCCGTGCAGGAGCGCGATTCATCGGAGGCGAGATAGACCAGGAGGCCCGTGAGCTCTTCGGCTTGGCCGAGCCGGCCCGAGGGCTGGGCGGCGATCAGCTTCTGCTTCGTGGCGGGCGGCTCAGCCGCGAAATAGCGGGTCAGCATCGGCGTCTCGAAATAGCCCGGGCAGACGGCGTTGCACCGGATGGGAAGCCGGTTGCGGTTGCAGTAGGCCGCCGTGGACCGGGTCAGCAGCCTGACGCCGCCCTTGCTCGCCGTGTAGGCGATGCTTCCTCCGTCGCCGACCTTGGCCAGGATGGAAGCGAAATTGATGATCGAGCCGCCGCCGGTGGACTTCATGAGGGCGACACCGTGCTTGCAGCCGAGGAACACGCCGTCGAGATTGACTGCGAGGGTCTTGCGCCAGGTCTCGGGCGTGCATCGTTCGAGATCGTCGCCGTCGAGGGAGATCCCGGCCGCATTGACCAGGACATCGAGGCGGCCGAAGGCCTGCACGGTTTCGGCCAGCGCGCTTTGCCAGGTCGCTTCGTCGGTGACGTCGAAGCGGCGCCGGCGGAGCGGGCCCTCGGTTGCGTCCCTTTCTATGCTCAGGTCGGCGACCGTGACCTTCGCGCCCTCGGCGAGGAATCGCGCCGCGCAAGCGGCACCCAGGCCGGAAGCACCGCCGGTCACGAAAGCGATCTTGCCCTGCAATCTGCCGGTCATGTTTTCCTCTCGCCCCTACGCCGTCGCGCCGCAATCGACGACGAATTCCGAGCCGTTGACGTAGCGGGATTCGTCGGAGGCAAGGAACAGGATCGCAGCGGCGATCTCTTCCGGCTCTATCATGCGGCCGCTGGGCTGGGATTCCATCCACGCCTCCAGCTTCTCGAACTTGGCG
>DATNJA010000307.1:0-10018 GCA_035604155.1 Candidatus Udaeobacter sp. | reverse complement strand
CCGACCCACTCGTCGTGGAGCATGTCGGAGAAGTTCTGCAGGCCAATCCACTGCGGCTTGCCGAAGATGCCCCATTTGGTGAATGCGAGGCCGGCGCCGAAGATCAGCGGCGCGACGTTGAAGGCGAGGAACGGGATCGTGAAGAAGGCGACGAAGACATAGCCTGCCCATTCGATGGGCGGCTTTCGCTCGGCGCCCGGCAATTCCAAAGCGGTCATCGCTGACAGTATGCAACGAAACCCGCCCCGGTCCCAGGGACCGGGGCGGGGTCCCGATCGTCGATCAGCCGGCGTCCAGGTCCGACTGCCACTTCGCCTGGATCTCGGACATCGCCGTGTCGATGGACTTCTGGCCCGCCCACACGGTCTCCAGCGTCTTGGCGAGGAAGTTGTCGCCCGCGTAGATCGTGAAGTCCGGCCCCGCGAGGACCGGAATCTCGCCCTCGGTAGCAAACGCCATTCCGTCGACGAAGGCGCCGCGCACGGACCAGTCGTGTCCGGACGTCTTGTAGTCGGGGCGGGCGAGGGTCGAGAGCCTGGGCGAAGCGCCGCGGCCCTGGGTGGTCCATAGGAAGCCATTGTCCGAAAGCCACTTGACAGCCTTCATGCTGGCTTCATAGCGGCTGGTATCGCTCTGCACGTAAAGCTCCATGCCGCCCATCTCGAAGTAGGTGTGCAGTGTCTGGCCGATCTTCGGGAAGAGGTAGGTGCGGAAGTTCAGCTTCTGCTGGACATAGCCGTTGAGCGTCCAGGGGCCGGTCCAGAAGATCGAGCCCTGGCCCGTGCCGAAGGCCTTGTAGCGATTGGTAACGTCGCGGGTCGAGACTTTCAATTTGTCGAACAGATCGAGGATCCACTGCATGGCCGCCTTGCCGGCATCGGGATTGACGCAGGCGGTCTTGAAGTCGTCGCTCGCGCGCTGGAAGCCCATCTGCGCCGCGACGATGCCCCAGGTGACGGTCGGCTGGACGCCGGAGCCGGTCATCATGATGCCCGAGCGCGTGACCTTATCGCCGTCGCGCTTGGTCATCGCCTTGGCCCATTCGAGCAATCCGTCGCCGTCGGTCGGGAACTTCTCCGGGTCGAGGCCGGCTTCCTTGACATGGTCGAGATTGACCTCGGGCTGCAGGCTCATGAGGTCCATGGGGATCATGAACAGCTTGTTGTCGTACTTGGGATAGCGGGCTTTCGTCATCGGCAGCGCGGAGAAGTCGCTGAGGTCCAGGCCGACTTTCGTGGCCAGATCGTCGAGCGGGATGATGACGCCATCCTTCGCCCACTGGGCGCGCTGGCCGGCCGTGCCCCAGCCGAAGTCGGGCGCTTGCCCGGCGGCCGCGGCGGCGAGCAGCTTAGTGTCGTATTGATCGTCCGGCACCAGCTCGAGCTTGAGCTGGATGTCGGTGTTGGCGGCATTGAAGTTCGCGATCATCTTGCCCCAGACCTCGGCGTCGGAGGCCGACAGCCAGCTCCAATGGGTCAGCGTGATCGGCTCCGCGCCCTTGACGAAGGGGGCGGGAAACGTTGCGGCCGCGGTCGCGAGAAGCGCCGACTTGCCGGCCAGTTTTGCGAATTGTCTGCGCGATATCTTGCCTTTTTTCGACATCGACGACCTCCCCTTGGTGTTTCCAGCGCCTGCCTGGCGGCAACGCGCCTTTGTCTGATTAAGATCGAGCGCGACCGATCGGCTGATCGCCCCACCCTCTTGGTCGACTTCAGCATGGATCATCGGCCGGTCGGGCCTTGGCGGCCTTGATGTTTCAGGACACCAACTTGATTATTCTCCACAGGGACCGATACCGCGCTTGGCCCGGCCCCGCGGCTTTGGCATAAGATGGGGAAACAGGGGAGGCAAGAATATGGCCGCGATCGTGCTCAGCGGACTGAGCAAGTCCTTCGGCCCGGTCGCCGTGCTGAGGAACATAGACCTCTCCATCGGCGAAGGCGAATTCCTGGTCCTGGTGGGGCCGTCGGGCTGCGGGAAGTCGACCCTGCTCCGGCTGCTCGCAGGGCTCGAGATGGTGAGCGCGGGCACCATCGTGATGGGTGGGCAGGATGTGACCGAGCTGCCGCCCAAGGCGCGTGACATAGCCATGGTGTTCCAGAGCTACGCGCTCTATCCACACATGACCGTGGCCGAGAACATGGCGTTCTCGCTGCGCGTGCGCCGGATCGAGCGCAAGGTGATAGACGAGCGTGTGCGGGCCGCGGCGGCGGCGCTGGCACTCACCGACTATCTCGCGCGCAAGCCCGCCGAGCTTTCGGGCGGTCAGCGCCAGCGCGTCGCCATGGGCCGGGCGATCGTGCGCGACCCCAAGGTCTTCCTGTTCGACGAGCCGCTGTCCAATCTCGACGCCAAGCTTCGGGTCACCATGCGCAGCGAAATCAAGGCCCTGCACCAGCGCCTGAAGACGACCACGGTCTATGTGACCCATGACCAGATCGAAGCCCTCACCATGGCCGACCGCATCGTCGTCCTGCGCGATGGTGTGATCGAGCAGATCGGCACGCCGAACGAACTCTATGACCGGCCCGCAAACGTCTTCGTGGCAGAGTTCATAGGCTCGCCGGCCATGAACCTGCTGCCGGCCCAGCTGCGCCTCGACGGCGGCCGGCGTTGGGCGATCCTCAGCGAAGGTGCTGCGGTCGAACTCGGCAAGGACGTCGCCGGCGTGGAAGGCCAGGCCATCCTGCTCGGCATCCGTCCAGAGAATCTCACCGTCGCTTCGGTTGGTGCCGGACTCCCGGGCCAGGTCAGCCTGGTGGAGCCGCTCGGCTCCCAGGTGCAGATCGTAGCCGCGTTCGCCGGTCGAGTGGTGACGGTGCTGAGCAATGAACGCCTCATGCCCGAAGTCGGCTCGGCGATCGCGCTCAGGCCCGATCCCGCCGCCCTTCATGTGTTCGATTCGGGTTCGGGCCGGCGACTCTAAGCCGAGGCCGGCAAAGGGCCTGGGCAGCATTCGTCAAGTTTTCGTCCGACAAAATCAAGTGCCGCCGGAGCCGTCCGGCAAGCATGGGAAGCCCCTCCGGATCAGGAAAGAATCATGCCGAAGCCAAGGAATTTCACCCACCACACGATCTTCAAGCATCCCAGCCACGCCGTGAATCAGATCGCCACGCGCCTGTTGAAGAACGGCGAACTGGTGGCCGTCTTCAACGAAGAGCGCTATCCCTATCATCACGATAGCGGCCAGACCCTTTTGATCCGCTCCCGCGACGGCGGCAAGAGCTGGGATCCCAAGACGCTCAAGGTCGTGCTGCCCTGGACGGGGACGACGGGCAATTGGGACTGCGGCATTTGCGAGCTCGCCGACGGGACGCTGCTGATCAACCTCACCATCACCGGGTTTTTCAAGCGCGGCATCAAACCGGAGCAGCCATCCTGGAGCAGCCATCCCAACACCAAGGAATGGGGCGACTGGACCTGGGCTTACAAGACCCAAGGCTGGCTCGGCACCTATGTGGTGAAGTCGACGGATGGGGGGAATAGCTGGAGCCAGCCGATCCCGGTCAACGTGCGGCCTTTGAAGCATGGCGGTTGCCGGCTCGGCTGCTGGCAGCTGCCGAACGGATCCATCCTGATGGGGCTATACGGCCGCATCCATGGCTACGAGGAGGAGGGCGAGGGAGAATCGACCCGCTCGGCCTTGATGCGCTCGGACGACGGCGGCGACAACTGGGAGTACTACTCGACGCTCGCCTATGATCCCGCCAGCATCATCGACTACGAAGAGCCGGCATTGCTCCGGCTCGATGACGGGCGCCTGGTCTGCTTCATGCGCACCCATGTCAATCCCAGCGGCGATGCCAAGAACATGGTCATGACCGTGTCGGAGGACGACGGCTTTTCCTGGACGCCTCCGAAATGGCTCAACATCTGGGGTTACCCCGCCGAGGCGATCCGGTTGCTGGACGGGCGCTATCTGATGGTCTACGGCTACCGGCGGCCGCCCTATGGCGTCAGGGGCGTGATTTCCAAAGACGGGCTTAGCTGGGACATCAAGAACGAGTTCGTCATCCGCGAAGGGGGCGTCCCTGGCAAGACCGCGACCGACACGCCCGGCTCCAGCCGGATGTCGCCTTCCAGCGGCAAGGTCGCCGGCGGCGGCATCGACTGGGCTAATCCCGGCGTCTATCAGCACATCGGCTATCCGAGCGTCCAGCAGATGCCCGACGGGACGGTGGTCGCCTCCTATCACGAATGGAGCGACGATCCCAAGCCGCTGCAGTTCGTGCTCTGTACGCGCTTCAAGGTCTAGCTGATTCACGAAGTGTCATGATCGAGGCGGCCGGCGCCGAGCACGCGGTCCTGCACAAGGACGCCTACGCGTACAGCGCCCATCCTCATCTCGTGGCCCTCGAGGGCGGCGACTGGCTGATCGTCTTCAACAAGACGATCCGCCGGCGCCTCATCCTCCATCCGCCTCAGGATCCCGAGTTCCGCAACTGGCTCATGCGGTCCTCCGACAGCGGGCGTAGCTGGACAAGCCCCCAAGCCACGCCGGGCTATGACTGGCATGGTGTGGAATGCGCCGGATTGACAGCGCTGGGCCGGGGCCGGGTGATGCTGAACCAGTGGCGCTTCCGCTGGTATCCGCTGGATGCAGCGCGCCAGCGGCCCGACGCCGAGACCTTAGCCTTTCCCTCGCGGCTGCTGCGCGGGCTGGCGCTTTCGCCTGAGCTCGACATCGATCGGGCCTTGCTCGCCGACCCGGATTCCGTGGCACCTTGGGCGCGGGGCTCCGGCGACTGCTTCGTGCATTTTTCCGAGGACGGCGGCAGGAGCTGGGGCGAAAGCCGGCGCATCGATTGCGCGCCCTACAGCGGCGGCTATGGCATGCGTGGCGCCCTTGCCTTGCCCGGTGGCGGCGTCCTGCTTCCCTTGAGCGATATCCCGAACTACCGGATCGTGTTCGTGGTCCGCTCGGATGACTTTGGCCGCAGCTGGGAGGCTCCCGTAGCGGCGGCGAGCAAAGCGGGCAGCGAGTTCGAGGAGCCGGCCATCATCCGGCTGGCGTCGGGACGCATCCTGATGATGTTGCGTGATAACGGAACACGGCTGCTTCATCGCGTGGTTTCCGATGACGACGGCGCGAGCTGGAGCCCGCCAGAGCCGACCGCGATCAAGGGCTATCCGCCGCATCTCCTGCATTTGCCCGATGGTCGGCTGCTCTGCACATATGGCTGGCGCCGGCCCGACTACGGCATCCGCGCTGCGCTCTCGGCGGACGGAGGGCAGTCCTGGGACCTTGAGCACGAGATCGTCATCCGCGGCGCCATGGCCAACAAGGATCTCGGCTATCCTTGCAGCGCTGTCGACCGGGACGGAGCCATCTTCACGGTCTATTACGGCCAAGACAGCGATGGCGTCACCTGCATCCAGGCGACGCGCTGGCGCCTATAGCGATCTGTCCATGGGCGCGGGCATGGCGACGGCGAACTTCTCGGCCCAGCTTCGCAAGGCAGGCAGGACGCCAGGGTAGAGCACCAACCCCTTTGCCAGTGCTTCGCGTCGGCGCTCGAGGCCCTTCTGACCCGGCAGCCGCACGACGTCCACGCCCGGGACCGGGCTGTTGTCCCGGCAGAGCCTGGCGATCCAGCCGGTTTCCCTGACATAAGCATCGACACCGCCGAAGGCGGCTGGATCCAGGACTTGCAAATACACGCCGGCACCCCAGCCCGTCGGGCGGTCGGCCCGGCCATGACCGGGCAAGGCCTGGGTCAAAGCTTCGACGGTGAGGGCGAGACCATAGCCCTTGTGTCCATGATCCTTGCCGCCTGTCGGCAGCAATGTCCCCGGCGGGTCGGCGAACAGCACGGCCGGATCGTCGCTCGGCTGGCCCGCGGCATCCATGGCCCAGGGGCCAGGATAGCGCCGTCCTTCCTTGTGAAGCCGGTTCGACAGGCCATTGGTGGTGATGGAGGCGCTCATGTCGATCAGAATCGGATCGCCGTCTGTCGGAATCCCTACCGCGATCGGGTCGGGGGTGAATACCGCCTTCAAGCCGCCGAAGGGCGCCACGCTGGCGCTCGCGGGGTCGGAGCTGAGGACGATCGCCATCATCCGGCGTTCGGTCGCCCGGCGGAGGTAGGCGGCGAGGCAGCCGATATGGTGGCTGCGCCGGATGGCGATGCCGGCAAGCCCGTGCAGTGCCGCACGTTCGATGGCGAGATCGAGGGCTCTGGCGGCAACCCAGACCCCGGGCAAGTATCGCGCATCCCAGGTCACGGCCGCGCCGCGATCGGCGATCACGAGGGGCTCGCCGGTGCGCGTCATGCTGCCCGCCTCGATGTCCTCGAGATAGCCGGCGGCCAGAGCGAGGCCATGAGTCGTGTGGCCCAGCAGGTCGGCCTCGACCAGGAGCTCCGCTACCGTGCCGGGCTTGTCGCCGTCGAGCCCGGCGGCCCGAAACAGGCGGGCCGCAAAGGCGACCAGGTCGCCATGGCGATAGCGCGGTTGCTGACTCTCGCCGGTCATGCGGGGCTCCCTTGGATCAAGGCGATAGAAAGGGCTTCGGCGTCAGACCGGCAGGCAGCTCGGCCCCAACGGCTCGAAGGTCTTGTAGGTCAGGATGAATTCCTGATGGCCGAGAGCTTCCGATTTGGTCTGGACGCCCGAGGCGACAGCGCGGATCATGTCGAAGATCTCCTGGCCCACTTCCGCCAGGCCGGCACGGCCCTCGAGGATGCGCCCGGCGTCTACGTCCATGTCCTCGGAGAGCTTTCGGTAGGTGACCGGGTTGGCGCAGACCTTGATTACCGGCGCGATGGCGGAGCCGACGACCGAGCCGCGGCCGGTCGAGAACAGCACCATATGGCAGCCACAGGCGATCATCTCCACCACCGTCGCAGTATCGTTGATGTTCGGGATGCCGAAGCGCACGCCACCGTCGTTCACCATGTCCATGAGATAGAGGCCGGGCTTGGGCGGCAGGATGCCGGGCGTGAGCAGGCCGGCGATCGGCCGCGTGCCGCTCTTGGCATAGGCGCCGATGGACTTCTCCTCGATGGTGCTGAGGCCGCCGGTGATATTGCCGCCGCCGAAACTGCCATGCTCGAGATCCCGGTAGTAGTCGTCGGCCTTGCGCATCACCCGCAGGATTTCCCGACCCAGCTCGGGCGTGGCTGCCCGGCTTGCCATATGGGCCTCGCAGCCCAGAAGCTCGCAGGTCTCCTCGAACATGGCGCTGCCGCCGTTGTCGATCAGATGATCGACGGCGACGCCGATGGCGGGATTGGCTGTGATGCCGCTGGTGCCGTCGGACCCGCCGCATTCGGTGCCGACGAGGAGATCGGCGAAGCTCATGGGCACCCGCGGGACGTCGGCGATCGTTGCAAGCGTCTTGCGCACCCAATCGCGCCCGAGTGCGATGGTGCCCTTGGTCCCGCCGGATTCCTGGATCACCGCGATCTTCACCGGCCGGCCCGACTGGGCGATCAGCTCGGCCAGCTCCGAGCGGCGGAACTCCTCGCAGCCGAGCGAAACCAGAAGCACGGCGCCGACATTGGGATGGGTGCAAAGCTGCTTCATCATGGCGAGGGCATAGTCGCTCGGATAGCAGCCCGGAAAGCCGATCAGCTGCACGCCTTCCTCCTCGAAGGAGGAGGCAATCGCCCGGGCGACATGGTGGGCGCATTCCACCAGATAGGCGACCGCGACATGGTTGCGGATGCCCTTGCGCCCGTCCTTGCGAAGATAGCCCTGCATTTTCCGTTCTCCCGAGCCGGCACGCGTGAAGCGCGCCTACTCCCAATGGTCCTCGCGATTGGTCAGGTAGTCGCTCTTTACATTGTGCATGTGCACGTGGGCCCCGGCCGGAATGTCCACGGTCGCCGATCCCACCGGAACCCCGAACTTCAGGATCTTCTCGCCGGTCCTTATATGGCGAAGGGCGATCTTGTGTCCAAGGGGCACGGGATCGCGGGCCGCCAACTTGATATCCGCCAGCTCGACCGTGCCGCCGGCCGCGATGTCGTGGATGGCGACGCCGACATTATCCTTGTCCGACAGTCGGATAGCGTCAATGGACATGGCTGCCGCGTCTCCTGTTCCGCCGGGCCATCATTCCGGCAGGCCATGGGCGGTGCGCTGGGACACATGCCAAGGCACCAGCCAGCGCTCGGCCAGCACCACCGCCCAGAACAGCAGCAAGCCCAAGGCCGCCAGCATGATGATGATGGCAAAAGCGAGGTCCATGCGCAGGTCGCCCGAAGCGATCTGGATATAGTAACCGAGCCCCGCGTCGCCGCCGATCCATTCGGAAATCGTGGCACCGACGGTGGCGTTCACGGCCGCACCCTTGATGCCGACGAAGACCTGGGGCAATGCCGCCGGCAGCCTCACCTTGAAGAAGGTGCGCAAAGGGCCGGCACCCGTGGAAAGGCAGAAGCGGGTCAGCTCCACGCTGAGAGACGTGAAGGCCAGTATCCCGTTCAGCAGGACGGGAAAGAAGCAGACGAGGTAGACCACCAGGATCTTGGGCAGGAAGCCGAATCCGAACCAGGTGACGAAGATGGGCGCGAAGACGATTTTCGGCACCATCTCCAGGGTTACCGCCAGGGGATAGAAGGTGCGTCTGAGCAAAGGCGAGAAGGCGACGAAGAGGGAGAGCGGTATCCCCAGCAGCAGGGCGGCGGAGAAGCCGGCCGCCGTCTCCATGCCGGTGACCCAGGTGTAGTACATGATGCGCTGAAAGTGATGGGCGAATTCGACCAGGATCAGGCTGGGCGGCGGAATGATATAGAGCGGGATGCGGAACAGACGAACGGCCAGCTCCCAGAGCGCAAAGAGCGACAGCCCGAAGATGATCGGCGTCAGATGCTCGGCCAGGACTGCGCGCACTTTCATGGCGGCCTTCAGATCACCCCGTAGTTCATGAAGATCTCCTTGATCTCGGCCACGATGGCGAGGAATTCCGGACCGAGGCGCAGCTTCAAGTCGCGCGGCCGCGGCAGCTCGATCCGACGCCGGCGGACGATGGTGCCGGGCCGGGGGGAGATGACGATCACCTCGTCGGAGAGCTGGACCGCTTCCTCGATGCTGTGGGTGACGAAGACGACGGTCCGGGGACTCGCCATGATGAGCTTCTCGAGATCGCCGCGCAGCTGCTCGCGGGTCATGGCGTCGAGGGCACCCAGCGGCTCGTCCATCAGGATCAGCGGCGGGTCGTGGATGAGGGCGCGGCAGAAGGCGGTGCGCTGTTGCATGCCGCCGGAAAGTTCATAGGGGAAGCGTCCGGCGAATTCCTTCAACCCCACGGAGGCGAGCAGGTCCATGGCCTTGCCGGCGTAGGCCTTGCGGTCGCGGCCCCGCATCTCGACCTGAAGCAGCACATTGTCCAAGGCGTTGCGCCAATCAACCAGCACATTGCCCTGGAAGACGATGCCGATGTCGGTTTCAGGTCCCGCGACAAGCCGGCCGTTGACCCGGATCTCGCCCGCGCTGCGCTCGAGCAGGCCCGCGATCATCATGAGGAGCGTGCTTTTGCCGCAGCCGGACGGCCCGACCAGGGAAACGAACGCGCCTGGCGCGATGTCGAGATCGACCGAGCTCAGGGCGGGGACTTCGCCCGTCCGCGTCCGATAGGTCTTGCTGACGCCGGCGATCGAGACGGCGACGCTCAACTGGAGTCTCTGGGGTTGGGGGCCGGCGCCATGCGCCGGCCCCGGCCGAACGAATCAGAGCGACGTGGGCACGAAGTCATTGGTGTAAAAGTCGCTGGCCTTCATGTCGGTCTGCACGTTGTCGTACTGCTTCAGGAGATCGAGGGCGCTTTGCCAGTCGGCATCGACGTTGAGGCCGAGGCGTTTGTCCTTGTTGTTGGGCGAGTAAAGGATTGAGAGGGTCACGTCCAACACCTGGCGGGCCTGCTTCTTCTCCTTGTCCTCGGATTCGCTGGCTTCCCAATTGACCAGGGAGTCGATGGCCTCGTCGGGATGGGCCTGGGCCTCCTTGACCGCCTCCAGCGTGGCGTGAACGAAGCGCTTGCAGAGGTCCGGGTTGTCCTTGACCGTGTCGCGAT
>DATNJA010000306.1:0-3469 GCA_035604155.1 Candidatus Udaeobacter sp. | reverse complement strand
CGTCGTTGTGGGCCGTCACCTGGCATTCCACCGCCGAGAGCTCCGGCCGGACGGGCCCCTTGGCCAATCCCAACTGGGCGGCTGCGGCCGGCAGGGCGGCTGCGATCCTGGGCCGCATCAAGTCGAAGATGGCGGCCTCGTCGTTCAGAACGAGAGAAGCCCGATAATGCAGCTCCTTGTCGTCCACCGTGGAGGCGACGAAGCGCTCTCGGGCGGCCAGCGTCCGGCTAAGGACCTCATCATGCTCGGCCGCGGGAAGGAAATTCTCGATCAGTACATAGGGCTCGACAGCGTCAGGTGCAGCGCGCCGATAGACGATCGCAGCCTTTTGTGGAGCATCGGCGCCGGGCGACGTTCCAATAGTCTCTGCAGGCTCCCCGGCGCCCGGCAAGATCACGGCGACAATGGCTCCGGCACGGAAGCGGAGCCGCTCTCCGCCGGCCGTGGGAAGCTCGAGGGCGCGATCCGGCGCGGATACAAATACCTCGCCTGAGATCAGAGACTGGATGACCGGGTCCTTGTCGGCGGGGTCCAGTTCCAGGGCGTATCCCCCCTGCAGGATGACGGTGACGGGATTCATGGGGGCTTCCTGGTCTCCCGAGGCGCGGGTTAAAGAACTGACTGATCCGCGCCTTCCCCCACCATAATGCAGAAGACGCCGTTGCCTGACCAGCCGCAGCCAGGTTTGTTCGGGCAATGCCACCGTCCAGCGCCGGGTGCTGCCTTCGGTCCGGGTGATGATGGTACGATCGACTTCGAGGGGGAGAGTTGGCTCTTACACGCTCCGATTCACGCCTTGACCCAGCGTATCGAATCCCAGGAGGAATAACTTCGCCCTGCCAACGCATGACCGGGAATGACTTCGAGACGACATGACGACACCCCAGAGCGACGTCCATTTCCTCGAGATCGACGAAGGCGGCGTGCTGTTCCACGAGCGGCGGCAGCGATTCTATGGCCTGAACGCTACCGCGGCCCTCTGTTGGGCCGTGCTGTCGGAAGGGCTTCCGGAATCGGCCGCCTTGGCCGAGCTTGCCGCGGCGGGAGCGCCGGAAGCCGATGCCCTCGATTGGTTGCGCAGCTCAATCGAAATCTTCCGAACCGAGGGATTTCTCGAGCCGGCCGGAGACGGCTCCGCCGACCCGCCGCTGCTCAATGACGCCGGTCCCGCGGCCGGGCAGCGGCTCGAACGCATCCCGCCTTGCGCCCTCTATCGCCGATGGCGCCTGTTCGACGTCATGATCCGCGTCGGCTTCACGACGAATGCGCTTCTGCCTCGGGTCGCCGGCATGCTGGCCCGCGTCGCTCAGCCGGCCGAAGGATCCGCGGACATCGAGATCACGGTTATCGAGGTCGGAGGACGCATCCTGGTCGCGCGCGATGGCTTGGTCGTCGGCGTGGCGCCCGATGCCGCTGGATTGGCCGCCCTGCTCGAGCCGGCCATGTTGCGCCGGGCTATCGACGCCACGCCGCACCTGTTGGCCCTCCATGCCGGTGTCGCGGCGCGGAATGGCTGCGGGCTGGTCCTGCCGGGTCCATCGGGTAGCGGCAAGACGACGCTGATCGCCGCCCTCGCGGCGAGCGGATGGACCTATGGCACGGACGAGACCACATTGCTGGCGGCTGACGGCAAGGAGCTGCGCATGGCTCCGCTCTCGGCTTGCGTAAAGGAGGGCAGTTGGCCTCTCCTGGTGCAGCATTACCCGAGCCTGCTCGACGAGCCTATCCAGGAGCGTGGGGGACGACGCGTGCGCTATCTGCCGCCACCCGGACCGGCAATCGAGCGCTGCCGGGCAACCCATGTCGTCTTTCCTCGCCGGACCGAGTCCGGGACGCGGCTTCGGCCGATTGGCAGAATCGAGGGCATAGAGCGGCTGCTGGCCGAATGCGTGTCGATACCCCAAAGGCTGGGCCTGCCTGAGGCCGTCCGGCTTGTGGATTGGACGCGCGGCCTTTCATTTCACGAACTCGCCTTTGCCGATTTGCCCGGCGCCCTGGCCGCCCTACAGGTCTTGGGCGACAGCAAATCGTAGCGCGGCCGATAAGTCGGGCTCGCGGCAGACGCAACACTTCTGTTGTTCCGCTTCCTCGCGGGTAACCCCTATGGCTTCCTGCCGCCAACGCGGTGTCCAGTCGAACTAAGCCCCGGTCCTCCGCGTTTCCCGCAGCTCTGCCTCCAGTGTTTCGACCTTCTCGGACAGCGCCCTGATCGCGGCCAGGCATACCCCGATGGCATCAATGGTGCTGATGGTAGCTCCGTCACCCACGCCAAACGCCGCCCGGAAGTCCTCGGCATAGGGGCCGATGTGGATCTGCTGCTCCAGACCGGTTTCAGGTCTGTAGCGCCATGCATCGACCGGAAGAGCCGCGACACCGGCAAGCACAGACGAGACATCGACCGCGCGCTCCGCTGTCTTTAACTGCCGGCTGGATACTGGCGGTAGCGAGGGCGGTACCGCCTTCGACGGCTTTGTTTGAGCGGCCAACAGAAGCGTCACCGCCGGGGCCGTGACAGCGGCAAACCGCCCGAGTCTCTTGAGCACCGGTCGGCGAGCCTGCGCCGACGCATCCTCGGGTGCCGGCGCCGCGGTCTTGGCCGAGCCGTCTTCGATCTTGTCGGTCATCTGGGCTCTCCTGATCTGGACCACCCGAACTGCTTTACACAAGCTAACGTAGCAGCGCCTCGAGGCCAAGAGGCTGGCTCAATAGCTGCCTTGTTTCGGCTTTCCGATGAACGGCCAGCGGCGGCGACCTATTGGTGGGGTCGTTGCCCGTGGCAACCCTACCGTATAGGATGGGCCGGTCAACTGGTGCGAGGTCTGGGGGATCCGAGATAACCGACCAGATCGAAGGCGGTTCGGCCAATGCAGTGAGGCCTCGAACGGTTTGCCGGCGTCACGGCGCCAGAGGTGGCGTTTTCGTTGGCTGCGCAAGCAAAGCCCTGGAACGCGGGGCCGTCATCTTCGCTGATACTTGTTACGCGTGATGCAGATTGGGGGGAGTCACTATGAGCGACACCGACAAGAAAGCGCCACAGCAGAAGCCGGAAGACCTCACGACGATGGATCGGGCCAAGTCGCGCCGGGCCACGCTGAAGAAGCTCGGTCGCTTCGCCACCGTGACGGCGCCGACGGTAACGCTGCTCCTGGCTGCGCAGACCAAGCCAAGCAGGGCCGCGACGCCGTCACCTAGCCCGTGCAGTGTTCAGTCATCAAGCCGAGCCCTCAAGACGGAGAAGGCCGAGATCGACACCGCCAGCATCCTGGCCGGCGTCGCTGCCCTGCCGGTGGACGCATGGCGCTACAAGCCGGAGACCGGCCTGGAGCAACAGACCCACATCGGCCCCTACGCCGAGGACTTCCGCAACGCATTCGGCGTGGGCGATGGCGTTTCCATCAGCACCATCGACGCCATCGGGGTCTGCCTGGCGGCGATCAAGGCGCTGTCGGAGAGGGTCGAGGGCTTGGAG
>DATNJA010000305.1:0-3906 GCA_035604155.1 Candidatus Udaeobacter sp. | reverse complement strand
TTCCAAAATCCCCTCAAATCGCATCCGTCGAACTCCCTCGTGAACGAACGTCCGGTCCATATCCGCCCCCTCTTTGGAGCGACTCTAGAACCGGACAGATCACGAGCTACAAACACCGGACAGATCGCGAGCTAACTACATGAGAGAGGCCCCGGCTTGCCCTCGACCAGGGACACGGGCTAGCCTGACCGCTTCCGACAGCTTCCCCGATCAACCGAAGCGACCGAACAACGGAGCGGTTCCATGCGCCCCAATCCTGCGACCAATTTCGCCTATGACACCGAAGCGCTGTGGCAGCAGGACCGCGACCACATCATCCATCCCTGGATCGACCTGGGCACGGCCAAGACCCGCGAGCCCCTGATCGTCGCAGGCGCCGAGGGGGTGCATATCTACGATTCCCGCGGCCATCGCATGATCGACGGGATCGGCGGGATGTGGTGCGTCAACATCGGCTATGGCCGGGAGGAGATGGCCCAGGCTATCGCCGACCAGGTGCGCAAGATCCCCTATTTCTCGCCCTTCGGCCTCATCTCCACCCCGCCGGCGATCGAGTTCGGCGCGAGGCTCGCCGAATACACGCCGGGCGACCTGAAGCACGTCTTCTTCGCCACCGGCGGCTCCACAGCAGTGGATTCGGCCCTGCGCTTCGTCCAGTTCTACAACAACTTCATCGGCCGGCCCGAGAAGAAGCACATCATCACCCGGGACTGGGCCTATCACGGCTCGACCTATCTTTCGGCCTCGGTCTCGGGCAAGCCGGGCGACCGCGGCAATCTCGACTTCATCACCGATACGATCCACCACCTGCCCGCGCCCAATCCCTACCGCCGGCCCGCGGGCATGAGCGAATCCGAGTTCCTCGATGCCAAGGTGGCCGATCTGGAGAACAAGATCCTGGAGCTCTCACCCGAGAAGGTCGCCTGCTTCATTGCCGAGCCGTTGCTCGCCTCGGGCGGTGTCATCGTGCCGCCCAAGGGCTATCACAAGCGCACCTGGGAAATCTGCCGCAAGTACGACGTGCTCTACATCTCCGACGAGGTCGTCACCGGTTTCGGACGGCTGGGGGAGATCTTCGCCTCCGAACCGGTCTTCGACATCGTCCCGGATATCATTACCTCGGCCAAGGGCCTGACCTCGGGCTATATCCCGCTCGGCGCCTTCTTCGTCTCGGATCGTCTCTACGCCGCCATGACCGGACCCGAGGGCAAAGGCAAGTATTTCACCAACGGCTTCACCTATTCGGCCCATCCCGTCGCCTGCGCCGCCGGCCTGAAGAACCTGGAGATCATCGAGCGGGAGCACATCCTCGACCATGTGCGCAAGACCGGGCCCTATTTCCAGGAACGCCTGAAGACGCTCCTCGACCTGCCCCTGGTCGGCGACGTGCGCGGCAGCCACATGATGTGCGCGGTCGAATGCGTCATGGACAAGACGACGAAGGAATCGCCGCCTGCCGCCTGGGAAGTCGCCTTCCGCATCATTCGTCATGCCATGGAGCGAGGCCTTCTGGTCCGGCCGCTCGGCAACACGGTCGTGCTTTCCCCGCCCCTCATCATCACGCGCAAGGAAATCGACGAGGTCGTGGATATGCTGGGCAAGGCGATCAAGGCCGTCGCCGACGAGCTGATCCGCGAAGGTCTGTGGAAGCCGGCGAACTGAGGGCGGAGGCGCTTGAGCGCGAGCCCTGAGGGCGCGCTGCCGCGGCCGGCGAGCCAGACCCTCGCCCTCGCCGCGGCGCTGACGGCCGTCTCCCTCTGGGGCCTGGCGCCCGTGGCGACCCGCTACATAGTGCTGCGTGTGGACCCGCTGGCGGTCCTCGCCTTGCGTTTCTCCATGTCGGCGCTCGCCTTCCTGCCGGTGCTGATCCATTCGCGCCTGCTCGGCTGGACGCGGGCGGACATCAAGGCCGGCATCACCTGCGGCCTGGTGGGCATCGTCGGCTACGGCCTGCCGGTGACCATCGGCCAGCAGTGGACCACCGCGAGCCTCACCGGCCTCATCCTCGCCAGCGAGCCGCTGTGGATCCTGCTCATCTGGGCGGTGCTGGAGCGGCGCCGGCCCCGACTCAGCACCGGCATCGGCACGATCATCGGCCTCGTCGGCGTGGCCGTGCTTTGCGGCGGCGACAAGACGATCGCCGGCAATCACGGTTATCTCGGCGCCGGGCTGGTGCTGCTGTCCGCCGTCGCCTGGAGCGCCTATTGCGTGCTGATCGGCAACCTGGCTGCACGCCGCGGCGCCCTGCCGGCGACCGCCTTCACCATCATCGCCGGCGCTATTCCCTTCCTCTTCATCGGCGGTTCTTCGGCGGTGGAAACCATGGGCACGCTCACGCCGTTGGAATGGGCAGTGCTGGCGGGGCTTGCCATCGGCGGCTCGGTCTTCGCGGTGCTGCTCTGGAACTTCAGCCTGGCCAAGCTCGGCGCGCCCAGGGCCGGTCCCTTTCTCTACCTGGTGCCGCTGGCGACCGTGGTCGGCGGCGTCGGGCTGCTGAACGAGACCCCGGGCCTGGGCATGCTCGCCGGCGGCGCCATCACGCTGGCCGGCGTCATCATCGCCCAGGGGAAGTGGGCGGAGAGGTTGGCGCGCCGGGCTTTGTCGTGGCCTCAACGCAGCGGCCGGTCGCCCTGATGCGAGGCCAGCGACGCCGACAGCCGCCGGGTGATCTTGACCATATCGGCTTCGTCGCGCTCGAAGCCATAGACGGCGAGCGGAAAATTGAGCGGCTTCTGGATCGCCCAGATGCGCTCATGCTCGCCCGGCGGAAGGATCTCCGCCGGATCGCCGACCGCGACCCAGCCGATGGGCACGGTCGAACCGGCGGGCAGCCGCGTCTTCAGGTGAACGACCCCATTGACGCGAATCTCCGAGCCCTTGCCGATCTCGGCGCCATGAAAGATCGCAGCACCCGTGGCGATGAAGACCTCATCCTCGATCCGGCAGCCGACCACATGGCTCACGGGACCGATGAGGCAGTTGTTCCCGACCCTCAGCGGATGGCGTTCGCCCGAGCGTAGCACCGCGTTCGCCATGACGATGCATTCCCGGCCGATCTCGATCGATCCGCCCTCGGCGATGACCTGGGCGCCGAACAGGATGCGGCAGCCGGCGCCGATGGTGATATCGCCGCAGATCGTTGCATTGGGAGCCACATAGGCAGTCGGATCGATGCGCGGGGTCTTGCCTTGATGGGTGAGAATCATCCGAGACCTCCGGTGGCAGATTCTGCGGTCTTATCTCGCTCTATTACGACCTTGCCATCTTACCCGAACAACACGATCCTGGCTCAGCCCTGCCGTGAGCGACATTTCCCCGACAGTTTATCGTGCGCGCGACCTGCACTACTTCGTGGGGTCCCGCTTCCTTTCCACCATCGCGACCCAGGCGCAATCGGTGGCGATCGGCTGGCAGATCTACGACATGGAGCGCACGCCGCTGGCGCTCGGACTGGTGGGATTGTGCCAGTTCCTGCCCATGTTCCTTCTCACTTTGCCCGCCGGCGACATCATCGACCGCTTCAATCAGCGGCGTATCTATAGCCTCGCCGCGGCGGTTCAGGCCGCTTGCAGCGCGCTCTTCGTCGCCTTGAGCCTATGGCCGCCGCAAGGAGCCTGGCCGTTCTATGCCGTGCTGGTGCTGTTCGGAGCGGCGCGTGGCTTCGCCGGGCCATCGGGACAGTCGCTGTTGCCCTTCCTCGTGCCGTTGGAGCGGCTGCCCAAAGCCACGGCCTACAGTTCCTCGGCATTCACCGCGGCGGTGATTTCGGGGCCCGCACTCGGCGGTTTTCTCTATGCCCTCGGCCATCCCGCCGTCGTCTATTCGGCTTGCATCGCGGGCTTTCTCGTCGCCGCCTTGATCGTGACCCGGCTCGGCGGCCGGCGCTTCACGCCGGCCAAGAGCCTC
>DATNJA010000304.1:0-2028 GCA_035604155.1 Candidatus Udaeobacter sp. | reverse complement strand
AATTTCTCTGCGGCTTTCTCCCGCTATCGCTGACAGCGCGTCGTTGCTCGCCGCTGCGGCCGGAATGCTCGGTGTGCTTGTGGAGCGCTGGCTCTTCTTCGCCGAGGCAAAGCACAGCGTCACTCTCTACTATGGCGCCTCTGCCGTCTGAGGCAGAGCCACCGGTCAACAACGGAAGTATTCCATGGATATCGTGACCCAGTTCCCCCGCCAGGTCCGGGAA
This sequence comes from Candidatus Udaeobacter sp., assembly GCA_035604155.1. Classification (GTDB taxonomy): domain Bacteria; phylum Pseudomonadota; class Alphaproteobacteria; order Dongiales; family Dongiaceae; genus DASXQK01. The sequence goes on along the minus strand of DATNJA010000304.1, from coordinate 1,805 downwards.
ATCGAGAACCTGTACATCACGCTTGCCGACGGTTGCCGCCTGGCAGCCCGAATCTGGCTGCCGGTGGATGCCGAGAAGAATCCCGTGCCGGCGATCCTGGAATACCTGCCCTACCGCAAGCGCGATGGAACCTCGGAACGCGATCAGCTGACTCACCCATACTTCGCCGGCAACGGCTATGCCTGCGTGCGCGTGGATATTCGCGGCTCGGGTGAATCCGACGGGCTGTTGGAAGACGAGTACCTGAAATCGGAGCAGGACGATTGCCTGGAAGTGCTGAAATGGATCGCGTCCCAGCCCTGGTGCACGGGCAAGGTCGGCATGATCGGCATCTCCTGGGGCGGCTTCAACGGGCTGCAGGTGGCGGCACGCCGCCCGCCGGAACTCGCCGCGGTGATCTCGCTCTGCTCCACCGACGACCGCTATGCCGACGACATCCACTACATGGGCGGGGCCCTGCTCACCAACAATCTGGACTGGGCCTCGGTCATGTTCGCCTACATGGCGCGCACGCCCGACAAGGCGCTGCTGGGCGAGAGCTGGCGCGACGTCTGGCTGAACCGGCTGAAGAATGAGCCGCTGCTGATCGCCAACTGGCTGAAGCACCAGCGCCGCGACGCCTTCTGGAAGCACGGTTCGATCTCAGAGGACTGGGCGGCGATCACCTGCCCCGTCTATCTCGTCAGCGGCTGGGCTGATGGCTACTCGAATACCGTGCCGCGCATGCTGGAGCATCTGCAATGTCCCAAGAAGGGCCTGATCGGCCCCTGGGCGCACAAATATCCGCATTTCGGCTGGCCTGGTCCCCAGATCGGTTTTCTGCAGGAGGCGCTGCGCTGGTGGGACAAGTGGCTGAAGGGCATCGAGACGGGGATCATGGATGAGCCCATGTACCGAGTGTGGATGGAAGAGCCGGTACCGCCTGCGCCGCGCTATGAGACAAGGCCCGGTCGTTGGGTCGCGGAGCCGTCCTGGCCCAGCCCGAATATCAAGCCGCGCCTGCTTCACTTCGATGCCGGCGGCCGGCTGGTCGCCACGGCAGGCCGGGACTCGCAGGTCCAAGCGATGTCGCCTCAGTCCATGGGCTCCGCCTGCGGCAACTGGTCTGGCGACGGGCTCGGTCCGCATGAACCCCTGGACCAGCGCATGGATGACGGCGCTTCGATCTGCTTCGCGAGCGAGCCATTGACCGAACGCTTCGAGATCCTGGGCGCGCCTGTCGTGACTTTGGAATTCGCCGTCGACAGGCCGCTCGCCTTCGTCGTGGTACGCCTGAACGAGATCACGCCCCACGGTGCTTCGACGAGAATCACTTACGGAATGAAGAACCTCACCCATCTGACCAGCGACGAGCGGCCGGAAGCGCTCAAGCCCGGCGCGCGCTACACGGTCGCGGTCAAGCTGAACGACATCGCCCACGCCTTCGCCGAGGGTAACCGCATCCGCATCGCGCTTTCGACCACCTATTGGCCGATGGTCTGGCCATCGCCCGAGCCGGTGACCCTGACGGTCTTCACGTCTCAAAGCCGTCTCGAGTTGCCGACGCGCCCGCCGCGGCCCGAGGATACCAAGCTGGCGCCGTTTGCTGCCGCCGAAGCGGCGCGGCCGCTCGCCAAGACCTATCGCCGGCCGTCCGGCGAGCGGCGCTGGGTGGAACATGACTTGGGCGGGGAAACCACGACTTATCACACCCTGGACGATGCGGGCGATTTCACCATCGACCCCATCGGCCTCGATACCGACGCGGTCCAGCACCTGTCCTATCGGATCCGGGAGGGCGATCCGCTCTCGGCCGAGATCGAGAT
>DATNJA010000303.1:0-2903 GCA_035604155.1 Candidatus Udaeobacter sp. | reverse complement strand
ACACGGTCATGTTCGGCTCGATGTTCGCCATTCCCGCCGAGACAATCCCGCTCGCCCTCATCGTCGGGTTGGGCGCGCTCGTCATGGTCGCCGTTCTCTACCGGCCGCTGCTCTTGAGCTCAGTCGACCCCGACCTCGCCGAAGCCCGCGGGCTGCCGTTGCGCCTGATAGGGTTCCTGCACATGCTGATGCTGGCGTTGGCCGCGTCGCTTTCCGCCATGACGATCGGCGCCATCCTGTCCACGGCATTGCTGATCGGGCCGGCGGCCACGGCCTTGCGCGTGGCGCGCCGGCCGGGCTCTGCCATCGTTATCGCCGTGCTGATCGGCCTTTCAGCGACCTGGGGTGGGATTCTTCTTGCCTATGACAGCTACTATTGGACTCCGGGACACGGCTGGCCGGTGAGCTTCTTTGTCGTCACTCTTGTTTTCCTCTCCTACGTCACGACCAGCCGCCTCGGGGGAGATCGCCAGCGGAGGGGCGCCACCCTGCCGCGCGTTCGGCACAGCACGACCGGCAAGGCCTGACGATGTTCTCCAGCTTCATGGCCAACACCTGGATCGTCGCCAGCATCGTTGCCGCCGCCGCCGGCTTCATCGGCTTTTTTGTCGTGGTTCGAGGCTCGGCATTTGCCGCCCACGCCTTGCCTCTTGGGACCTTCCCCGGAGCCGCCGCCGCAAGTCTTCTGGGCATCAATGCATTGTACGGCCTGATCCTGTTCGCGGGGCTGGGGGTGGCCGGGATCATTCAGCTCGGTCGCCGCGGGCGGCATGAAGTCGCAACAGCCCTCACCCTGGTAGCACTGCTCGGGCTCGGGACGCTGTTCCTTGGCTTGACCAGGGAGTATTCCCAGGAAGTCTATTCGCTGTTCTTCGGCCAGGTGCTGGGCATCAGCGACAGCGAGATTGCGCCGGTCGCGGCGATCAGCGCGATTGCGATCGGGGCCACCGCGTTGCTGTTCCGGCCGCTCCTTATCAGCTCGCTGTCTCCCGAGCTGGGAGAAGCCAGGGGAGTGTCGAACCGCCGCATGGAGTTCTGCTTCCTGGTCATACTGGCTCTCGCCACCGCCGTCGCGCTCCCCGTGGTAGGCGCGCTTCTGGTCTTCAGCTTGATGGTCGGCCCGGCGTCCGCGGCGCGCAGCCTCACCGATCGCCCGCTCTCAGCGATGCTCATCTCGGTCGGCATCGCGCTGGTCACGGTGTGGACCGCAATCATCCTGTCCTATGTCTCCGATTGGCCGGTGGGCTTCTTCGTCGGCGGCTTGGGAGCGATCGCCTACGCGTTCGGGCGGGCGTGGTTCCGGGCAAGAACCGTCAAGCTGGTGCGTATCGCCAACGCATAGCTGCCGAACCGGTGCCCACTTCGGCAGAAAATGCTCCAGGGAGACAGCCGCAGAAGGGCCGCGCTCACGGCGCCTGCGTTGAACAAGCCGCGCAGATTCCCTGGACTTCGACAATCGTGCTGCCGGGTCGAAAGCCTTGCCTCGCCGCGGCCCGCTCGAGAGCCTCTGAAACCGTCGACTCTTCGAGCTCGGCAACCGTGCCGCAGCGGCGGCAGATCAGAAACTGAACCGAAAGGCTGTGATTGCCGGCGTCGATGCAGGGAATGAACGCACTCAGGCTCTCGACCTTATGGATCAGCTCATTGTCCAGCAGAAAGTCCAGGGCCCGATAGATCGTCGGCGGCGCCGCTCCCTTGCGACTCTTCTTCAGCCGATCAAGGAGCTGATAGGCGGTCACCGGCCCCTCGGCCATGAGAATGAGTTCCAACACCGCTCGTCGCAAGTCGGTGAGCCGGCTGCCGCGTTGCGAACAGGCAATGGCCGCCGCATCCAACCGTCTCTTGATTGCAGCCCGACCCTTCACCATCATAGCCTCTTCCGGACCATAATTAGTTATAACATATCATGCCAACCGCCCCGTTGCGAGCCGATCGCCCGAACCCGGGAGGGGAGATCATGCTGAAGACCCTGACGAAGCTGCATACCCCCGAACTGCTCCATACCCTCGCCTCCATGGGCCATGGCGACGAGCTTGCTCTCGTCGACTGCCATTTCCCCGCCATCGCCAATGCGCGGCGTCTGGTGCGCCTCGACGGGGCCGACCTGCGGAAGCCCTGGCGGCCTGCCTTCAGCTGATGCCGCTCGACAGCTTCGTGAAGCAACCGGTGCTGCGAATGGCGGTGATCGGCGCGCCGAGGAAGGTTCCCCAGGTCCAGCAAGTCTGCCAGCAGGTGGTAGACAAATGGGAGGGCCGGCATGTGCCCGTTGCCGCGATAGAACGCCATGCGTTCTACGAGCGCTCGCGTCAGGCCTTCGCCATCGTCATCACGGGAGAGCAGCGCACCTATGGCTGCATCATCGTCAAGAAGGGCATTGTCAGCCCGAGCTGAGGAGAGAGCGAGCCATGGCCGCAAGGCCGATAACCATCATGGGTATCTTCGTTGCGGATCTTGCCTTTCGCACGCCGAAGCTTCCCGCCTGGGGAGAGACGGTTCTGGGATTGGGACTCAATCTGGGTCCAGGAGGCAAGGGTTCCAATCAAGCGGTCGCCGCAGCGCGCATGGGCGGCGCCGTCGCCTTCATCAGCAAACTGGGCCGCGATCCTTTCGGCGATATGGCCCGCAAGCAATTCGCCGAGGAAGGCATCGACACGCGCTTCCTGCTTGAGACGACCGAACATGCCACCGGCGCAGCCACGATCCTGATCGACGCCGTCAAAGGCGACAATGCCATCGTCGTCTTTCCCGGCTCATGCGCCCATCTAACCGCCGTAGAGATCGACAAGGCCCGGAGCCTCATCGCACACTCCGCCATTTTCATGACCAATCTCGAGCTTCCCGTGCCGATCGTGATGCACGGACTGCAGATCGCGCGAGGACTGGGAGTAACAACCATCCTCAAT
>DATNJA010000302.1:0-14606 GCA_035604155.1 Candidatus Udaeobacter sp. | reverse complement strand
AGAATGCGCCCGATCCGCGACAAGCAGAAGCGCGACTCCGACGGGAGTTAGAGCAATAGCGCCCACCGCCATCCACGATACAGTGCGCCTATTGCATTGCGGCGCCGCTTTCCAGATAAGCGGAAGAGCGGGGACTATGTCTACCAGAAATAAAGTCACGACCGCAGTTTTGACATCGTATACCAACGTAATTAGAGGAATATAGACCATCGCCGTGCCGAAGGCCGCGAACCCTCTTAGGAACCCTGCGAGTCCGGCGGCAATCAGCGCCCCGCTCAAAGCAAGCATTTGATCGTTCTCCTGCCCCACTGAGGGTCTCAGCAAGCTTCACGGGGGCAGGAGCGGCGAACAGTGGAGAAATAGTGCTATTACTCCTGGTGATAGGAATGGGAGGCGCACTGGATGCTCGAACGCGATCCACGACGTGAGTTGGCAGAGTTCCTAAAAGTGCGGCGAGCCCGTCTCGTTCCGACAGATGTCGGCTTGCCGGCAGGCAATCGCCGTCGTACCCGCGGCTTGCGGCGTGAAGAAGTTGCGGCGCTCGCTGGCGTCGGCCTCACCTGGTATACTTGGCTGGAACAGGGCAAGAAAATACAGGTCTCGGCATCATTTCTTGAAAACTTGGCGCGAGCCCTGAAGTTTACGGAAGCTGAACGGACGCACCTTTTTGTCCTCGCTCAACATCGGCTGCCTCCGCTCCCGAGGTCAGGTTTACAATCCAACGCGTCCGAACGGTTGCAATCCATCCTTGACGCGATCGGCAGTCCAGCCTATGCGCGTAACAGCCGTTTCGATGTAGTTGCCTGGAATAGTGCGAACACGCGGATGTTTGGCGATTTTTCCTTGATCGCCTCTGGAGAGCGCAATGTCATCTGGTTGATGTTTGCGCGAACGTATCACCGCCGCACCATGCCGAACTGGGAGGCCGACGCTCGCGGTCTCCTCGCAAAGTTCCGCATGAATTTTGGTCAAGCTGCCGACGCCAAGGAGTTCTTGTCGCTAATCTCCGAGTTGAATATCAGCAGTGCTGACTTTCGGCGCATGTGGGCGGAACACGATGTCAGCGACCTCGGCGAGGGGGTAACCCATTTTTCCTCGCCACGTCATGGGGAACTGGTATTTCAGCACCACACAATGATGCCTGAGGCTCTGCCCGACCTGCGCATCATTGTGTTCATTCCAACGCAGGGCGCGTAACCTCTCTACGATCCTCTACTCCGGCAACCCCGCCGCCCGGCAGCCGTCGAGCCAGTAGAGCTCATCCACTGGCCGCTTGAACTTGACCGAGCGCTGCTCGCGCCAGAGGGTCCAGTCGTTGCGGCGCTGGAGGAAGAGCTCCATATGGGCCTCGGCCGGCTTTGCCAGGCCGAGCTTGGTCTCGACCACGGCGCGCTGGAGCAGGCCGTCGACCAGGTAGTCGGGATGCTCGGGCTTCAGCTTCTTGCGGTCGAGCTCCGCCAGCGCTTCCTTGGTGGCGCCGGCGTCCTCCCGGCCCTTCAGGTACAGCCCCCAGGCCAGATCCCAGCGGTGCCAGTCCGGCACCTCGGGCCGGTCTTTCATGACGTTGCGAATGATGTCGATTCCGATCTGGATATTGCCGGCGTAGATCTCGGCCTCGGCGTGGTCGACCTTGCTCTCGTCCGAGGCGCCGGGCAGCGCCGTGGCCCGGCGGTAGGAGTCCAGCGCCGCGGCGAAGTGGCGTTTGTTCAAGCAGTAGAAGCCGAGCTGGGCATTGGTCGTCGGGTCGTCGGGGGCGAGGCGCACGGCCTCCTTGGCCAAGTCGCCGGCCTCAACCATGGCCTCCTCGCCGCTCCAGCCTTGCAGCCAGGACTGGACCAGGGTGTAGGCGAGCAGCGCGCGGGGCTTGCCGAAACTCGCATCCAGCTCGGCAGCGCGGCGGAACAGGTCGCGGGAGCGGAAGAGTCCGCGGGGCGACTGCAGGGAATAGGCCTGGCGCGCGGCCTTGTAGACGTCCACCGCTTCGTCCCTTACCCCTGCCATGCTCCCCTCCTCATGTCGTGCCAGATGTCGTGCCAGCCGCGTCCTCATCGTCCTCGGGCAATCCTGCCATCCGGGCGCCCTGGAGCCAATGCTCCTCGTCGGCCTGGTCACGGAAGCGCACCGACAGGCGCTCGCTCGCGACCGTCCAGCCCGGGCGGGCCTTGCGGAAACGCTTCATCTCCGCCGCCGCTTCCTTCGTCTGGCCAAGGCGCGCCAGCACGGCGGCCAGCATCAGGCGAACGTCCGGCTGGGGCCGGGGAATCTGGTGCAGCGCCGCCAGCGCCTTCCCATAGTCCTTGGCGAAATAATGCGCCCAGCCGAGGTCCCAGCGATACCAGTCAGGCGTGTGAGGATTGATCTCCATCGCCCGCTGGATGTGCTGGATCGCCTCGCCATGCCGGCCGACATAGACCAGCGCCTCGGAAATATCGGCCAGAAGATCGGCGTCGCTGGGATTGAGGGCATAGGCCCGTTCGTATTCGGCCATGGCCAGCTCGAAATTGCGCGCGTTGAGGCAGCAGAAGGCCAGGAAGGAGTGGGGCATGTAGTCGTTGGGATCGAGCTCCACGGCCTTGTGGGCATGGCGCTCGGCCAGTTCGAGGACCGAATCGTCGCGCCAGCCGTTCAGCCATTCCTGGACATAGACATAGGCGAGCGCGCCCCAGGCCCGGGCGTAGAGCGGGTCGAGCTCGACCGCGCGGTCGAACCAGGCGCGCGAAGCCGCCAATTCGTCGGCCGAGCGCGTGGAATAGAGGTGCATGCCGCGCAGATAGGCCTCATAGGCGTTGACGCTGGCCGGGTGCTTGCGCGCGGCGCGCTCATGCTCGGCCGCGGTCAGGCGCACGGCGAGCGCGGTCACGATGAGGCCCAGCATCTCGTCCTGGACGGCGAAGAGATCGCCCGTACGTCGATCGAATCGCTGAGCCCAGAGGTGATGTCCGGCGCCTGCGTCGATCAGCTGGGCGTTGATGCGGATCCGTTCGCCCATCTGCTGCACGCTGCCCTCCAGGACGTAGCGCACATCCAGGGCGCGGGCGACCTCTTCCACCCGGGTTGGCCGGCCCTTGTAGGTGAAGGCGGTATTGGCGGCGATGACGAAGAGCGAGCTGAACTTCGACAAGTCCGTCGTGATGTCGCTGGTGAGCCCGTCGCAAAGGACTCCCTGTTCGGTATCGGCGCTCAGGTTCTCGAAAGGCAGGACGACGATGCCTGGCCGCGAGGGATCGGACCTGCCCCCGGCGTTCTGGGGCAGAGGAGTCTCGCGCACCGCTGGCGCGTCGCCGGGCTTCGGCCTCTTGCGGCTCGTGGCCAACGCGCCTGGATCGATGCGAAAGACGCGGATCGGATCATCGATGTTCTTCACCTGCTGCTCGCCGATGTCGAGATAGGCGAGTTTCAACTTGTGCTTCACCTGTTCGTAGGTGCTGCCGCACACGCAGATCCCGCCCGGCTCGGCCAGCTGCTCCAGCCGCGTGGCGATGTTGACGCCGTCGCCATAGATGTCGCCGTCCTCCACCATGACGTCGCCCAGATTGACCCCGATGCGCAGATCCATCCGGCGCTCCGGCGGCAGGTTCGCGTTGGAGGCAGCGATGCCGCGCTGAACGGCCACGGCGCATTCCACGGCATGCACGACGCTGGCAAATTCGGCCAGCACGCCATCGCCCATCAGCTTGACCACGCGCCCGCCATGTTCGCCGATCCGGGGCTCGATCAGGGTCTTCTGCCGGGAGCGCAGGGTCGCCAGCGTGCCGGCTTCGTCCTCGTTCATGAGGCGGCTATAGCCGACCACATCGGCGGCGAGTATTGCCAAGAGCTTTCGCTCCATGGGCGCCGTTTCCCCTGGGACCGTGGCGAAGTTGCGGAACTCCAGAATGTCGTTATGACAGGTTCGAAGTGGTTAACGGATGATTTAATTCGGCCATTCGGCCGTCTACCACAGCCCTGGGACGAGCCGATAGCGCACCCTTTGCATGTAATCCGCGTAGCCCTCGAGCCCGGCTGCAAGCGTGCGCTCCTCCCGGACGGCGCGGAAGGCCAGAATGGAAGCCATGACCGGAGCCAGGATCAGACCCCAGAGGGAACCCAGCATCAAGGGAATCGAAAGCAGGAACAGCACCGCTCCGGCATACATGGGATGCCGCACCAGGGCATAAGGGCCGGTTGAGATCACCCTGTGGCCGCGCTCGGTTTGGATGCGCACCACCGCCGCGGCGAAGCTGTTCGCCTGAAAGGTCCATTGGATGATGGCAAAGGAGACCAGCATCAAGACCGCGCCAGCGACGGCGAGCCAGAAGGCCAAATGCGAGCCCGCCAGGCGCCGCTCGAGCCCCATGAGGATGAGCCAGCCGGCCCAAAGGCCGACGGCGACAACCAGGAAACGTCGGTCCCAGCCGGGCTGGGATCGCTGGAAAACGGGCTTCATCCGTTCGGCCAGGAGTTCCGGATCATGGCGGTCGAGCCAGAGTCCCATGGCGAAGCCGACAATGCCCATCTCGGCCAGGAACAGCCAGGCGCCGGGCCAGTCCAGGCGCCCGGCGGGAAGGAAGAGCAGGATGGCCAGGACGGCGAGCGTCAGGGCCATCTGGCGAGCGAGCTTCGGGATCATCGGGTTCTCTATGCGCCTGGAGCAAGATCGGGTCAGGTTAAATCAACCTGACCCGTGAATCTTGCTCCCATGTTAGGATTAGAGCCTGATTCACGCCTCAAGCCGAGCAGGCTTGAGACGATCAGGCTCTAGGCGGGCGCCTAAGTCCACTCGCGCAATTGCTTCGGCTGCCCGCTGGCCTCCTTCAGGGCGCGAGCGAGGCCGTAGATCAGCTTGCCCGTCTCGGAGTCGATCTCGCCGTCTATCCGGCGCGGGCGGAAATGGCGCTGGAAGGCGGCGATGGCGGCGCGGGTGATCTCGTCGGCTTCGGCCGGGCCGATTTCGTAGCCGATCCGCGCGAGTGCCTTCAGAGCCGTCGCGGGATCGGCCGGCTCCTCCAGCGGCTCCGGCCACAGGCCGAAGCCGGCGGCGGCGAGAGCCCGCCAGTCGAACAGCTCGCCCGGGTCGATCTTGCGCCTGGGCGCCACGTCGGAATGGCCAATGATTCTCGCGCGGGGGATCGGGTGGCGCGCCAGGATGCCGTGGCAGAGCTCGACGAGTGCCGTCATCTGCGCCTGGGGAAAAGGCCGGTAGCCGAAGTCATGGCCGGGATTGGCGAGCTCGATGCCGATGGAGACGCCATTCACGTCGCGCTCGCCGCCCCAATAGCTGACGCCCGCATGCCAGGCACGCCGGCTCTCGTCCACCAGGCGATAGACCACGCCTTGCTCGTCGATCAGGTAATGGCTGCTGACCTTGGCGACGGGGTCGGCAAGGCGCCGCAAGGCCGATTCCGCGTCCCGCATGCCGGTGTAGTGGAGAATGACGAGATCGGTCGTCTTGCCTGCCGGCCTCGCGTCGTGATTGGGCGAGGGGCGCTCGATCACCGTTTGGCTTTCCTCGCCGGCGCCGCCTCCCCACGCTCGTCCATCTCGCGGCTCTCATAGGTTTCACGCTGGGCCTCTAGCTCGAGCCAGCGTTCTTCGGCCGCGGCAAGATCGCGCCTCGTATTGCCGAGCCGGGCCGCTGCCTCTTCATAGCTTTGCCGGTCGCGTTTGTAGAATCCGGGATCGGCCAACTCCGCTTCCAAGGCGGCGAGCTGCGCCGAAAGCCGTTCGATCGCCACGGGCAGGCGTTCCAGCTCGCGCTGCTCGTTGTAGCTCATGCGCCGCGCCTTCGGCTCCCGTGGCGCCGCGGGCTTGGCCAGCCGGGCCGGCCGCTTCACCCCCGCGGGCCGCATTCTGGGATGCAGATCGGGCGGCAGGTCGGAATAGCCGCCGGCACGCTCGATGGCGCTGCCGTCGCCGGGCATGACGATGATCGAGGTGACCAGCCGGTCGAGAAAATCTCGGTCGTGGCTCACCAGGAGCACGGTGCCGTCATAGCCGGCCAGCACTTCTTCCAGGAGGTCGAGGCTCTCGAGGTCAAGATCGTTGGTGGGCTCGTCCAGCACCAGAAGATTGCTGGGCGCGGCGAACAGGCGGGCGAGGAGAAGCCTGGCCCGCTCGCCGCCCGAAAGCCGCGAGACGGGCATCAAGGCCTGGCGCTCGTCGAACAGGAATTCGCCCAGATAGCCCACCACATGCTTCTGCACGCCGCGCACCATGATGCTGTCGCCGCCCTCGGGCGCGAGCGTACGCCAGAGAGTGGCGTCCTCTGCCAGCGCCGCCCGGCGCTGGTCGAAATAGGCGGAGATCAGCTTGGTGCCCCAGCGGATACTGCCGCGGTCGGGCGGCGTTTCGCCCAGCAACAGCCGCAGCAAGGTCGTCTTGCCGGCGCCGTTGGCCCCGACGATGCCGATCCGGTCGCCGCGCATGATCCGGGTCGAAAATCCGTGCAGGATCGGACGGCCCTCGATGCTCTTGGCAATGTTTTTCGCCTCGATCACCAGCTGGCCGCCCGCGGGCGCCGTGTCGGCCGCGAGCGCGGCTCTGCCGGGCTGAAGGATTCGCCCGGCCCGCTCGGCGCGTAGCGCCATGAGCTGTCGGCGCCTGCCTTCGTTTCGGCGCCGGCGCGCCGTGATGCCGCGGTTGTACCAATAGGTCTCGGCCTCGATCCGCTTGTCGAGGCGCCTGGCCTCGCGTTCTTCGCTCTCCAGGATCTCGGCCGACCATTCCTCGAAGCGCTCGAAACCGGCGTCGAGCTCGTGGAGCCGGCCGCGATCGAGCCACAGCACCCGGCTGGAAATCCGCCGGAGGAAGGCGCGGTCGTGGCTGACGAAGACCAGCGCGCCGGAGAAATCCAGCAGCAGGGCTTCGAGCCACTCGATGCTGGGCAGGTCGAGATGATTGGTCGGCTCATCGAGCAGCAGGAGATCGGGCTCGGCGGCAAGGGATCGCGCCAGCGCCGCGCGCCGGGCCTCGCCGCCCGAGAGGCCCGCGGGATCGCGGGCGCCGTCGAGACCGAGACGGTCGAGCAGCGCCGCCGCCCGGTGAGCCGGAGCGTGATCGCCGGCGACGAAATCGGCCAAGCGGTCGAAGCCGCTGAAATCCGGCTCCTGGGCGAGGAGCGCCACCGAAAGGCCCGGCTGGAGAAACCGCTTGCCGGCGTCGAGATCGATGGCGCCCGCGAGCGCCTTCAGGACGGTGGATTTGCCGCTGCCGTTGGCGCCGACCAGCGCCACGCGCTCGCCCTTGCCGATGCCGAAGCTTAAAGCCTCGAACAGCGCCCGCCCGCCGAAGCCGATGCGGGCCTGATCCAAAGCGGCGATGGGCGGTGCCGCACTCATGGGATTCCCCGTTCCTTGCTGACGCGATCGTAGGCAGCGTTGATGGCGGCGAGGCGCCGGGTGGCGAGTTCGATGAACTCGACCGGCAGGCCCCTGGCCATCAGCCGATCGGGGTGAGTCTCGCGCACGAGCTTGCGATAGGCGGTCTTGATGGCGGCGTTGTCCATGCTGCGCTTGATGCCGAGCACCGCGTAGGGATCGCCGACCTCGGGTCCGAGATGGCTCTCGCGGATGCGGGCGAAGTCGGATTCCTCGAAGCCGAAGATGCGAGCCACCTCGAGGAGATAGGCGAGTTCGGCCTCGCCCACGGACCCGTCGGCCTTGGCGATGTGAAATAGCCCGTCCAGCAGCTCCTCAAGCACCCGCGAGCGCTTGCGGAACAATCCGGCGATCTGGCGGGCATAGGGCTCGAAGCCGCGGGCGTCGCGCCGGGCCAGATCGAAGATGCGTCCGACATTGGCTTCCTGTTCGGGCGGCACGGTAAAGACCTGCTTGAAGGCGGCGACCTCGGACCGGCTTACCACACCGTCGGCCTTCGCCATCTTGGCGCCCAGCACGATGATGCCGATGGTGAAAGCGATGCGCCGGCGTGCGGCACGCTCTTCCGCTTCGCTCATCGGCGCCTCGGCCGTCGCTGGCACGGCCTCCTGCGCCTGGCTCAGCTGATCGATGCTATCGATCGCGTGGCCGGCGGCAGCGCCCAGAAGCGCGCCGATGGGTCCGCCGACGGCAAAGCCGGCCGCCCCGCCGAGAATCTTTCCCCAATAGCTCATCGCGGCGGAACCTATCGCGCCTCGTTGCCCGGAACAACGCTAGCGGCGCCTTCGCCGAAAATTTGCAGAGCAGCGGAGACCCAGCAGTAGGTTTGCCTGTCGTTACAAATCGGTAATCGAATTGCTCGCTTGCCCGGAAGACCATAAGAGACGCAGGGACTTCGCGGACGCCCAAACTGGCCGCAGTAGCGGTTACCCCGCCGCCCCTCTAAATTCCCCCTTCGACATGGAGAGCGGCAGCGCATGACCGGCGGCTGGCAATTCTGGATCGATCGAGGCGGGACCTTCACCGACCTGGTGGCGCGCCGTCCCGATGGTGCGTTGGTGACCCACAAGCTTCTCTCCGAGAATCCCGAGCAGTATCGCGATGCGGCCGTTCAAGGCATCCGCGAACTGCTGGGCGTGGGGCCGGGTCTGCCGATCCCGCCGGTGGTGGATGCGGTCAAGATGGGGACGACGGTGGCGACCAACGCGCTCTTGGAGCGCAAAGGCGACCGCACGCTCCTGGTCACCACCAAGGGCTTCGCCGACCAGCTGCGCATCGCCTATCAGAACCGGCCCGACATCTTCGCCCGCCATATCGTTCTGCCTGAGCTGCTCTACGAGAGCGTGCTGGAGGTGGATGAGCGGGTGACGGCCGAAGGCGAAGTGCTGAAGCCCGTCGATCTCGCCGGCGCCCGGCTGGGGCTCGAAGTCGCTCATGGCAAGGGAATCCGTTCGGTCGCGGTTCTGTTCCTCCACGGCTACCGCTACACGGCGCATGAAAAGGCGGTGGCCGATCTCGCCAGGGCCATGGGGTTCTCCCAGGTCTCGGCCAGCCATGAGGTGAGCCCGCTGATGAAATATGTCGGGCGCGGCGACACCACCGTGGTCGATGCCTATCTCTCGCCGATCCTTCGGCGCTACGTCGCCCAGGTGGCGGGCGACCTGCCGGGCTCGGCCCGGCTCATGTTCATGCAGTCCAATGGCGGGCTCGCCGATGCGCGCCGCTTCCAAGGCAAGGACAGCATCCTCTCCGGCCCGGCCGGAGGCGTCGTCGGCGCGGTGGAGACGGCACGCCAGGCGGGGCTGGGCCGCATCATCGGCTTCGACATGGGCGGCACCTCGACCGACGTGTCCCATTTCGACGGAGTTTACGAACGCGCCTTCGAGACCCAGGTTGCCGGCGTGCGCATGCGGGCACCCATGATGCGCATTCATACCGTTGCGGCGGGCGGAGGCTCGATCCTGCACTACGACGGATCGCGCTTCCGGGTCGGTCCGGACTCCGCCGGGGCCAATCCGGGTCCGGCCTGCTATCGGCGCGGCGGGCCGCTGGCGGTGACCGACTGCAACGTCATGCTGGGCAAGCTCCAGCCGGACTTCTTTCCCCATGTCTTCGGCCCGAGCGCCGACCAGCCCATCGATGCCGCAATCGTTCGCGCGAAGTTCGTGGCACTCGCGGCCGAGATCGGCGACGGGCGCGGGCCCGAGGCGACGGCCGAGGGCTTTCTCACCATTGCGGTCGAGAACATGGCCAACGCCATCAAGGAGATTTCCATCGAGCGCGGCTATGACGTGACCCGCTACGCGCTCTGCTGTTTCGGGGGGGCCGGCGGCCAGCATGCCTGCCTGGTGGCGGATTCGCTCGGCATGACCACGGTGTTCCTCCATCCGCTCGCCGGCGTGCTCTCGGCCTATGGCATGGGGCTTGCCGATATTCGCGTGCTGCGGGAGCGGGCGGTGGAGGCCGCTCTCGACGCGGCACTTCTGCCCCGGCTCGAAGCCGATCTCGACGAACTGGCCGATGCCGCCGGAGAGGAACTCGCTCGCCAGGGCCTGCCTCGCGAGGCGGGTGAAGCCCACCGGCGCCTGCACCTGCGCTACGCCGGCACCGACACCGCCCTCATCGTGCCCATGGGCGAGCTCGGCGAGATCAAAGCGGGCTTCGAAGCCTCCCATCGCCGGCGCTACGGCTTCATCGTTCCCGGCAAGGGCCTGGTGGTCGAGGCGGTTTCGGTGGAGCTGGTGGGCGGGACCGAGAAGCCAGCGGCCCGCCTTTTGCCGCCCCGTGTCGATGGGGAACTCTCTCCCAAGGCCGAGGTTCGCTTCTTCAGTGCCGGGGCCTGGCATGAGGCGCCGCTCTACGATCGCGACGCCATGGCAGCAGGCGACAAGGTCGCTGGACCCGCCATCATCGCCGAGGCCACGGGCACCATCGTGGTCGAGCCCGGCTGGCAGGCGGAGATGGAGGGCCTCGGCCATATCCTGATGCGCCGGGCGGTGCCGCTGCGTCGCAAGTCGGCCGTGGGCACCTCCGTCGATCCGGTAATGCTGGAGGTGTTCAACAACCTGTTCATGTCCATCGCCGAACAGATGGGCTCGACCCTGGAGAACACCAGCCATTCGGTCAATATCAAGGAGCGCCTCGATTTCTCCTGCGCCCTATTCGACCGCCAGGGCAACCTGATCGCCAACGCCCCCCACATGCCGGTGCATCTGGGCTCCATGGGCGAGAGCGTCGCCAGCGTCATCCGCGCCCGGGCCAACAGCATGGGCGAGGGCGACGTTTTCGTGCTCAACGCGCCCTACAACGGCGGAACCCATCTGCCGGACATCACCGTCGTGACTCCGGTTTTCGACGAGGCGGGCGGGGACCTGATGTTCTTCACCGCCAGCCGGGGCCACCACGCGGACGTGGGCGGGATCACGCCCGGCTCCATGCCGCCCGACAGCCGGAGCGTGGAGGAAGAAGGCGTGCTGATCGATGATTTCCAGCTGGTGGAGAAGGGCCGCCTGCGAGAGGCCGAAATGCGGGCGGTCTTGGCCAGCGGTGCGCACCCGGCCCGCAACCCCGATCAGAACATCGCCGACCTCGCGGCCCAGGTGGCGGCCAACGCCAAGGGCGTCGAGGAACTTCGCCGCATGGTCCGCGATTTCGGCCGGCCGGTGGTCGAGGCCTATATGGGCCATGTCCAGGACAATGCCGAAGAGCAGGTGCGCCGCGTCATCGACCGCCTCAAGGACGGCCGCTTCGTCTATGAGATGGACGACGGCGCCCGGATCGCCGTCGCCGTTTCCATCGACAAGAAGGCGCGCGCGGCCCGCATCGACTTCGCCGGCACGAGCGCTGAGCTCGCCAGCAATTTCAACGCCCCTTCGGCGGTCTGCCGCGCTGCCGTGCTCTACGTGTTCCGCACCCTGGTGGACGACGACATTCCCATGAACGCCGGCTGCCTGAAGCCGCTCGACATCGTCATTCCCGAAGGCTCGATGCTGAGCCCCCGCTACCCCGCGGCCGTGGTCGCCGGCAATGTCGAGACGTCCCAATGCATCACCGACGCACTCTATGGGGCGCTCGGCGTTATGGCGGCGGCCCAGGGGACGATGAACAATCTCACCTTCGGCAATGAGCGGCATCAGTATTACGAGACGATCTGCGGTGGCTCCGGCGCCGGGCCGGACTTCGACGGCACCGACGCCGTGCACACCCATATGACCAACTCGCGCTTGACCGATCCGGAGGTTCTGGAGTGGCGCTTCCCCGTGCTGGTGGAGAGCTTCGCCATCCGGCGCGGCAGCGGCGGCCGCGGCCTGCATCGGGGCGGCGACGGGGTGGTGCGGCGCCTTCGCTTCCGCGAGAAGATGACGGCAGCCATCCTTTCCGGCCACCGGCGCGTGCCGCCCTACGGCATGGCGGGCGGCGAGCCGGGGGCATTGGGCAGGAACTATGTGATCCGCGCCGACGGCCGGATCGAGGCCCTGGAAGGCACCGACAGGCGCGAAATGGCGCCGGGCGATGTCTTTGTCGTGGAGACTCCGGGCGGCGGGGGATTCGGGAAAGTGGAGTAGTGCCACCTCCGCAGAGGAGTAGCGCGATGGCGAAAAGAAGCGTATAGGAGAGTCATGGCTAACCTATTGACGCGCATCACAATTCATCCAGAACAATGCCATGGGCAGCCGTGCATTCGGGGTATGCGCATCCGGGTCATCGACATTCTTGAGATGCTTGCCGGCGGCATGACACATGAAGAGATTCTCGCGGACTATCCAGACCTAGAGGCAGACGACATTCGCGCCGCCTTGGCCTATGCCGCGCGGGAAATGAACCATCCGGTCGTCACGGCCGCTGAGTGAAGTTCCTCGTCGATGCTCAGCTGCCATTGGCGGTTGCCGATTGGCTGCGCAAGATGGGCTACGCCGCGGAACACGTACGGAATATTGCTTTGCACGAGGCCGACGATGCGACCATTCGCGAGTATGCGCGTGGCGCTGGTGCGATACTTATCACGAAGGATCGGGACTTTGCATCTGTCGACGGCGGGCGACGCGCTGCCGTCCGACTGATTTGGGTTCGTACCGGCAATGTCTCCAATCGCGTCATGCTCCAACGCCTCGAGGACGGCTGGCCGCAAGTCGTCGCTCACCTTCACAATGGCGCGCAGCTCATAGAACTTCGCTGAGAATGGCGCTGGCTGCGAACTTCAACGGACCGGGTTGTATCGAGGGCCGTCCATTCAGCGACGGTCCCGTAAACGCGGACTTATCATCTGCCGCTCATAGATCTTCGCGTCCACCAGGAATCGGAACCAGAAGGTCTGAAGCACGAAGAAGATGAGCCCGGGCATGCCGTCGAGGAAGCCGAGGCGCAGGACATAGCGATAGAAGAAAAGACCGAACGCACGCAGGAACAACGGCGCGCGGTTGTAGCCGCCGCGCAATGCCCGCTTGCGCTGGACGGGATCGCCGGCGAGGCGCCCGGCGATGACGCCGGTCTCGCTCGGGTTCAAGAGCTCGTCTGCCTCGGCATCGGCCCAGCGGTTGTGGCGGGCGGTCCACTCCGAAAGGCTCATGCGCACGTCGTCGATCATGGCGGCATCGATCTCGGTCGTCGGACCGTCACAGCGGAAATGCTGGTCGTATTTCCGATCCTCGCAGCGCCCCTTGCCGTTGCGGAACAGGCGCATGTGCCAGATGGGATACATCCCGCCGTGGCGGATCGGGCGGCCCAGGAAATATGTGAGCCGGGGGATGAAATAGCCGTCGGTGCCGGCGGGAAAGCCGGCCGCGAGCGCGTTGATGCGCTGTGCCAGCTCGGGCGTCAGGCGCTCGTCGGCGTCGAGATGAAGCTGCCACCCGTATTTCAGGGGCAGGTTGTCGATCGCCCAGTTGCGCTGGCGGCCGTAGTTCTCGAAGGGGTGCTGGACGATGCGGGCGCCCGCGGCGGCGGCGATCTCCAGCGTCTTGTCGGCGCTGCCGGAATCGACCACATGGATGTCGTCGGAGACGAGCCTGGCGCTGGCCAGCGTGGCGCCCAGGGTCGCTTCCGAATTGAATGCGAGCAGGACGACGGAAAGGGTCATGGGACTCCGGGGAGGCTGGCGGGCCCATGGTTGCCGAGGGCGCCGGCCGAGTCTAGCTTGATGGGCCAAGGGCGGCCGCCCCCTTGCAGGAGAAATCCATGAACATCCAGACGCCACGCCAGGCCATGGGACCACTGATCGAGGAGCTGAAGGCCCTTCTGGGCGAGCGGCTCTCGGTTTCGGCGGCCGTGCGCGAGCAGCATGGCCATGACGAGTCCTACCACGCGACGGCGGCGCCCGATGCCGTGGCCTTCCCCGAATCGACGGTCGAGGTCGCCGCGATCATGAAACTGGCCGCCAAGCATGGCGCGCCGGTCGTTCCGTTCGGCACCGGCACCTCGCTGGAAGGCCATGTGGCGGCGCTGCAAGGCGGGCTCTCAATCGATCTTACGCGGATGAACCGGGTGCTGGAGGTGAACGAATCCGATCTCGACGTGCGGGTCGAGGCCGGCGTCACCCGCAAGCAGCTGAACGAGGAGATCCGCGACAAGGGCCTGTTCTTCCCGGTCGATCCGGGCGCGAACGCCTCGCTCGGCGGCATGGCCGCGACCCGCGCCTCGGGCACCAACGCGGTGCGCTACGGCACTATGCGCGAGAACGTGCTCGGCCTCACGGTGGTCCTGGCCGACGGCTCGATCATCCGAACCGGCGGGCGGGCGCGGAAATCGGCGGCGGGATACGACCTCACAAGACTCTTCGTCGGCTCCGAAGGCACGCTCGGCGTCATCACCGAGATCCGGCTTCGGCTCTATGGCATACCCGAGGCGATGTCGTCGGCGGTCGCCGGCTTCGACACGCTCGCCGGCGCGGTCGACACCGTGATCCAGACGATTCAGAGCGGCATCCCCGTCGCGCGCATCGAGCTCCTCGACGAGGTCCAGATCGACGCCATCAATCGCTACGCCAAGCTCGACTACGCGGTGAAGCCGACCCTGTTCTTCGAGTTCCACGGCAGCGAGCGGGGCGTGGTCGAGCAGGCCGAGGCGGTGCAGGCGATCGCCGGCGAGCATGGCGCCGGTGCCTTCCGCTGGACGGCCAAGACTGAGGAACGCAATCATCTCTGGCAGGCGCGTCACAACGCCTATTACGCGGCGCTCGCCCTCAGGCCCGGGGCCAAGGGCTGGCCGACGGATGTCTGTGTTCCCATCTCGCGGCTCGCCGACTGCATCCTAGAG
>DATNJA010000301.1:0-16175 GCA_035604155.1 Candidatus Udaeobacter sp. | reverse complement strand
GGTCGGCGGCAGGCTCGCACTGGCGGTCCCGGACAAGCGATTCACCTTCGACGTGCTCAGGGAAACAACAAGGTTTCGGGAACTGCTAAATCCCTACTTTTTTGCCTACAAGCGGCCGTCGCCGGCGCAACACTACGATTTCTGCACGCTGGCCACCGAAGCGATCCCAGTGGGGGACGCCTGGGCCGGGACCTTGCAATACTCGGCCATCAGGCCCAAGCATGACTCCGCAACGGCCATGGCCATGGTCCGCGACGCTTGGCAAGCCGAGCGGTACGAAGACAGTCATTGCACCGTGTTCACCGACGAATCATTTCTCTCCATCCTGGAGCGGATGATCGAACACGATCTGCTGGACTTCGCTGTCGCCGATTTCGTAGGAACGGCCCCGGGAAATTTCGAGTTCTACGCCACCCTTGAAAAACTTCCGCCGTCGGAAGACCGGACGGCCATGCGGTCGATCCAACGCGACAGCCTGCCCAGGAAGTTCATAGCCGCGAAATATGACAGCACCCAAGACGTCGTCCTGTCCTCGGAAAACAATAGCGCGACCCTCGCTCTGGCCGAGGCTGCGATCCTTCGCGCGGAGATCAAGGCGCTGCGCAGTTCGCGATCCTGGCGCATAACCAGACCCTGCCGGGCGCTCGGCCGTGCCGTTCGGCGGGCGTTCCGTGGACCATGATCCCCCGTCCCGATGAGGAATGCGGCGAAGCCCGCATGGCCGGGGATTCGTGAAGCCGCCTAGAGCATTTTCCGCCGAAGTGGGCACCGGTTCGGCGCAGAAAATGCGACCAAACCAAGGAGTCTAGAGCATGTTCCGATTCAATTTGATCGGAACATGCTCTAGGATTTCCCGGCTGACATCGATATCGGTGCATCGCCGACCGCTGATCCACCCGCCGAATCGCGGTAGCGCGGTCTGATTCCTCGCCTCTCGCTTCGAACCGTGCTCAATCCGCGAACGGATCGCGCACCATGATGGTGTCGTCGCGCTCGGGGCTCGTGGATAGGAGCGCCACAGGTGCGCCGATCAATTCCTCGATCCGCCGGATGTATTTGATCGCGGTTGCCGGCAGGTCGACCCAGCTCCGCGCGCCACGGGTCGAATCTTCCCAGCCTTCCATCGTTTCGTAGATCGGTTCGGCCGCGGCCTGGGCCGCCGGGCCGGCCGGGAAATAGTCGATCCTCTTGCCGGCCAGGCGGTAGCCGACGGCGAGCTTCAATTCCGGCAGCCCGTCCAGCACGTCGAGCTTGGTGAGCGCGATGCCTTCGATGCCGCCCACCTTCACCGCCTGGCGGACCATGGTCGCATCAAACCAGCCGCAGCGCCGCTTGCGCCCCGTCACCGTGCCGAATTCGCGTCCGCGCTCGCCCAGGCGCTGGCCTATCTCGTCCTCGAGCTCGGTCGGAAAAGGCCCACGGCCGACCCGCGTCGTGTAGGCCTTGGTGATGCCCAGCACATAGCCGACCGCGCCGATGCCCAACCCCGACCCGGCGGCGGCCTGGCCGGCGAGCGTGTTGGAAGAGGTGACGTAGGGGTAGGTGCCGTGGTCCACGTCGAGCATGGCGGCCTGGGCGCCTTCGAACAGAATGCGGTCGCCACGCCGGCGCGCTTCGTCCAGGCGCTGCCAGACGCGGGCGGCATAGGGGGCGAGCTTCGGCGCCACCTCGGCGAGCTTGGCGGCCAGTTCCGGCCGCTCTATCTCCGGTGCGCCAAGGCCGCGGAGCAGGGCGTTGTGATGGCGCAGCAGTTCGTCGAGCTTGCGGGCCAGCGTTTCCGGCTCGAACAGGTCGCAGACCCTGACGGCCCGGCGCGCCACCTTGTCTTCATAGGCCGGGCCGATGCCGCGCCCGGTGGTGCCGAGATTGTCGGCCCCGCGCGCCGCTTCGCGCAGGCGGTCCAGCGCGCCGTGGAGCGGGAGGATCAGGACTGCATTTTCCGCCAGCAGCAGATTGTCGGAACCGATCGCCACGCCCTGCTTGCGCAGGGTCTCGATCTCCGCCAGCAGCGCCCAGGGATCGACCACCACGCCATTGCCGATCACCGAAAGCTTGCCCGGGCGGACCACGCCCGATGGCAGGAGGCTGAGCTTGTAGGTGCTGCCGTTGATGACCAGGGTGTGGCCGGCGTTGTGGCCGCCCTGGAAGCGGATGACCACATCGGCGCGCTCCGACAGCCAGTCGACGATCTTGCCCTTGCCCTCGTCGCCCCATTGGACGCCGACGACCGCGACGTTGGCCATTGCCCTACCCCTTCAACGCGATGGCGCGGCCGGCGCCCATCATATGGCTGCAGCCGAGACGGCGCGCCTCGGCCTTGGCCTCCGCAGCCGGATCGAGGCCTGCGACCGTGATCCAGCCTTTGGCCCGCCAGCGCCGGGCATGGCTTGCCGGCGCACCGGCGGAAATGAACAGGCGCCGGGACTTCGTCGGTGCCGGCAAGGCGCGAAGCAGTCCGTCCATGTAAAGGGTGAATCCGGTCGAGGGTTCTCCCTTGCCGCTGACATAGCGCCCGCCCCGGCCGAGTTCGGCCCTGGGCCGCCGCGCGAAGAACGTGAAGCCGACGCCGCTGTGATATTCCAGGCCGCGATGCTCCGCCGGATCGATGGTCAGCGCCAGTTTCGGGCGAGCCCGCAGCACGAGATCGACCACCTCGCCCAGCCTTTCACGCTCCGCCACGGCCGCCTTCGGCAGCACGAGCTTCGCCAGCGCCGGCAGTGCATGGTGCGCCGGTCCCGCCGCGGCCAGCAAGGCGCCGAAGGTGGCAGCCTCGCGCCCGGCCAGTTGCTTGACCGCGCCGGCGTCGCGCCGGTCGAGGGCATCGACCAGCGCTTCTGCCGCTTGCGGCGCGAGACCGAGGCCGCCGGCCAGGATCGGCACCAGGCTCGGCAGATTGAGATCGATGGATAGGCCCTCGACGCCGACCGCATCGAGCGCCTCCGCCGCCAGCAGAATCGCCTCGGCGTCGGCCCTGGCAGAAGCGGCGCCGATCAATTCAACCCCGGCCTGGCCGAATTGGCGCTCGGGCCGGAGGCTCGAACCTTTCACCCGCAGCACCTGCCCGGCATAGGAGAGGCGCAGCGGCCTGGCCTCGCGGGCAAGTCGGGTGGCGGCGATGCGGGCGACCTGGAGGGTCATGTCGGCGCGCAGCGCCATCATGCGATGGGAGACCGGGTCCATCAGGCGGAAGCTTCGCTTGGCCATGGCGGCCCCTGGTCCGCTGAGCAGGCTCTCCTCGAACTCCACCAAGGGCGGCTTCACCCGGTCATAGCCGTGGCCGGCAAAGACGCCCATCAGCCGCTCCACGGTCGCCGCCTCATGAGCGGCCTCGGGCGGCAGCACATCCTGAAGCCCCGCGGGCAGCAGGGCGGTCTCGGCGGAGCGCGGCAACGGGACACCTCGAAGGAAGGGAATACCAAGGGCTAATAGCCGGTTTACCCGGACGCGGCAAGGTAGGGGCTGTCGGACCTCACGAAAGGATGCACTCGCCAACGCCGGATCCGGCCTTGGACCGGTCAGAAGTGCCCGGGTTCGGTTACGGACTCTCCGGCACCACCTTGCGTAGGGCTGCGATGTGATCCGGCGTAGTGGCACAACACCCGCCAAGGATCTGGGCGCCCATGGCGAGCCATTTCTCACCGTCGACGGCGAGATCGGCCGGCGTATAGGACTCGGTGTCGAGGCCATGCCACTGATGCCCGTCTTCGAGCGGATCGCCGGCGCGGGTGTAGCCGATATTGGGGTAGGCACCGATCGGACCGGCGAAAGCCCGGCGCAGCTTCGGCAAGCCGGCCGAGATAGCCTTTGGCTTGCTACACATGAGGAGGATCGCATCGACCTTGCGCGGGCCCAGCGCCGCGACGAGTTGCTCGAAGGTCTCGCCGGCCTGCATGTCGCCCTCATCGGTGATGTGCCGAAGACCGAGCATGATCGGCAGGCCCGCCGGTTTCACCGCATCGACGGCCGCGACGATGTCGTCGACATAGCCGATATACTCGATCAGCAGAACATCGACGCCGCTCTCCTTCAGGGCCTCGGCCTGCATGGCAAACTCGCGCGGCAGGTCGACGGCATCGACCGGAGAGCGACCACCACGGGGAGGCGCCATTCCGCCCGCGACATAGGCGCTCGGGCGCAGGCGATCGCGCGCCTCGATGGCAAGCCGGCCGGCGAGCCGGGTGTATTCGGCCGCTTTGTCCCCCAGGCCGACGAGGCCGAGCTTCACGGAATTCGTCCAGAAACTGTTGGTCGTCGCGATGTCGGCGCCGACCTTGAAGTAGTCCTCGTGAACTTCGCGGACGATCTGCGGGGCGTCGCGCATGGCGGTGGCCGACCAGGCGCCGAGCTTGTCCTTGGTCGCGCCATGGGAAACCCAGACGCCGCGGCGCTGCAATTCCGAACCCATCGCGCCATCGAGCACGAGCGGATTGCCGGTCGCGAGACGCTCACGAAATTCCACTCTAGCCAAGCTCTCGTCCCTCCTTCTTCGAACGCGAAGGCCTACTTCCACACTTGCCTGGCCAGGCGCAAGAAATTCTCGCCAAGGATGCCCCGGATGTCCTTCTCGCTGTATTGGCGGTCGAGCAGGGCCTGGGTCAGGCGCGGCGCGTCCTCGGGCGGGACATAGCCGCTGCCGCTGTCGGGATACTGGCGCTCGGGCCAATACTCGCGATTGCGGGTGAAGGGCTGGTTTGCCTTGTGGGCGTGCAGCACGCTGTCCATGCCGAATCCCACGTGATCGGGGCCGATGAGCTGAACCATATAATCGATGTGTTCGACCAGATGCTCGACCGTGTGGCCGTTGGGTCCGAGGAAGCGGCCGACGCCGGTGACGCCGACCACGCCGCCGGTCGCAGCACATGCCTTGATCTGGTCGTCCCAGATGTTCCGCTCGTGATCCCACAGTTTGCGCGCGTTGGCGTGGCTGAAAATGACCGGCGCCTTGGATGCCTCGATCGCTTCCATGGAGGTCTTGTAGGAGCAGTGGGAACAGTCGACGACCATGCCGACGCGATTCATTTCCGCCACCACCGCGCGACCGAAGTCGGTCAAGCCGATGTCCTCGTCATGGCAACCGCCGCCGGCAAGATTGTTCCGATTGTAGGCGAACAGCATCTGGCGCACGCCAAGCCGGTAGTAGAGGTCGACCATGCCGATGTCGCCGTTGAGGGCGTTCATGCCTTCGAGGTCGAAGGTGACCGCGAGCTTGCCTTCCTTGCGGGCCCTGAAAATGTCGTCGACCGTCTCGACCTGGACCAGGGTCTCGGGGTGGGTCCTGATCCAATGGCGATATTGGGAAACCGCCTCCAGGGTCAGCGTCCAGGGCATGACGTCATAGCCAGCATTGATCGACAGATAGTCGATGCCGGCGGCACGCCAACGCTCCAGATCCTTCAGGATCGAAGCCTTGGAATAGGCGAAGCCTCCGTGATCGTCCCAGACCAGCGCCGAGCGATGCAGCGCGGCGGCATCCTGCGATATTCCCCAGTTCGCGGTTGGGTCATCCGACATGCATGGCATCCTTCCAGAACCTGCTGCGCGTACCGCTGCCCCGACTCCGACACGCTCGCTATATTTCCGGCGTCCCGGGACCGCGGCGAAGCGATGCGACAGCTCAGTTTACCCCATTACCATCCGCAGCAGCACCACCGTCATGACACCGCCGGCCACGGCCGCCAATGCCGGCAGCCGCCAAGCGATGACGAGGGTCGCAAGCGCGGCCAGCGATTCAGCCGGGCCGGTCGCCAGCACGGTGGGCGCGATGATCGCCGTGAGCACGGCCATGGGAACGGCTTCCAACGCCGCCTTGAAGCGGCCGCCCAACGGATAGCGCTGCACCAGCCAGTAGCCGCCGGCACGCGCGCCATAGGTGACGGCCATCATGCCGAGCCAGGTGAGAAGCGTCGTCGGATCAAGGCGCATTGGCTGGCCTTTGCCCGGCGAGGGCGCCGGCTACCGTCCCGGCGAGACCGCCGACGAAAATATAGGCGGAGCCTGGCAGAAGCCTCCAGGCGACGAGCGCGGCCACGGCGCTGACAGCGATGGGAAGGAGATTGCGCCTGGCCTTGTTGAGCGACAGGAGGATGACCAGGAACACCGCGGCAAAGGCGAAATCGAAGCCGAACCGCTTCGGGTCGGCGATGACCCCGCCGATCAGATTGCCGACGGTGGTCCACAGCACCCAGGAAAGATAGAACGGAACCGAGAGCCCGAGATAGTAGCTTACCGTCAGCGGTCCGGCCGCCGCGCGGCGCATGGCCATGGCCCAGTTCTCATCGGCCATGAAGAAGAGCGCCAGATAGGCGCGCGTCCGTCCGAAGCCGCCCATGTTGGGCGCCAGCGCCGCACTCATCAAAAGATGACGCGAGTTGATGAGCGCGGTGCCGGCGACGATGGCCAGCATCGGGATCGGATGCTGCCAGAGCCCGGCGGCGACGAATTGGGAAGAGCCGGCGAAGACAAGCGCGCTCATCAGCGCCGTCTCCAGCGGACTCATGCCCTTCTCGGCGCAGAGCGCGCCCATGATGAGCGCGAAGGGAATGACGGCGATGAGCAGCGGCAGCATTTGCCAGGCGCCGAGCAGGAATTCATCGTTCCCGCGGCGCGCCGGCGCTGTTGCCGCTTCAGGCATCGAGGGTGATGCTGCCCTTGAAATAGCAGACGGCCTTGCCGCCGATTTTCACCCGGTCGCCGGCAAGCTCGCAGGCGAAGTCGCCGATACGCTGGGAGATCTGCCGGCCGGTCAGGCGATTTCTGCCGAGCCTTTCCGCCCAATAGGGCATCAGCGTGCATTGCGCCATGCCCGTGGCCGGGTCTTCGGGAATGCCGAAGCTGGGAGCGAAGAAGCGGGCGACGTAGTCGACGCCCTCGTCGCCCGGCGCCGTGGCGATGACGCCGCCGCGGTCGAGAGCGGCAAGAGCCGGCATGTCAGGCGCAAGGGCAGCCACATCCGCGGCACTGTCGAACACGGCGAGATACTGCTGGGAAGCAAGCAAGGTTCTGGGCGCGCGGCCCAGCGCCCGGCCGACCGCGGAGTTCTCGACGGGAAGCGGCAGGCGTGAGGGAAAATCCAACACGAATAGGTCGCCGGCCCGCGCCACCGTGAGCCGTCCGCTGCGACTCTCGAAAGCCATGCCCGTGCAGCCGGGCTCGAGGAACTGGGAAATCACATAGGCACTCGCCAGGGTCGCATGGCCGCAGAGCTCGACCTCGACCGTGGGCGTGAACCAGCGCAAGCGATAAGCATCTCCTTCACGCCGGAAGAAGGCCGTCTCGGCTACATTGTTCTCCGCCGCGATCGCCTGCATGGTCCCATCGGGAAGCCAGCGGTCAAGGGGACAGACCCCGGCCGGGTTGCCGCCGAAAAGGCGGTCGGTAAAGGCGTCGACTTGATAGAGCGGCAATTCCATGTCGCGACTCCTTGATCGTGCTGAGATTACCAAACGGCCTAAGAGCGCCAGAACGGCTTCTCGAACTCGGTCGACGCATCGGCGCGGCTGATGCCGATATCCTTCAGCATGGCATCGCTGAGGGCGGAGAGTTGCCGGCGCTCCCGGGCGCGAATGCGCCACTCCTCAAGGCTATCGATAGCCCGGGTGAAAAGACCGACAACCGCGATGCTCCGAAGATCCAGCCTATGGGGGCGGAGGCGAAGCGCTTCCATGTTGCACCTATGATTGCTCTCTGCTTTGCGTCACTACAATCTGATTATCTATTGACACAATTTCGCGTCAAGACATAGATTGTCACCATGACAAATTGGCAACCGGACCTCTCCGGATTTGACGGCCCTTGCTACCAAGCCATTGCCGAGGCCATTGCCGCCGATCTACGGCAGGGCCGCTTGAAAGCCGGCGAGCGCCTGCCCACCCATCGCGAGCTTGCCTATCGTCTCGGCGTTACGGTAGGGACGGTCACCCGGGGCTATGCCGAAGCGCAGCGCCGGGGCCTGGTGGCAGGCCATGTGGGGCGTGGAAGTTTCCTCGCAGGACCGGGGCAGGCTTCCGCTCAGCTCGGATCGCTGGGACAGGAGGCGGACGACAGGATCGAGCTCAGCCTCGCCTTTCCACCACCTCATTTTGGCGACGCGCTTTTCCAACGAACGCTGGGCGAGTTGGCGCGGGACGGCGGCGTCGGTTCCTTGCTGGACTACCAGCCCCACGGCGGCATGGCTCACCACCGGGCGGCGGGTGCGGCCTGGATCGCACGCCACGGTCTTTCGGTCTCACCGGAACAGATCCTAATCACCCTCGGCGCCCAACACGCCATCAGCGTCGTGCTTCGTGGGCTGACCAAGCCCGGCGATCTCCTGCTCACCGAATCCCTCACCTATTCCGGCATCAAGGCCATGGCGGCCGCGTTGAACCTGAGGCTCAAGGGCCTGCCCATGGATGGCGAGGGCTTGTTGCCCGATGGGCTGGAGGCGGCCTTGAGGACTGAGCGCGCCGGCGCCCTCTTCTGCATGCCCAACCTGCAGAACCCGACCGGCGCCATCATGTCGCCGGCCCGGCGCGAAGCGATCGCCGCCATTGCAGTCAAGCACCGGCTGCCGGTGATCGAGGACGACGTGTACGGCTTTCTTGCCGGCGAGCGCCCGACATTGACGGAGCTGCTGCCCGATTTGGGGCACTACGTGGTCGGCATGTCGAAATCCATGGCGCCGGGACTGCGCGTCGGGTTCCTGGCACTGCCCAAGGGTCGCGACGCCGCTTTCCTTGCCGCTTTCAGGGCTACGATTTGGATGGCGCCGCCCTTGACGGCGGAGATCGTGACCCGCTGGATCGTGGATGGCGCCGCCGACACGCTCGCCGATGCCCAACGCAGCGCCACCGTAGAGCGCCAGGCACTCGCCGCGAGACTGCTGGAGGGCTTCGACTACCGTGCCCATCCCTCGAGCTTCTTTGGCATGCTCCACATGCCGGCGCCCTGGCGCGCAAATGACCTGGTCGCCGCCGCCGCCCGGCGCGGCCTGCGCCTGCGCGGCGCGGAAGTCTTTGCCACCGACCTGCCCGCGCCCGAGGCGATCCGCCTGTGCGTTTCCGCCGCCAGCAGCGCCGAACAACTCGGCGAAGGCCTCGCCCGCCTGGTTTCCCTGCTCCGCGAAGGCCCGGCCAGCGACGGCCTCGTCGTCTGACGCCCTCACCTTCCCATTACGTCAGCAATGGGAAGGTGAGGGTGCGGCGCTAGGCTGCAGCGATGACTGCGGCTTCGATGGCGCGGATGACTTGGTCGATCGCATCGCCTACGACGGCTTCGTCCTCGCCTTCGGCCATGACGCGGATGACGGGCTCGGTCCCTGATTTGCGCACGAGGATGCGGCCGGCCGAGCCCAGCGCTGCTTCGGCGGCGCGGATGGCCGCTTGCACGCCGATGGTGTCGAGCGGCTTGGCGGCCGCGTCCACCTCCAGGCTTCTAAGGCGTTGGGGCAGCGGGTCGAAGACCCGGCCCGTTTCGCTCGCCGGTTTTGCCGAGGCCACCAGCACGGCCATGACCTGGAGGGCCGCGATCAGCCCGTCGCCGGTGGTGACGAAGTCCGAAAGGATGATGTGGCCCGACTGCTCGCCCCCGACGTTGAAGCCGCCTGCGCGCATGCGCTCGACGACGTAGCGGTCGCCCACCGGCGTGCGATGGAGCCGGAGGTCGAGACCGGCAAGATAGCGCTCCAGCGCCAAGTTCGACATCACGGTGGCCACGATGGCGCCGCCGGCAAGCTTGCCCGCGTTCGCCCAGGAGCGCGCCACCAGGGCCATGAGCTGATCGCCGTCCAGCACGCGTCCCTTCTCATCGGCAACGATCAGCCGGTCGGCGTCGCCATCGAGCGCCAGTCCCAGATCCGCACCCTCGGCCAGCACTGCCTTGCACATGGCCTCGGGCGCGGTGGCGCCGCAGTCGCGGTTGATGTTCGTGCCGTCGGGCTCGACGCCGATGGCGATCACCTTGGCGCCCAGCTCTTCGAGCACGGTCGGCGCCACGCGATAGGCGGCCCCATGGGCGCAATCGACGACGATTTTGAGGCCGTCGAGGGTGAGGCCCTTGGGGAAGCTGTTCTTGACGAACTCGATATACCGGCCGCGGGCATCCTCGAGGCGGACCGCGCGGCCGAGAGCCTCCGATTTGGCGAGCGGCCCATGTCCTTCGCGCATTCTGGCTTCGATGGCCGCTTCGATGTCGTCCGACAGCTTGTAGCCGTCGGGTCCGAACAACTTGATGCCGTTGTCTTGAAAGGGGTTATGGGAGGCGGAGATCATGACCCCGACATCGGCGCGAAGGGATCTGGTCAGCATCGCCACCGCCGGCGTCGGCAGCGGGCCCAGCATGATGGCGTCCATGCCCGTGGAGACGAACCCGGCGGCCAGTGCGGGCTCCAGCATATAGCCGGAAAGCCGGGTATCCTTGCCGATGACCACCCGGTGGCGGTGACTGCCGCGCCGGAATTGGGCGCCGGCCGCCAGGGCCAGCTCGAGCGCGGTGCGGGCAGTAATGGGTTCGCGATTGGCCGTGCCGCGCAACCCGTCGGTGCCGAATAGCTTTCGAGTCATGGCGCCGATGATACCGGGCAGACGAGTGCCTGCCAAACGGCCATCGCCTGGTACGTCTCGGCCACGTCGTGGACCCGAAGCATCTGGACGCCCCGGTCGAGCCCGGCGAGGCCGCCGGCCAGCGACCCCGCCAGGCGCTGCTTGGCCGGCTCCTTCCGGCTGAGGCGCCCGATGAAGCTCTTGCGCGAGACGCCGAGGAGGATCGGGACGCCGAGCTCGTGAAACACGCCGAGCC
The DNA here is from genome assembly GCA_035604155.1 of Candidatus Udaeobacter sp. Classification (GTDB taxonomy): domain Bacteria; phylum Pseudomonadota; class Alphaproteobacteria; order Dongiales; family Dongiaceae; genus DASXQK01. Next base: position 5,402 of record DATNJA010000301.1, on the reverse strand, counting down.
CCTGGAGAATCGCGATGTTGTGCCGGTCGTTCTTGCCGAAACCGATGCCGGGGTCGATGGCGATCCGCTCCGCCGGAATGCCAGCCGTTACGCAGGCTTCCAGCCGTTCGACGAAGTAGTCGCGAATATCCAGCGGCGCTTCGACATAGAACGGGTTGGCCTGCATGCTGCGCGGCTCGCCCTGCATATGCATGAGGACCGCCGACACGCCGGCCTTGGCCACGAGCCCGAGACTCTCCGGATCGCCGGCAAGAGCCGTGATGTCGTTGACGATACGCGCCCCGGCAGCGATCGCTTCGGCCATGACCCGGGCCCGGCGGGTATCGACGGAGACGAGGGCGCCGGCCTCGGCCAAGGCCTCGATCACCGGCAGCACGCGGGCGAGCTCGACATCGACGGGCAATGGCTCGGAGCCTGGCCGGGTCGATTCGCCGCCGATGTCGAGGATATCGGCGCCCGCTTGCCGGAGCGCCAGGCCACGGGCGATCGCGGTTTCGGTGTCGGCGAAATCGCCGCCGTCGGAGAAGCTGTCCGGGGTCACGTTGACCACGCCCATGATCCGCGGCCGGTCGAGGGTCAATCCCGCGAAGGGCGGACGGGACGCGGTCACCCGCGCGATCGCCGCCGCCATCTCGTCCCCCAGCCCGGCCTTGGCAGCCCAGGCACGTGCTTCCGCGACAGGCAGAACGACCCGGCCGGCCTCGGCCATGATCTCGCAAGCGGTGAAGGCGAGCGGGCCGCCCGTCAGAAGCAGTGCGGCTCCAGCTTCCAAGGCACGGGCCGCCGCCGGGCCGGCGATCAGCCCTTCAGGCCGCAACGCGAAGCCCCGCCGTGGGGCGGGGCTGCCGTCTTGACCGGACATTGGGTAGCGCTTGCCCGACTAGCCGCCGGGCTGCGGCTCAGGTTCCAGTCCGGCAGGCCGCGCCGGACCGGCGGCGGGGCGCCCGGCGCTCGGCACAGAGGCACGCGGGCGCGGCGGGGGTGGCGCGCTGTCGCCGCCTGGCCGAATTTCCTCGCCGCGCAACAGCGCCTGGATCTCATCGGCGCTGAGCGTCTCGTATTCCAGCAGGCCCTTGGCCACGAGATGCAGGTCGTCGATATGTTCGTTCAGGATCAGGCGCGCCGTCTTCTCGCCCTCTTCGACCAGCCGGCGGATCTCGTCATCGATCACCTTGGCCGTCGCGTCGGAGACGTTCTTGCGCTGGGTCACCGAATGGCCGAGAAAAACTTCTTCCTCGTTCTCGCTGTAGCGCAGGGGCCCCAGCTTGTCGCTGAACCCGAACTCGGTAACCATGCGCCGGGCGAGGTTGGTCGCCTGGCGGATGTCGTCGGAAGCGCCGGTGGTGATGCTCTCGACGCCGAAGATCAGCTCTTCGGCGACGCGCCCACCGAACATGGAGGCGAGCTTGGCCTCCAGCTCGGTCTTGGAGACGCTGTACCGGTCCCGCTCCGGCAGCCACATGGTGATGCCCAGCGCCCGGCCGCGGGGAATGATGGTGACCTTGTGCAGGGGCTCGTGGCCCTTGGCATGGAGCATGACGAGCGCGTGGCCGGCTTCGTGATAGGCGGTGAGGCGCTTGTCCTCGTCGGTCATGACCATGGACCGCCGCTCGGCCCCCATCATCACTTTGTCCTTAGCGGACTCGAATTCCGCCATGGTGACGACGCGCCGGCCGATGCGGGCGGCCATCAGGGCCGCTTCGTTCACCAGATTGGCGAGATCGGCGCCGGAGAAGCCCGGCGTGCCCCGCGCAATGATCTTGGCGTCCACGTCGGGCGCCAGGGGAACCTTGCGCATATGCACTTTCAGAATCTGCTCGCGGCCCAGGATGTCCGGGTTGGGCACCACCACTTGACGATCGAAGCGGCCGGGCCGCAACAGCGCCGGGTCCAGCACGTCGGGCCGGTTGGTGGCGGCGACTAGGATCACGCCTTCATTGGCCTCGAATCCATCCATCTCCACCAGCAGCTGGTTGAGGGTCTGCTCGCGCTCATCGTTGCCGCCGCCCAAGCCCGCACCCCGATGCCGGCCCACGGCGTCGATCTCGTCGATGAAGATGATGCAAGGCGCGTTCTTCTTGCCCTGCTCGAACATGTCGCGCACGCGGCTGGCGCCGACGCCCACGAACATCTCGACGAAGTCGGAGCCCGAGATGGTGAAGAACGGCACATTGGCCTCGCCGGCGATGGCACGGGCGAGCAGGGTCTTGCCGGTGCCCGGCGGGCCCACCAGCAGCACGCCCTTGGGGATCTTGCCGCCCAGGCGCTGGAATTTCTGCGGATCCTTGAGGAACTCCACGATCTCCTGGAGCTCCTGCTTGGCTTCCTCGATTCCGGCCACGTCATCGAAGGTGACGCGGCCCACCTTTTCGGTCAGCAAGCGCGCCCGGCTCTTGCCAAAGCCCATGGCCTTGCCGCCGCCCGACTGCATCTGACGCATGAAGAAGATCCAGACGCCGATCAGCAGCAGCATCGGGAACCAGGAGATGAGGATATTGAGCAGCGGATGCATATTGTCGTCGGCGGGTGCCGCGTTCACCTCGACCTGCTTGTCTTCCAGCTTGCTGATCAGGTTGGGGTCGTTCGGCGCATAGGTGGCAAAGCTGCTGCCGTCCTTCATCCGGCCGCTGATGTTCGGGCCCTGGATGGTCACGCTGACGACATTGCCTTGCCCGACCCGGGCCAGGAACTCGGAATAGGCCAGATCGCTCTGGGTCCCGCGCGAGGCCGTACCCTGGAACAGATTGAAGAGCAAGATCAGCAGCAGGCCGATAACGACCCAGACCGCCACATTCTTGGTGAAATTCACTCAGTTCCTCGCTTTCCGCCGGCCTCATCGGCCGGCGCGGCGGCAGCCAACGCTGCTCAGCCTTCCTTAGATAATGTTCACATTCAATTTGGCAACTGTAAAGCAACCCGCGGCCAGCGGCTGGGTCGGGCGGAACAGGGCTGAAAATCCAGCTTTCCCTTTGCTCGAACAGGGCAACTGGGGAAGCTTACGCCCCTGCCGAAGGCAAGGCAACGATAGTGCCACTTCCCGCGGACCCAGGCGCCTTCGTTCCTCGGGCGATAGCCTGGCCCAGCCCACGTCGCCCAGCCGGGCAACCCGGCCGGCATATGGAATCTCGAGATCGAATCGGCCGTCCCAGCGCCGGCGCTCCCCGGCACGGGCCGATAAGCGCTCGCTGGCGGCGCCCGGCTCGCGGCAGACCATGAGATGACTCTTTCTTGCCAGAACCCAACAGCCGCCAAGAGTTCGGCCCTTGCCACCGCTTGACAGCCCGGCCAGCAAACGGTGCAGCGCCTCCCGACGCGGCGGATAGGGATCGCCGCCCACGGTGACGAGCATGCGCCCGAGGGCCTTGATGGCGATATCCGGTGTGGCCGTCGTGAGCGCCTCGAGGGAAAGCGTGACAAAGCCGGATGCATGGACTCGAGCGTCGGCCAGCAGGTCCGCCACCGCCTGCTCCCGCCGCCGGCGTTCTTGCCCGATCTCCGCCGTCGCGGCAGCGATCGCGGGTGCCAGGCCCGGCGCGATGCGCTTGCGCCAACGAATCCGCTCATAAGCCTCATCTCTGTTGGAAGGATCCTCGATCCATGGCTGACCTGCTGCAAGAAGGGTGGACTGGAGCCGATGCGGCGCCAAGGCGAGCAAGGGCCGGATGAGCCTGACACCGTCGCGCGACGCCACCGCCGGCATCCCGGCGAGCCCGTCGAGGCCGCCGCGGGCGAGCCGCATGACGACCGTCTCCGCCTGGTCGCCGGCGTGGTGGGCGAGCGCCAGATGCAGGATGGAATGACGCCGGCACCAGTCGAGGAGCAGCCGGTAGCGCGCCTCCCTGGCCTTGGCCTGCAGGGCCGAGGTGGGGCGTCCGGCGGGCCGACGCCAGATCAGGCGCCGGCAGGCGATACCGCGCTCAGCGAGCCAGCGGGCGACCTGCAGCGCTTCGCTCGAGGAGGCAGCTCGCAAGCGGTGATCCACGGTGAGCGAGATGGCTTCGCCGCCCCGGGCGCGCGCCCATCGGTCCGCGAGAAGCACCAACGCCATGCTGTCGGCCCCGCCCGACACGGCGACGGCCAGACGAGGTCCCTTCTCGAAGGGCCCGAGGGGCGCCATCAGCCGCGCGAACTCTGCCCGTCCTATGGGCATTCTCCCGTCATTCCCGCTAGAGCGGGAATCCGGCCGCCCGATGGACGTTCGCTTTCGCGGGCGTGACGGAAAGGGATGCTCCCGCCCGATCAGGCTTCTCCTTAACGGCAGCCGTAGCGGTGTTTCTCGTCCTTGACGCGGGCCAGGACATTGTCGGGCGCGCTCGGGAATTTCTTCCCGAGCTCGGCAAAGGCCACGCAGGCGTCGCTCTTCTTGCCGATCTGGCCGAGCGACATGCCGAGCTTCAGCAAGTCGTCGGGCGCTTTGCTGTTGTCGGGATATTTCTGATAGCCCTCGGCGAAAGTGACCGCGGCGTCTTCGTATCGCCCGCGTACGTAATAGGTTTCACCAAGCCAATATTGGGCGTTGCCGGCGAGGAAATCCGTCGGATGCTGGGCGACGAAGGCCCTGAGCGCCTTTTCGGCCTCATCGTAGTTGGCCTGTTGCAGCAGGCCGAAGGCATATTGGTACTGCTCTTCAACCGTGTTGCCCGGGAGCTTATAGGCCGCTGCCGCCGCAGTCTCGGCCGCGCTCGTCGCGGCCGGAGGCGTCTCGCCCGCCGCCGGTTGCTGGGCTGCCGCTTGCACCTGACTCTGGGTCAGCGTCCCCAGGGTCTGGGGGGCGAGGGAGGATTGCTTCAGGGGCTGATTGCCCTGATCCGTACCTGTGGCGGCACCTGTCGTCGCGGGCTGGGCGGGAGCGGCCGCGGCCGCTGCAGGCTGGTTATGCTCAAGCTGGGTCAAGCGGAAGTCCACGTCCTGCGACAGTTTGGCCGTCCGGGCCGAGAGCTGCTGCACGCTGTAGCCGAGCTTCTCCACTTGGCCGGTCAGATCGCGCATCTGTTGCTCGAGCTGCTGGAGGCGCACCTCCTGGCTCGCGGCGGTGCTGGCGCCGCCCGTATCGGTCGCGACCGCGCCGGTTCCGCTGCCTTGTCCATTGTAGACTTGGCGCTCGAGGTCGGAGACCTCCTGCTGAAGCCGGTCCACCTTGTCAGAGAGCGCCTGGACGTCGTTCTGTGCCCTGGCCTCAGGCATGGCCGCCAGGGCCGCAAGCCCGAAGACCAGGGCCGGCACTACCCGGCCGAGGCGCTTTGGCCACGCGAAAGAAGTGCTTCCAATCATCTCCACGCCCTCGCCCCTTTAAGACCCCGCCGCAGACTCGGTCTTGCGAACCCGCGCTGCCGGAACCTGCATTGCCCGAACCTGCATCGCCAAGTCGGCAAAAATATGGCGGCCGGGTGCACTCTCGCAAG
>DATNJA010000300.1:0-9556 GCA_035604155.1 Candidatus Udaeobacter sp. | reverse complement strand
GGTGCGCATTTCGCCGTTCGACAGCCAGGCCCGGCGCCACACCAGCTTCGCCTCCGTTTGGGTCTACCCGGTCGTCGACGACACGATCGAGGTGGAAGTCCTCGACAAGGACCTCAGGGTCGATACCTTCCGCGCCTCGGGCGCCGGCGGCCAGCATGTCAACAAGACCGACAGCGCGGTGCGCCTGACCCACTTGCCGACCGGCATCGTCGTCAGCTGCCAAGCCGACCGCTCCCAGCATCGCAACCGGGCGACGGCCATGGCGATGCTGAAAGCCCGGCTCTACGAGGCCGAGCTGCAAAAGCGCGAGGCCGAGGCGGCCAAGACCGAAGCCTCCAAGACCGACATCGGCTGGGGCCATCAGATCCGTTCCTACGTGCTGCAGCCCTATCAGATGGTGAAGGATCTGCGCACGGGCGTGGAGACCAGCCAGACCCAGGCGGTGCTCGACGGCGATCTCGACCGGTTCATGGCGGCCTCTCTGGCGGCCAGGGTCGGCGGCGAGGCAGAGGCCAAGGCCCGAGCTCCTGCCACGAGGGAGTTCGGCGACAGGGGAGGCGGCGAATGGTGAAGCATTTCGACCACGTGACCATCGTGGTGCGGGATCTCGACCGGGCGAAGAGATTCTTCGGCTTGCTCGGCTTCAAGGAAGCGATCGCCGTCGTCATCTCCGGCGAGACGATGGACAAATACATGGGCGTGAAGGGTATCGAGGCCGACCACGTCACCCTGGTCCTCGAGCACGCCGAGCCCCGCGCCGAAATCCAGCTGCTGTGCTACCGCCGGCCGGCGACCCTGCCGGATCCCCATATCCGCGATCTCAACAAGCTCGGCTTCAACCACGTCTGCTTCGCGGTCGACGACATCGAGGCGGAGGTCGCGAAGATGCGGGCGGGCGGCTTCGAGACCCGGAACGAGATCATGGACTTCCACGCCCGCAAGCTCGTCTTCCTCGCCGGGCCGGAGGGAATCACCGTCGAACTGTCTGAGTGGCATTGAAAGCCGCGCTCGGCCAGGAATGGGCTGGTTGCGCCAAAGCGCCTTCGACTTCCATCTAAAGCGCCTTCGACTTCCATCTAAAGACCAATGCTTGTTTCCGGTGCCGGACGCCGAAGCATTGGCGGCGGCGCGCCCGCTTGTGTGGGCAATACGCTATGCAACGCAGGGTTTTAGCGCTACTAAGATTGCGCAGCGGTTTCGGAGAGCCGGTTACACGGCCCGGGTGACGTTCGCCCGACGGACGATGCCGGCGGATGGGCAGGAGGTGGCGCTGACGCCAGGGATGACGGGGACGGTGGAGTTCGATACCAGCAAGTGGAATCTCGTCGAGCAAGAGCTGAGCTCTCTCGTCGGAGCGGGCCGTGAAAGTTTGAGGGAGAGATAGGACCGTGTTTCCGTCTCGAGACAACTCGCCAGATTGCAAGACTCAAGTACAGAAAAAAGAGGAAATAGAAGATATTACAAATGAGCGTTTCCGCAGAACATTTGGACTATTATTGATATTTTATAGTTTTGTAATTGGAATTCCGGTTTTAGTGTTTTTTCCGCGCACAACAGAAAACAATTGGACTCGCGCCCCGCTCGGCGTCGCTATCGTCGCTGTATGTATAGTTCTGTCCTTAGTGACATCCCGCGTGGTTCTCCAGAAAATGGCCCGCAATACGAAGAGGGAGAATAGGTAGCGTGAACCCATTATATTCGATTCTGGAACACAATACCCAATTTCACTTCCCGCAAAGTTTCTGCGATCTATCCGTATCGCGAGACCAGCACGGGCGATAACGGCGGGGCTGCCGCATCACGAGATGCAACGGGACAGCCGGCGTCAGACAGTGTCCTTCGGCCCCGATCACTGCAGGGCTTACAGGAAGCTTATGGCCGAGGGCTGCCGGCGGATGGGGAGTTCGGCCTGGGGCTGCCGCTTGATGCCGAGCCGTGTGCACCCGATCCCGACTCCGCGGGACGAGTATGGCATGAGCCCGGCGCTGACCGAGGCAGGCCGGCGTTACGCCCGCGTGGTGAATTTCCGTGAGGGTCGGCGGCGCGTCGCGACCCTCAAATCCCCTTCGCCGCGGCCAGCACTTCCTCGACATGGCCGGGCACCTTCACCTTATGCCAGATGTTCCGGATGACGCCCTTGGCGTCGATCAGGAAGGTCGCCCGTTCGATGCCCATGTATTTGCGGCCGTACATGCTCTTCTCGATCCAGGTGCCGTAGGCCTCGCAGACCTTGCCGTCTTCGTCGGCGGCAAGCGGGAAGGGCAGGTCGTACTTTTTCTTGAAATTGTCGTGGCTCTTGACGCTGTCGCGGCTGATGCCGATCACGGCGGCGTCGGCCTTGGCGAATTTCGCCAGGTTGTCGCGGAAGCCGCAGGCCTCGGCGGTGCAACCTGAGGTGTTGTCTTTCGGGTAGAAATAGAGGATCACCTTGCGCCCCTTCAATTTCGACAGGGCGATCTTGCCGCCGCCATCGCTGGGCAGGGTGAAATCGGGCGCTTTGTCCCCGGGCTTAAGGCTCATGTCTTGACCTCCTCTTCGGATTCGACGATCTCGCGATACCGTCGGCGCACCGCCGCCGCGGTCCTGTCCATCTGTCCCTTGAGCGCGGCAAAGTCAACGGCGCCGCCGATCTCGATCAGGCGCCGGGCGATGGAGGGGGCGAGAGTTTCCTCGTCGAACTGGCTGCCGACGGTAAGGCGCAGGAACTCCTGCAGCCGGCGCCAGAGCCGGAGGGCCGCCCGCAATTCCCCGGCCGCGTCCGGCGCCAGGGTGCCCGCCTCAGCGAGGCGATGCAACGCCGCATCCGTGTTGGCGGCCAATACCTCGGGGCTGGTTGCGGCATGGCGCAGCATCAGGTATTGGGCGATGAACTCGATATCGACCAGGCCGCCCGGGCGTTGCTTCAGATCCCAGGGATTGCTCGTGGCGTGCTGTTGCTCCATGCGCCGGCGCATGGCGGCGACGTCGCCGGCGAGCTTTCGGGGGTCGCGCGGGCGGGTCAGGATCCGGCGGAGCATGCCGTCGACGGCGGCGACGAATTCGGGGTCGCCGGCGATCGGCCGTGCCCGGGTCAGCGCCATATGTTCCCAGGTCCAGGCATCGGACTCCTGATAGCGCCGGAAACCTTCCAGGCTGGAGGCGATGGGGCCCGAGTTGCCCGAGGGCCTGAGGCGCATGTCCACCTCATAGAGCCGGCCTTCGCTGGTGGGTGCCGTCACCGCGGCGATCATGCGCTGGGCAAGCCGGGCGTAGTAGTGGATGGGGGCGAGCGGCTTCGGGCTGTCGGAGAGCAGGGTGTCCCAGCCCGCGGCCTCGAGCTCGGCGGGCGCATCGTAGATGAAGATGAGATCGATGTCGGAGCCGAGCGACATCTCCCGCCCGCCCAGCTTGCCCAGCGCCACGATGGCGAAGCCTCGGCCGGGCAGCCGGCCGTGCTGGGCGGCGAAGGTCGCCTCGACGCGCGGCTGGAGGCCCCGGAGCACCGTCTCGGCGATATCGGTCAAGGCGAAGGAGGCATTTTCGGCGTCGGGCATGCCTCGGAGGATGTGAACGCCCAGTTGGAACTGGCGGTCATGGGTCCAGCGCCGGGCAAGGTCCAGCGTCTCCTCCAGGTGCTGGGCGGGCGCGAGCTTGCGCTCGAGGGATCGGGCGAGCTTGGCAAGGGGCGCCGGCGGCTCGAAGAAGTCGCTCGCCAGCACGGCTTCGAGCAGGGCCGGATTCTTGCCGAGACTCTCGGCCAGGCGCGGCGCGCCGCCCATGATCTCGGCGATCAGGGCGAGCAGCCCGGGATTGGAGTGGAGCAGGGAAAAGAACTGCACCCCGGCCGGCAGCGCATGCAGGAACGCATCGAAGCGGGCGAAGGCCGCATCCGGCTGCGCCGTCCGGCCCAGCGCCTGGAGGAGGGTCGGCATCAGCTCCGTCAACAGCTCGCGCGCGCGGGCCGAGCGCATGGCCCGCGCGCGGCCGGCATGCAAGGCCCGGACTGCGGTGGCGATCGAGGCGCCGTCCTTGAAGCCGAGCTCGCCGAGCGTGCGCACGGTATCGGGGTCGTTCTCGGTGCCGGTGAAGACCAGGCTCCCGGGCCCGGAGAGGGAGGGCGCTTCCTCGAACAGCTCGGCGTAGTGGTCGTGCACGGTGCCTAGAAAACCGAGCAGGGTTTCAGCGAAGCTCCCGGTATCCGGATGGCCGCAGAAGCGGGCGATGGCGTCGAGTTCCGGTCCTTCCGCGGGCAGCGTCTGGGTCTGGCGGTCGTCCACCATCTGCAGGCGATGCTCGACGTGGCGCAGGTACTGGTATGCGGCGATCATTTCCTCGCCCGCCTGAGCTGCTACCAGGCCCGCTTCCACCAGGGCGCGGATCGCCATGCAGGTCGCTCTCAGGCGCAGCTCCGGGCGCTGGCCGCCCCAGATCAGCTGCTGGGTCTGGGCGAAGAACTCGATCTCGCGGATGCCGCCCCGGCCGAGTTTGATGTTATGGCCGCCCACGGCGATCTCGCGATGGCCCTTGACCGCATGGATCTGGCGCTTGATGGAGTGAATGTCCTGGATCGCCGCGAAGTCGAGATGCTTGCGCCAGACGAAGGGCCGCAGATGCTCCAGGAAGGCGGCGCCCGAATCCAGATCGCCGGCGACCGCGCGGGCCTTGATCATCGCCGCGCGTTCCCAGTTCTGGCCCATGCCCTCGTAGTAGGTCTCCGCCGCCAGGACCGACATGGCGAGCGGCGTCGAGCCTGGATCGGGCCTGAGCCGCAAGTCGGTGCGGAAGACATAGCCGTCCTCGGTCAATTCCTGCAGCAGGTGCACCAGGTTGCGGGTGATGCGCACGAAGCAGTCCTGGAGGGTCCGCCGGCCGCGGTACTCCACCTTGTCGCGGTCGTAGAGCAGGATGAGATCGATATCGCTCGAATAGTTGAGCTCGCCCGCGCCCAGCTTGCCCATGGCCAGCACGACGAGGCCCGAACCCTCGCTCGGCCGATCCGGGGAGGGCAACACCAGGTCGCCCCCCTCGCCGGCGCGGCGCAGCAGATGATCGACCGACAGCCGCAGCACGAGGTCGGCGAACCCCGTAAGACCTGCCGTCACCTGGTCCAGATCCCATTGGCCGGCAATGTCGGCCAGCGCGATGACGAGGGCAGCGCGCCGGCGCGCCCGGCGCAGCGCCCGCGCCATCCGGCCGCTGTCTCCTTCTTGCGCCGTTTCGGCCTCGAGACCCGCCATCAGATCGGCCAAGACAGAACCGGCATCCTGGGCTACGAATGCCTCGGCGATGTCCGATTCCGTCTGCAGCAGCTGGCTGAGAAAAGGGCTGCTGCCGAAGACCGCTGCCAGAAGCTGCCTGCCGTCGGGCCGCTCCGCCAATTTCTTGAGAGCGGGGGGTCCGGCCGCCAGCCGTTCGAAGCCCAACTGGGCGCGATCGGGGATTCCCGGCAGCGGTATCGAAAGGAGGGCGGTCGGCTTGAGCGAGGGGGGCATGAATCGGGCTCGGACTTCCCGTCTGCGCGGAGACAGCCGCGCCTCAGCGTGGCGGCAGACTGCTGAACCGCCGTCCGGCGGTCAAGGGTAGGTCGTCTTGGTTCGCCGGAGCCTGCATATCTGCTTCGACCTGCTGGGCGCGTTCCTCGCCGGGCTCGCGCTGCTGATCGGTTTCGCCGCCTACCGGCTTTCCGACGGCCATCCCTTCCACGTCGGTTTCCTCATCCCCTTTGTCGAGCGTTCGCTGGCCGCGCGTGACGGGTCTTTTCGCGTGCGCTTCGATGACATTGTCGTGACCTGGACCGGCGGCGACCGGCTGATCGGCCTCAGGGCACTCCATGTCCGGGCGCTTGGCGCCGATGGCCGGGAGCTGGCGAGCGTGCCGCAGATCGGCATCAGCCTCAGCGTCAGTGCCCTTGTCCATGGGATTGTGGCGCCGACCGCGGTCGAGATCTTCGAGCCCAAGATCCACATGCGCCGCAACGAGGACGGGCGTTTCCAGTTCCTCGCCACGGTCGAGGGTCCCGCCGCCGGACAGCCCTCGACCTTGCTGCCGGAAATCTTCCAGGAGCTGCTGAGCAGCCCCGACCCGCGCCTGTCCACGGGCTATCTGCGCCGCGCACATCTGATCGGCGGCACGCTGGAATTCGACGATCGGCGCACCGGGCTCGTCTGGCATGCGCCCAAGATCGACATCGATCTGATGCGCGATCGCCAGGGCATCGACGGCCGGATCTCTGCCCAAGTGGCGGAGTTCGGCGATCCGGCGCTGTTCGACGGCGAATTCTCCTTCGATTCGGCGACGCGCAGGGTCAGCCTCGAGAGTCACTACAGCGGACTCGATATCGCCGCCCTTGGCTTGATCGTGCCGGACCTGGTCGTGCTCTCCGGATCCCATCTACAGTTCCGGGGCAGCTTCAGCACCTCGGTCAATCTGGACGGGCATTTCGGCTCCATGCGCTTCACAGTGGCCGGCGGCCCGGGCTCGCTCGATCTGCAAGACCATTTCGCCTCGCCCTTGCCCGTAACCGAGCTCGACGCCGCTGGCGAGATGAAGGCGGGGCTCGACGAGTTGCGGCTCGATTCCTTCTCGCTCAACCTCGGCGGTCCGGTCCTGACCGCGTCGGCCAGGGTGACCGGCCTCATATCCGATCACGTTCCGAAGACGGGGAAGCTCAGCATCGTCGGCCATGCCAGCGCCGTGGGCCTTCCGGTTCCCGATCTGCAACGGCTCTGGCCGATCAATTTGGGCGGCGCCGACAATGCCCGGGCCTGGGTGGTCGAGAACATCGACCAGGGCCTCATCAGCGCCGTCGACGCTTCCTTCGACGTCGCCCTCGCCGGCGGGGATCTCAATGACCCGACGGTGAACGCCTTCGGCGGCACGTTGAAGGCGACCGGCGTGGGGGTGCATTATTACCGGCCGCTGCCCCCGATCCGGGGCGCCGACGGCACCGCCAGCTTCGACGCCGACAAGTTCACCGCCGATTTCAGCTCCGGCGGGGTCGGCAGGATCGGCATCCGTCGCGGACATCTGGTCATTTCCGGGCTGCAGGCGGAGACCCAGCTGATCGACGTCGAGGGCGACGTGCACGGGCCCCTCAAGGACGCGCTCCAGCTGCTGGACAATCCCCCCCTCGGCTACGCCCGCAAGCTCAACCTGAAGCCGGCCGACACCGCGGGCGAGGTGGAGACCCATCTCATCGTCCATCTGCCCGCCGCCAATCATCTGAAGCACGGCGAGTTCCGCCTGCAGGCGGCTTCCCACATCACTGGCGGGCGGCTTGGTGCCATCGTCCTCGACCGGGATCTGACCGACGGCGATCTCGACCTGCAGGTCGACAACGACGGCATGAGCGTGGCCGGCCGGGCGAAGTTCGCCGACATTCCGACGGATCTTCACTGGAGCTACAATTTCACGGGCCTGGAACCCCAGTCGCGCATCCAGGTGTCGGCGATGACCAGCGCCGAAGATCTCGCGCGCCTTGGCTTCGACTATCGAAGCGTCGTCACCGGGCCGCTGCACCTCGACCTGACCTATGACGAGTACCAAAGCGGCGCGGGCACGATCCTGACGGATTTCGACCTTACACCGGCCACGGTGGCCATCGATTTCGCCAATTGGCAAAAGGCGCCGGGCGAACCGGGTCACGCCACGATGGCCGTCGATATGGCAAGTCACAAACCCACGGCGATCCGCAGTTTCCGATTTTCGGCCGGCGACTTTTCCGGCGACGGCCGAGCCCGCTTCGGGCCCGATGGCAAGATGGCCGAGGCGACCTTCGACCGGATCGCGCTTGCCGGCACGCGCCTCAGCGGGGTCGTCATCGGCCTCAGCCAGCCGGCGCTCGATATCCACATCGCCAGCGGCGTCTTCGATGCCGAGCCTTTCATCGAGCAGTCGAAACCGGGAGGCAATCACGCGGCCGCATCCTCCGCTCCCGCGGCCGAGCAAAAGCCAACGCGGCCCTATGGCCTGGCGGCCGACCGGCTGGATCGCGTGCTTCTCGGACCCAACCGCGAGATCGACGCTGTTCATCTCACCTTCGCCTACGACGGCCTGCATTGGCAATCGCTCGACGCCCGTGGCCAGCTCCCCGACGGCAAACCCATCACCGTCCGCTGGCAGCCGGCTGATGGCGGCATCCATCAACTCTCGATCACGGCGGAGGATGCCGGCGAGGCCCTGAAGGCCTTGGGCATCTTCGACAACGTGGTGGGTGGACATCTCGCCATAACGGGCAGCGCCAGCGACGCCGATCCGAAGCGCGCGATCAAGGGCCACGTCGAAGTGTCGGAGTACCGGCTCATCCGCCAATCTGCCCTGCTGCGCCTGTTCTCCATGGCGCTCTTCACCGGCCTGGCCGATGCCCTCACGGGCGAGGGCTTCGAGATGTATCGGTTCACCGCCGATTTCACCAAGACGGGCGGGCATATCCAGATCCCGATCGCGCGCACCTATGGGCCTTCCCTCGGCCTCACCGCGAGCGGCATGCTCGACTTCGACACCGACAGCATCGATGTCAGAGGAACCGCAATTCCCTCATATTCCCTGAACAGCCTGATCGGCCAGATACCGCTCGTGGGCTATTTGCTGACGGGGGGAAAGGGCAACGGCCTGTTCGCCGTCGTCTACAATGCGACGGGGAAACTGTCGGAGCCGACGATCAGCGTCGATCCCATGTCGGCGCTGGCCCCCGGCTTTCTCAGGGGCGTCTTCGGGCTCAGCGCGCCCGGCGAGACGCCATCCGAGCCCGAGGCCGTGCCGTCGAACGCGGGCACGCCCGGCAAGAAAAGCTGATGACGGGGGCTATTTCCCTGCGCTCTGGCCCATGACGGCGCGAGTCGGTATCGTCATCGCGCACGCAAAGCCTGATTTGGGTCAAGGAGGGTCATCCTGGACCGGGGAGAACATTCGCTCCGGCGAGCCCCTTGAAGAAACGAGAGTTGGAAGGAGACCGAGCATGCTGCGCAAAGTCCTTGTGGCCCTGGACGGTTCCGAGCACGCCGCCAAGGCCCTCGAATTGGCCATCGATCTGGCGAACATGTACAAGGCCGAGCTGGTCGCCCTCAATGTCGCCACCGACAGCCCGGCAACCGACGAGGAGCGGCGCCTCGCCCAGACCGAATATCGCGGGGAAGTGCATCAGGCGCTGACCGCGCCCAGCTTCGCGCTCGGCCCCAGAACGACCGAATCCAACGCGGCGGCGCTGGTCGAGATGAGCACGGAAGTGGGCCTTACCGTGCGCCGCGCGATCGGGCGCCAGATCACCATGCAGGCCGAGATGGATGCGCGCAAAAAGGGAGTGGCCATGGTGCGCGGGCGCGTCGAGGTCGGCGATCCCGCATCCGCGATCGTCTCGGTCGCCACGGCCGAGAAGCCGGACATGCTGGTCATGGGCAGCCGCGGGCTCGGTGACATTCAAGGCCTGCTGATGGGCAGCGTATCCCACAAGGTCTCCCACCTGGCGCCCTGCACCGTGGTGACGGTGAAATAGGCTAGAGCCTGATCGTCTCAAGCCTGCTCGGCTTGAGACGTGAATCAGGCTCTAGTCCTAACATGTAGAGCAAGATTCACGGGTCAT
>DATNJA010000299.1:0-7678 GCA_035604155.1 Candidatus Udaeobacter sp. | reverse complement strand
CCCTTGGCCCGGCGATTGGCGATCACCTTGCGGCCGCCGACCGTGGCCATGCGCGCCCTGTAGCCGTGACGACGCTTGCGGACGAGCACGCTGGGCTGATAGGTGCGCTTCACCTTGAAACTCCGTTGCGAGAGGCTGTTGGTAAGCGAGAAATTGCCGCGGCTGTATAAGGGCTTAAGCGCGAGGAGTCAACCGCGGCGCCGACACGCAAGGCGTGCGGCCGGCCAGGGTGGCGCCAGTGCTGGCCCGATGATACATGAACCCCATGACCAGAGGGGTTCCCGCAGGCCCGGCGCGTATCGGATCGCGGAGATTCGCGACTCGCGCATTGTTGCGAATTTCTGCGTGAATCCGATAGGCAAATCCAAAGCGATGTCCCGGCTTTCTGCGAAAGTCGGTACGAGGGGTAGCATCCGGCGATGGCTGCCGCTGTCGCTGATCCTGCTGGGCATCGTCCTATTCTTTGCTTTTGGCCTGCAGCGGTATCTCACCGGCGCAACGTTATGCGCCAATCGGGCCGCGCTCGACCGGGTCGTGGCCGACCACCATTGGCTGGCCCTCTGCGTTTTTATCCTCGCCTACGTGATGGTGGTGGCTCTTTCGGTCCCCGGAGCGCTCGCGCTGACCTTGGCCGGCGGCTATCTCTTCGGTCCCTGGCTAGGCACCGGCGCCACGATCCTTGGCGCTACGACGGGCGCAGGTCTCCTGTTCCTCGCCGCCCGCGGCGCGTTTGCCGATTGGCTGCGGGCGCGCGCCGGGCCCTGGCTCGAGCGGATGCGCCGGGGCTTTCAGGCCGACGCCTTCAACTATCTGCTTTTCCTCAGGCTGGTGCCCGCCTTTCCCTTTTTTGTCGTCAATCTCGTGCCCGCTTTTCTCGGTGTCGAGTTCCGCGTGTTCCTGCTTGCCACGCTCATCGGAATCGCGCCGGCGACCTTCATTTTCTCGAACTTCGGCGCTGGTCTCGGCAGGTTTCTCAACTGCAACTTGCCCATCAGCATCGGCTCCGTGCTTTCGCCTGAGACTATCGCGGGCCTGGTGGGCCTCGCCCTCCTTTCCCTGCTCCCGGTGGCCTACAAGAAATGGCGGCGGCGATGAGCGCGATCCTGAAGCCCGACATCTGCGTCATCGGAGCCGGCTCAGCCGGACTGACGGTGGCGGCCGGGGCCAGCCAATTGGGCGCGAGCACGGTCCTGATCGAGGCCGGCCAGATGGGCGGCGACTGCCTCAACACCGGCTGCGTACCCTCCAAGGCCCTGCTCGCCGCCGCCCACGCCGCCGTCGCCTATCGCCGCCACAAGGAGCTGGGCCTCGAGGCGATGCCACCCAGGGTCGACTTTCCGGCGGTCATGGCTCATGTCCGGCGGGTCATCGCCGAGATCGAGCCCAATGACTCCGAGGCCCGCTTCACCGGGCTCGGCGTAACGGTCATCCGCGCGCAAGCCAGCTTCACCGGGCCCGGTGAGGTCGCAGCCGGCGGCCGATCGATCCGTGCCCGGCGCTTTGTCATCGCGGCTGGCGCGCGCCCTTTCCTGCCGCCGGTCCCGGGACTGACGGATGTTCCCTATCTCACCAATGAGACGATTTTCGAATTGGAGCGGCTGCCGGCCCATTTGCTGGTGTTGGGCGGCGGGCCCATCGGGGTGGAGTTGGCCCAGGCCTTCCGCCGGCTGGGGGCGGAAGTCAGCCTGGTGGAAATGCAAGATCTCCTGCCCAAGGACGATCCCGAGGCGGTCGAGGTGGTTCGCCGGGCCCTGGCCGACGACGGGGTCGCGCTGTATGAACGCCACCGGGTCGTGGGTGTCGGCCCCGACGGCCCTGGCCTGGTGCTGGAAGTCGAGGGCGCCGCGGGACGGCGGCGGCTCGCGGGCAGTGATCTTCTCGTCGCCGCCGGCAGGCGCCCTGCGGTTCAGGGCTTGGGACTCGAAGCGGCGGGGATCGCCCATTCGCCCCAGGGGATCCGCGTCGATGCCGGGCTCAGGACCAGCAACCGGAGGGTCTATGCCATCGGCGATATCGCCGGCGGGCCGCAGTTCACCCATCTCTGCAGCTATCAGGCCGGCATCGTGCTGCGCAGCGCCCTCTTTCGCCTGCCGGCGCGCCAGCGGCTGGAGGCGCTGCCCTGGGTCACGTTCACCGAGCCGGAGCTCGCCCATGTCGGCCTCAGCGAAACCCAGGCCCGGACCAGGGGACCCATCCGGATCCTGCGCTGGCCCTACGCCGAAAACGATCGGGCCCACGCCGAGCGCCAGGGTCGCGGCTTCATCAAGGTCGTCACCTCGGCCCGTGGCCGCGTGCTCGGCGCCGACATCGTGGGCGCAGAGGCCGGCGAGCTCATCCATCTCTGGACCCTGGCGGTTTCCAAGGGTCTCGGCATCGGCGCCGTCGCCGGCATGATCGCCCCCTATCCGACCTTGGGCGAAATCGGCAAGCGCGCCGCGGGGAATTATTTCCTGCCCAAGCTGTTCTCCGAACGCACCAAGCGCCTGGTGCGCTTCCTCGCCCGGTTCGGCTGAGCGATCATCCTCCCGCCAAGATGTCGACCAACGGCACCCGCCTGCAATTGCCGCCGCCCTACCGGAGCCTGTCGGCCCGGCTGCTGGTCCTGACCATCGCCTTCGTCATGCTGGGCGAGGTGCTGATCTATGCTCCCTCGGCGGCGCGCTTCCGTTACGAATTCCTGCAGGAACGTCTGGCCACGGCTCATGTCGCCGTGCTGGCGCTGCTGGCCACGCCCAACAACATGGTGAGCGACTCCCTCCAGGCGGAACTGCTGCAGCGTGCCTCGGCCTATGCCATCGCTTTGCGCCGGCCCGACGGCGTCAAGCTCCTGATGCGCTCCAAGCAGGGCGTGCCCGTGGTCGATGCCAGCTACGATCTCGGCCAGCGCAATCTGTTGGGCCTCATCGGCGACGTGTTCATGACTCTCAGCCATCCCGCCAACCGCGTCCTTCGCATCGTCGGGCCCTCGCCCAAGACGCTCGATTCCCTGGTCGAGACCGTGATCGATGAAGCGCCGATGCGTGCCGCCCTCATTGCCTATTCGGCGCGTGTCCTCGGGCTTTCCGTGATCATCTCGCTCGTCGCCGCGGCCTTGGTCTATCTCAGCCTGCAATGGATGATGATCCGGCCCATGCGCCGGCTGACCGCCGCCATGGTCGCCTTCCGCGACGATCCCGAGGACTCGGCGCGAAGCCTGAAACCCAGCCGCCGGCGCGATGAGATCGGCGTCGCCGAGCGGGAGCTCGTGGCCATGCAGGCCGGGCTCAGGGCGGCGCTGGGCCAGAAGGCGCGGCTGGCCGCCCTCGGCGGAGCCGTCACCCGGATCAACCACGACCTGAGGAACATCCTGACTACGGCCAGCATTGTCACCGACAGGCTGGCCAGCAGCGAGGATCCGCAAGTCCGGCGCAATGCGCGCGCGCTCGTCGCCGCCATCGATCGGGCGGCCCAGCTCTGCACGGCGACCCTCGACTTCACCCGCGAGGGGCCGCCGAACCTGACACTTTCCAGTTTCTCCCTGGCGGAGCTGATCGGCGAGGTGGGCCTCGCCCTGCAGGCGCCGGAAGGGGCCCAAGGGCCGGTCCGCTGCGCGGTTCCCGAATCCCTGGCCGTGGAGGCCGACCGCTCCCAGCTCTTCCGCATCCTGGCCAATCTGGCCCAGAACGCCGCCCAGGCCGGCGCCACTCGGATCGAGATATCCGCCCGGCGGGAGCCGGCCGTCGTCCGCATCAGAGTCGCCGACGACGGATCGGGCCTCACATCCCGCGCGCGGGAAAATCTGTTCCAGCCTTTCGCCGGCTCGACTCGTCCGGGCGGCACTGGCCTTGGCCTCGCGATCGTCCGCGAGCTGGTGCGCGCCCATGGCGGCGAGATCAGGCTGGAGAGCAGCGGCGCCCAGGGAACGGTCTTCGTGATCGAGCTGCCCCAGAATGCCGCGCCATAGCGTTCTTGCCGCCCGCGCGTCCGGCCTGTAGCAATCGCCGGCGGGGGACAATCCATTGGCCAGCATCGTCATCGCCGACACGACCAAGCACTACGACGGAAGGTATCTGGAAACCCATCCGCTGGGAGGCACCGAGTCCTCCGTCATCCAGCTCGCCCGCGAGCTGGCGCGGCGCGGCCATGAGGTGACGGTCTACGTCAACTGCGACGGGCCGATAGAGCATGAGGGTGTGGCCTGGCGCCAGCTTTCAAGCCCGGTGCCGGAGAGCTGCGATCTCTATGTCGCGGTCCAGCATCCGCGCCTTCTGGGGTTCGTGAAAAAGCCGCGCCGGCGCGCCATCTGGGTGCTGTGGCAACCAAACAACCTGAAGCATTACAAGCAGATCTGGCGGGTCTGGCTCTATCGGTCGGTGCCGGTGCTGATGAGCCTGCATCAGGTGCGCATCTACTCGCCCTTCCTGCCCCGGCGCGATCCGCAGATCCTGATCCCGCTCGGGTTGCCGCAGGACGTGCGGGGTCATCCGCCCCTTGGTACCGCGCCGGCGAGGCGCGCCATTTTCGCGTCTCACCCGCGCCGCAATCTCCGCCGGCTGGTGGAGATCTGGGCGGCCTCGATTCTGCCGCGGGTACCCGACGCAACGCTAGATGTCTATGGCGTGCACGATCTCCCGCCCGTCGATGACGCTTGGAACAGCTGGGGCGACACGGTACTGCCGCCGGGTATGCCGCCGGCCGTCAAAGCCTCGATCCGTATACGGCCGACAGCGTCCCGAGCGGAACTGATCGAGGCCTTCCGCTCGGCGCGATGCATGCTCTATCTCGGTCACAAGGTGGAGGCGTTCTGCCTGTCGGCCGCCGAAGCCCAGGCGCTTGGCCTGCCGGCCGTGGTGGCCCCGGTCGCCGCAGTGCCGGAACGGGTGATCGATGGGGTCACGGGTTTCGTCAGCGCCGATCCGCAGATATTCGCCGCCCAGGCCGTATCGCTCCTGACCGATGACGCCCTATGGCGGCGTCAACACGAAGCCGCCTTGCGCCTGCAACAGGGGATCACCTGGTCGGAATATGCCGGACGCTTCGAGGCCGCGCTGCTCGGCGACCGCATCCCTCTCAACCGCTCGGTCCTCGCCTTGCCGGAAGCCTGAGCCGCCGGCTCTATCCTTTTTCGAGGGCGGCGCGCAGCACCCGATCGCAGAAGGCCGCCGGCGAATGCCGGCGCAGCACATGGTCGCGTCCGGCCAGCGCCATGCGCCTCAGCTTCGCCTTGTCGGCCAGCGCCGCTTCGATGGCGCGCGTGAGCCCTTCGCCTTCGGGCGCGTAATACACGGCATGGCGCCCCTCCTCGAGCGGCCGGTGCCTGATGATGGTCGGATAGTTGATGACCGGCACGGACAAGCATTGGCAGGCTTCGTAATGCCGGTAGCAGTCCCAGCCGAGGCCCTCCGGCGACCAGGTAAGCCAAGCCTGGCTCATGCGGCGATAGTATTCGGCCTTGGGCAGCCTTTCGGCCGGAAGATCGACGATGAAGCCCCGCTTGGCCAAGCTGCGCAACTGCTCGAGCCCGGCGGGCCGCAAGGTCGAACTGCGCTCGACCGATCCGGAGAAGAAAATGTCGGCCGTCTTGGCTTCGAAGATCTTGTCGACGGCCAAGGGTGCCGCGGCGTCGGGGTCTTCGGTCAAGATAGCCGATTCCTTTCGCGTGATCCGCCGCCAGCCCTCGGGCGAGGACAGGACCCACAGGCCCACGGAGATGGGCCGGAGCTTCGCCAGGCGCGACTGCCAGCGGGCACGGGCACGGATACGCAAGGTGGGCAGGCTCGGATGGGCCGTGCCATGAAAGACATGCCAGTGATCGACGGGCAGCTCCCGCTTGAAATAGAGCTTCGCCCGATCCATCAGCCGGTGGTTCGACCGGTTGATGGTGAATCCGTCCTGCATGTCGAGGACGACGAGAGGGACGCCGAGGGCGCGAAAGCCCAACAGCCATACGCCGAACACGCGGCTCAGCGCCGTCACGGGCTCGAGCGGCGAACGGGCGAGCGAGCGCAGCCAGTAGCGCGGATGCCAGGGCGACTGGTTCGTCGCATAGGCGATGACGACGTCATAGGCGCCCTGGCGCGCCGCCCGGGTCTCGGCGAGGAATCGCCCGACGGTGCAATCGACATAGGCATCCTGCCGCAGGTTCCGCGATGGCCTCGACCCCGTCCACAGGAGCGTGGTTCGTTCGGGATATTGTTCCTTGAAGTAGTCGTGATCCCCGATCTCGAGGATGCGGGCGGAAGCGGGATCCATGGCCACGGCGAAACCAATAGACGATATGAATGGCGGCTGCAAACCTGGGGCATCCGATTGCGCCGGCGCGCGCGACTGACCATGCCCCACGCCCAATCGTGGCCCAGGCGGAATTCTCGCCGGGCGAGGCTAAAATTCGCGGCTTCCAGGCTGTCGGTTTCCCCGAGGATTGTCCGCCGAAGTGGGTACCGGTTCGGCGTAGAAAATGCGACAAACTACACAATCTGGATTCGCCGGGAGAATGCATGGCCTCGACACCCGCCGTATCGGTCCTGATGCCGGTCAGAAACGGCGAGCGATGGCTCGAGCAGTCCCTTCGCAGCATCGCCCAGCAAACCGTCCGCGACTTCGAGTTCCTCGTCGTCGACAACGGTTCCACCGACCGCACGCCCGAGATCCTGGCCCGGGCCTGCGCCGACGATGAGCGGCTCGTCGCCCTCAGCGAACCCCATCGCGGCATCGTGCCGGCCCTCAACACCGGCCTGGCCGCGGCCCGCGCGCCCCTGATCGCACGCCTCGACGCCGACGACATGGCGATGCCGAACCGCCTCGAGCGCCAGCTCGAATTCATGGCGCGCCATCCGGACGTGGGCCTCCTCGGCAGCTGGGCCGACGTCATCGATACCCGCGGAAAGGTATACGGTCACCGGCGCCCAGTGACCGGTCACGACGACCTGGTGCGGATCCTGAAGTTCAGCAACCCGTTCATCCATCCGGCGGTCATGTTCCGCACCGGGCTCGTCCGGCAGCTGGGCGGATATCGTGCCGCCTTCGAGGTCAGCGAGGACTATGATCTATGGCTCCGGATGGCCGAAGTCACCGTCCTCGCCAACCTGCCGGAGCCTCTGGTCTTCTATCGCCTGCATGCGGGCAACCTGATGTTCCGCAAGGTGGTCCGCCAGTCCTTCTCGGTGCATCTCGCCCAGTGCTCGGCCCGGCTGCGCCGGGATTTGGGCCGCGACCCCGTGGACGCCATGCTGGAGGCGCCGAGGTGGTGGGAACCGGACAGCGACAACTCCTTCTATGCCAAGGAAGCGCGGCTGTTTCGCCTGCTGGGGCTCGCCGATCGCAAGGCGATCGAGTATGTCGATTTTGACGCCATCGAGAGCGTCGACCCGGCCGATCTTGGTTTCGCCCTCAACGGCACCGACCGCAAGCTCGCGCGGCGCGCCATCGCCAACCTGGTCTTGCGCTCCGGCCTCGGCCGACCGAAGGCAAGGCTGCGTCTGATCAACTCGCTGTGGCGGCTTTCCAATGCCCGGGGCCAGCCGCCCGCGCGGGATCCGGCACCGGCCCCTGGCAGCGCCCCAGGGAACGTTCCTGGGCGCGCCCGGGCAGACCTGTCGGGTAACTAGCCCGAATTTCTCAAAAAGATCGCGATGTCGTTGCTCGCGCGCGGAGGTGATCCACTAGGAAGCGGGCCGAAGGCGATGTTCATCCATCGCCG
>DATNJA010000298.1:0-2131 GCA_035604155.1 Candidatus Udaeobacter sp. | reverse complement strand
GGGCCAACGCGCCTTGACCGAGCAGCCGATCCGCGGGCCTTATCATGAGCGGGATTTCGCACGCTCGGCGCGGCTCTTGGGGGTGCCGTTCCTCTTGCCGGCCAAATTTCCGTTTTTCGCCCTGGCGGCGAGCCGAGCCTTCTACTGGTTGGACGACAGCGATCAGGCTAAGGCACTGGCCAAGGCTGTCTATCGCGCCGCCTTTGCTGAAGGCCGCGACGTGACTCCGGTTTCCACGCTGGTCGAGATCGCGGGGTCCATGGGAATCGAGGGGCTGGAACGAGGCGTGGATCAGCCCGAAACCAAAGCGCGCTTGCGCGAAGCGACCGACGCGGCGATCGCCCAGGGCGTCTTCGGCTCGCCTTTCTTTATCGTCGATGGGGAGCCCTTTTGGGGTCACGACCGCTTGGCGCAGGTCGAACGCTGGCTGGAAACCGGCGGCTGGTAGGGACTTCTACCAATTGCAGGCCTTGGCCAATGGTTGCACCGCCGTCGCCAGGCCCTCGACGTCGAAGGTGATATCGAGCGGCTTGTCGAGATAGGGGCGCAAGCCCACCTGCACCTGCGTGGCGTCAAGCAGGGTCTTGATCCAAGGCACCGGGTCCGGCCGAAAGGCCCTGAGGCTGTCTTCGGAGATTTGCCATACTTCACGGGCTTGGTCTCCGCCGTCGACCCGCAAAACCACTTCCATTTGCTGATTGCTTGTCGAGAGCCGCTGCTGGGGCGCGATCGTGACCTGCGTCACGTTGTTGTCGCAGCTGATGATCAAGAGGGGCTGCATCCAAGGCGCCAAGGCGGCGGCATCCGCTTGCTCGGCACGGAGCGTGACAGTAATGACTTCACCTCCCGACAAGGGCGAATGGTATTGGTCGAGGCGCCACTTCCCAGGTCCGGCTGGGGCCTGCCGGCCTGCAAGCTTGTCATAGCAGGCGAGACGGGCCGAGGAATCGTCGATGGCGGCGCAGGAGGCGAGGTCGTCCGCCGAAGCCGTCCTTAGGGCGGCGATGACCGCCGCGACAGCATAGGCCGCAGCGAGATAGTACCTGGGCACCATGATCCGCTATCTGCCTCTTGCTCGATCCATGGAAAAGCTAGCAGTTTCGCTTCAGGGGCAACATATGGGCCGATTTGCCCTTGCCGGCCCGGCAGTCGGCGGAGATGCTAGACGGATGGGAAGAAACATCCGCCCATGCCGGTCCTGAACTCGGCGATCGATCCGCGCTCGGCGGAGTTCCGTGCCAATGCCGCGAGCATGCAAATGCAGGTCGCAGACCTCAGGGCCCGCGTCGCCGCCCTCGAGGAGGGCGGTGGGACGAGGGCCCGGGAGCGCCATCTGGCGCGGGGCAAGCTCCTGGCGCGCCAGCGCATCGACCTGCTGCTCGATCCCGGCTCGCCGTTCCTGGAGTTCTCCCAGCTTGCGGCCTATGAGGTCTATGACGAGGAAGTGCCGGCGGCCGGAATCGTCACCGGGATCGGCCGGGTTTCCGGCCGCGAATGCGTGATCCTGGCCAACGACGCCACGGTCAAAGGCGGCACCTATTACCCTTTGACCGTGAAGAAGCATCTGCGGGCCCAGGACATCGCCCGGGAGAACCGGCTGCCCTGCATCTACCTGGTGGATTCTGGCGGCGCCAATCTGCCGCGCCAAGACGAGGTGTTTCCCGACCGCGATCATTTCGGCCGGATCTTTTACAACCAGGCCACCATGTCCGCCGCCGGGATACCGCAGATCGCCGTGGTCATGGGTTCCTGCACTGCCGGCGGCGCTTATGTGCCGGCCATGTCCGACGAGGCCATCATTGTGCGCGGCCAGGGCACGATCTTCCTTGGCGGTCCGCCCCTGGTGAAGGCGGCGACGGGCGAGGAAGTGAGCGCCGAAGACCTGGGCGGGGCCGAAGTCCATGCCAGACGGTCGGGTGTCGTCGATCACTACGCCTTGAACGACACCCATGCCCTGGCGCTCTGCCGCCAGAGCATCGCGCATCTTGGCCGCACCTATGCAGCGCCGGCGCCGGCCGAGGCATCCGCCGAGCCGGCTTGCGATCCGGCCGAGCTCGACGGGGTGGTGCCGGCCGACCCCCGCAAGCCCTATGACGTGCGGGACGTGATCGCCCGCATCGTGGATGCCAGC
>DATNJA010000297.1:0-29133 GCA_035604155.1 Candidatus Udaeobacter sp. | reverse complement strand
CGCCGGCCAAGAGCCTCGCCAGCCGTTACGAGCGCGTCGCCGAGGGCGTGCGATTCGTCAGAAGGCGGCCGGTCATCCTGGGGGCGATCAGCCTCGACCTGTTCGCGGTGCTGCTGGGCGGCGCCGTCGCGCTGCTTCCGGTCTATGCCCGGGATATCCTGCACGTGGGGCCGGTCGGCCTCGGCCTGTTGCGCAGCGCGCCTGCCGTCGGCAGCTTCACCAGCGCCTTCATTCTCACCCGCCGCCCGATCGCGCGCCATGTGGGCGCCAAAATGTTCGCCACGGTCGCGCTGTTCGGTCTCGCCACCATCGTTTTCGGGCTGTCGAGCTATTTCTATCTCTCCCTCGCCGCCCTGGCGGCGACGGGTGCTGCCGACATGGTGAGCGTGTTCGTTCGTTCCTCGCTGATCCAGCTGTCGACGCCCGACGCCATGCGCGGCCGGGTCTCGGCCGTCAACATGCTGTTCATCGGCGCCTCCAACGAGCTTGGCGAGTTCGAATCCGGCATCTCCGCCGCCTTGCTCGGCACGGTGCCCGCGGTGGTGCTCGGCGGCATCGGCACCCTGGCGGTGGTCGCAGGGTGGATGAGGCTGTTCCCACCGTTGCGAAAGGTCGACCGTTTCGCTGACGTCACGGCGGTGGATCATGCCGACCCCTAAGGGCGCTGCCACACGTCCCCGCGGCTACTGCAGCCACACCTCGCTCGATGCGGCGTGGCCTGCCCGGTCGATGACGGTGATGCGGGCGGCACCGGGTCCGTCGGGGAGCCATTCGGTCTCGCGGCGGAAGGGTGCCGAATCGACGCGCCGGCCGTTCACGAGCCAGATGAGCGGCAGCGCCCCGCCATTGGCATCCATCGGCAGGCTCTTCAAGCCCGCCGCCGTTTTGGGCAGCTCGACCGTCGAACCGTCCACGGGGAAGGCGATGCGCAGATCGTCCCGTCCGCCGTTCGCCTGGGGCAGGCTGAAGGGCGCGGCGCCGAACCGACGCAGGGCCTCGGGCAGATCGGCCGTGGCGGCGAGGATCGCGCCTGCCGGCGGCGGGGCGGGCGGCAGGTCGCGCACCGGCAGTTGATCGAACACGGCGAAGAGAATCGGAGCCGCGACGTCGCGCCCCATGCGGCCGGCGGAGAAGCTTCCGTCCGGCCGGCCGACCCACACGCCCACCGTGTAGTCGGCGGTGTAGCCGATGGCCCAGGCGTCCCGGAATCCATAGGACGTGCCGGTCTTGTAGGAGACCACCGGCGCATGGACGCGGTTGGCGCTGGCGAGCCAGCTTGGCGGAGGCGGCGTGTCGGAGAGGATGCGGGTCAGGTACCAGGCGGCGACGGGGGTCATCAGCCGCTTGCCCGCGGCAAGCTTCGCATCGCCAGTGAAGCGAAGCGGCTTCACCAACCCGCCATCGGCAAGGGCCGCATACAGAGTCACCAGGTCTTCGAGACTGGTGCCCACGCCGCCGAGCACGATAGGCAGGCCCGGCGGCTGCAGCGGGTCGGGAAGCCGGAGCGGCAATCCGACCTCAGCGAACAGCCCGGCGAAGCGCGCCGGGCCGACGCGATCGAGCAGCGCCACGGCGGGAATGTTCAAGGAGAGCTGGAGCGCCTCGGCCGCGGTCATCTCGCCGTGGAAGTGGTGATCGAAGTTCTGGGGCGCGTAATCGCCGAAGCGTGTCGGCGCGTCGGTGACGATGGTCTCGGGATGAATCACCAGGTCGTCGAAGGCAAGGCCATAGACGAAGGGTTTCAGCGTCGAGCCTGGCGAGCGGATGGCCCGCACCATGTCGTTCTGGCCGCGGCTGGCGTCGTCGAAGAAATCGCCGGCGCCGACATAGGCCCTGACCGCCCGGGTCGCGTTCTCCGTCACCAGGATGGCAAGGGTGGCGCCCGCCTCGAGGCCGAGCTGACGGCGAAGCGCCAGGGCCTGGAGCCGGCGCTGGAGATCGCCGTCGATGAGGCTCCGGATCTCGCCCGCATCGGGCGATGCGGCGACCAGGCGCGCGGCCAGATGGGGCGCGTCCACCGGTGCCGCGAGCCGGCCTTGGGGCAGCGGGACCCGCGACGCCTCGCTCGCGGCTGCCGCCGTGATCACCCCGTCGGCGACCAGCCGGTCGAGGACTCTGGCGCGCCCTTCGCCGGCGGCCGCGATGAACCGGTCGGGCCGCTGGCGCTCGGGCGACTGGGGCAGCGCCACCAGCAGCGCCGCCTCGGCATCGGAGAGCTCGGTCGGCTCCTTGCCGAAATAGAAACGCGCCGCGGCGCGCAGGCCCGAGAGGTTCCCGCCATAGGGCGCCAAAGTCAGATACATGGCCAGGATCTGGTCCTTGGAAAACCGTTCCTCGAGCTGAAACGCGCGGCCCATCTCGATCAGCTTGGCACCCAGGCTGCGCGGCCTCGGCTCCAGTAGGCGCGCCGTCTGCATGGTCAGCGTCGAAGCGCCGGAAACGACGTGGCCGGATGCAACGAACTGACCCATCGCGCGCAGCAGCGCCAGGGGATCGACGCCGAAATGCCGGTAGAAGCGCTTGTCCTCATAGGCCAGCAGCATGCGCCGGAAGTGCTCGTCGACGGCCGCGGCCGTGACGGGCAGGCGCCAGTCGCCGTCGGCGGCCGGGAAAGCACGCAGAAGCTTGCCGTCCTTGTCCGTCACCAGGACGGACAAATCGCGCAAACGCGAAAGATCGGGCGGAAAGAGACGGTCAAGAAGCGCGGCGCTCGCGACGAGCGCCAGCAGCAGCGCGCAGGCGCAGACGAGCGCAATACCCAGCCGACGGCTTGTTGGGCTCACACCCATTGCCGCAACAGCGAATCCCTCCCCCCTTGCGGGATCGATCCGCAAGGCGGATCGATGGCAGGGAGGCGGGTGATCCGGAACCGAGGGAAAGCGCGCTCGCCCCACCCCAACCCCAACCATCGATCCGCTCCGCGGCTCGATCCATCAAGGGGGCGGGAGAATAATGCGCGGGGCTCTCCCCTCACTGGCTCGCTCCCGCATAGGGCGAGATCGTCACCTGGCCGGTGGCCGTGCGGGCGCGCAAGGAGGGGCGGTACATGTCCTCGACCGAAGCGCCCGGCAAGCGATAGCTCCCCGGCGTCACCGCGCGCACGAGATAGGCGACGGTGAAGTCGTCCTTGTCCGAAAGATCGATCGCCGCGACATAACGGTCGTCGCGGTATTCCTGGTAGGTAGGCTCGGTCAGGTCGCCCAGCCACGCGAAGCTGTCGGTCTTGCGCGAACCGGCGAGCCTTGCGTTCTCGATTTCGAAGCCAGCGGGCAACAGGTCCACCACCAGGGTCTGGTGCGGGTCCTGGTCCTTGCGCTTGCCTTTCAGCACGACGATGAGCACGTCGCTCTGCTTTACGTGGTCGAGGTCGGCGGCCGTGCCGTCGGGCAGGAAGAAGTTGCGTTCGATGTCATAGCCAGCGCTTGCCGCCGGCAAGTCCTGCTCCGGCACGCCGATCAGGCTGACGCCGGCCCAGACCGGCCCCGCGCCGGCGTTCTTAACCATCAGGCCCTTGGCCAGGGTCTCGGCGTCGGGCTTGAGATAAAGCGGCTTGGCGCTCGCGGCCTGGTCCTTGCCGTCAAGGGAAAGGGTCATGGGCGATGCCTCGGCGGTCATAGCGTTGGCGGCCAGCACCAGCCAGCCCTGCTCCTGGGTGGAGAACCAGTCGCTGCCGGCCTGAAGCGAAACCACCCGTTCCAGGAGCTTGGTGAGGTCGATGCCCGAGGCGCCGGTCTCCACCGCCAGGGTCAGGATCGCGGCACCGTCTCGGAGTGCGCCGCCATAGTCGTCGAACCAGTAACTCTGGCCGCTCTCCCGGTCGAATTGGGCCAAGGCCTGCTTGAACGCCGCCGCCGCGCGGGCCTTGTCGCCGTGGAGGGCCAGGGCGGCGGCGATCTGGGCCGTTCCGATGGCCGACGGCATGCTGTCCAGCTGATTGTCGGCCATGTAGCGCAATGCCGAGAGGTTCTCGGCCCCCGCCTCGGCCAGCACGTAGAGGGCATAGGCTCGCGCCGCCATGATGTCGGAGGTGTCGTCCGGATTGTTCTGGGCGAGATCGGCCAGCCACTTGAGGCCGTTCCGGTAGCTGACATCGGCCACGTCGTAGCCCTTGGCCTTGGCCCGGGTGAGGAAGTCCATGGCATAGGCCGAGAGCCAGGGCTCGGCATCGCCCGTGGCATCCCACAACGCGAAGCCCCCGTCATAGCGCTGCATCTCGAAGATGCGCTCGATCGCCTGCTGGACCCGGGGCCGCATGTCCGCTTCCTTCTCCGTGCCCCAGAGCTTGGCGATGTCGGAGACGTAGAGCAGCGGCAGGGCGCGGCTCGTGGTCTGCTCGATGCAGCCATAGGGATAGCGGTCGAGCTGGCGCAAGAGCCCCGGCACATCGAGGTTGGGCAGGCTCGAGAAGCTCGCCATCAGCTCGGCGGTCTCGGGCAGGAAGCGCGCGAGCGCGGCATCGTCGAGCCGGATGGACTCGCCCGGCTTCAGCTGGCGCATGCTGCGTTCCAGCAACGGGAACTGGGCCGCGCGGACATAGAGGCTCGCCTCATGCTCCAGTTTAAAGCCGTCCGGCCCGAGCAGGGTCAATCGCACCTTGCTGTCGCCGACGCTGTTGCCCCAGAGCGCTACGCGGAAGTTGGCCGTGCCCTGGGCATCGAGATGCTGGGTCGTGACCGCGCCATCGCCCAGGGTCACCGGGCCGGCGGTGGTCAGCGTCACCTTGTAGTCGCCGGCGGGGCCGCTCAGGTTCTGCAGGCTGACGGCGATCCGGCTCTTGTCGCCCGGTGCCAGGAAACGCGGCAGGGCGAGAGTGGCGACCACGGGGTCGCGGACCACGAGCGGGAATTCGCCGGCTCCGACCTTGTCGGCGTCCCAGGCGACGGCCATGATCCGCAAGCGCCCGGTGTAGTCGGGAATGTCCAGATGCAGGCTGGTCTTGCCCGCGGCATCCAGCTTCAGCACGCCGGAATAGAGCGCCACCAGCTTGATCTCCGGCGGCGCGCCGCGCTGGGCAAGGGCGCCCGTGTCGCCGCCGGCGCGCACTTCGCCCCGCCGGCCGTTGCGCCCGTCGATGAGCTGGCCATAGAGATCGCGCAGCTCCACGCCGAGGCTCCGCTTGCCGAAATAATAATCCTGGGGCGCCGGGGTGGTGAAGTCGGTGAGCTGGAGAATGCCTTCATCTACCGCGGCGATGGTCACGAAGGCCTGGCCGCTGTCGCCGATGCCGTCCACCTGGACCGGCAGGTCGATGGCCGTGCGCGGCCGCGTTTCGGCCGGCGGCGAGATGGATATCTTCAGGCTTCGCGCCGCCGGATCGAGCCCGAGCCAGGCGACGCCGATGGCGCGTCCCGGTCCCCGGTCGCCGTCCTTGCCGGGCCGGAAGGCGGTCGCCAGCACATAGGCGCCCGCACCCCAGTTCTTGTCGGTCGGCACTTCGACGACGCGACCGTCGGGCGTGGCGTCCACGGTCCAGGAATCGATCAGATGGTCGGTCGCGATCGCGATCAGAACCTCGCCGGCGAACGGCGGCTTGATCAGGAGCTTGGCCGTGTCGCCGGCGCTATAGCTTGCCTTATCGGCCACGACCTGGAGCTTGTCGGGCGTGTCGCCGGTGCCTGGCGCGGCACCCCAACCGGCATAGAAGCGCGAGCTGGAAGCGGCACCCGAGGCCTGGTCATAGACCTCCAGGCGGTAGTAGCCCCAATCGGTCTTGAAGGAGACATGGCCTGGCGCACCGGCCTTGATGTCGAGCTTGCCCGAGGCGGCTGCGGGCTTGTCCCGGGTCACGATGCGATAGTCCCAGTTGCCGTCCTTGTAGAACCACTGGTAGTCCCAGTCCTCGGGGATCAAGCGGTACTGCAGGCCGTTGGCAGCGACGCTATTGCCCGCCGCATCCACGGCGATGACGTCGAAATCCGCATCCGATCCGGAGGCGACAGCCCCGTCGGCGAACAGCGGCTTCAGGCCGACGGTGAGCGGGTGGTTGCGGATCGGCAGCGAAAGGGTGCGGATCACCGGCCGGCCGCCGAACTCATAGACCTCAGCGTGGAGCGTCGCCTTCAAGGGCTGGGCCGTGTCGGGCAAATCCGAGGGCGTCATGTCGAAGCTGGCGTCGCCCTTGTCGTCGGTGGTCTGGTCGTCGTAGTCCTCGCTCTGGGGATCGACCTTCTCATCGACCAGCCCGAACTGGAATCCCGGGAAGGCACCGAGGAAGGGATCGCTGTCCTGCTCGACGGTCAGAGTTCCCTTGACCAGGAGCTTCGCTGCCGGGGCGCCGTAGAGATACTTGCTCGCGAGCGCGACCGGCGTCGGGTCGCCCGGCTTGATGGTCTTGGCGTCGGTGCTGAGCGTGGCCTCGATCCTCGCCGGCACCACGTCTTCGACCAGGAAACTGAGGGTCCCCACCGCCTGGCCCTTGGGGTCGAGATAGGCCTGGACGGTCCAGCTCCCGGTCCGCGACGAAGTAGACATCGGGATATCGAGGGCGTAGCCGCCTGCCCCCTGCTCCGTCAGGGCGTAGCTGTGGGCCTCGACCTCGTCGGGCCGGATGAGCTTCAAGGTCAGCGGCAGGCCGGAAAGCGCCTGGGCCGAGGCATCGCGCAGCAGGGCGCCCAGATGCACGGTCTCGCCCGGGCGATAGACGCCGCGATCGGCATAGAGAAAGGCGTCGGCGGCCTGGGGTGCCAGCCTTCCGCCCACGCCCCGGTCCGACAGGTCGAAGGCGGGCCTGGTCAAGTCGAGGAAGGCGAAGTCGCCATCGCGCCGGAAGGCCATGAGGGCGGTCGCCGTGCGCCCGTTGTTCCCGCGCATCAGGCCCGGCGGGAAGCTTGCCAGGCCGCCGCGGTCGGTAACGACGCTCGCCAGCTCCTCGTTGTTGCGGGCATAGAGCTTGACCGTGATGCGGTCGAGGGACCGGCCGCTGTTGAGGGAGCGCACGAAGACATTGAGGCCGTCGGCCCCCGACATGGTGGTGAGGCCGAGGTCGGTCACCACCAGCCACTGGGTCGCCTTGTAGCCATATTGGTCGCCGCCGCCGTCGGCACGCTCGGCAATCAGCACATAGACGCCGGGCGCGATGGCCGGAACCATGTCGGCGATGGGGATGAGCGTGGTAACGCGCTTGTTGCGCTCGGGCTGAACGTCGACGGTGCCCGTCCAGACCAGCTCGCCGCTCTCCTGGGCGATGGTGTCCGCGTCGTAGTTGTCGATGGTCTTGAGGAAGAGCCCGCGCTGGATCGTCTGGACGATGTTGCGGTCGCCGATACGCAAGAGCCGGAGCGAAGCCTTGGTGAGGTTCACGCTGACCAGCGGGACACCGATGGAACCGATGCGCGGCAGCACATAGGTGGCGCTGCGGAAGCCGAGCGTCGGCTCGCTGTCGCCCACGGCGAAATCGACGGTGGTATCACCGGCGAGCTTGTCGCCGTTGGCGTCGGCGAGGCCGGCCAGCACGGTGACGCGGTAGTTGTGGCCGAACTCCGCGCCGCCGATGCAGAGCTTGTCGCCGGAAACGACATAGACCGGCGAGGCCAGCGCCGGGGCGATCTTGACGTAATCCTCGTAGTGAAGGCTGCTGCTGTCGGCGAGGTCGCCATGGAACTCCAGGCAGAGCTCGGGCTGATCGCCGCTTGCCGCGACGTTGCGCGCGATGACGCGGAAGGTCATGGCGTCCAGCATGGCCTGGAGATGGCCGCTCACCTTGTCGTCGGGCGAAAGCTTGATGCTCTCCCGATAGGCCTCCACTGCCAGATTGGGCATTTCGGCCTTTTCCAGGATCTGGCCGAGCCGCGCTAAGGTCGCCGCCTTGTCCGCCGGGCTCGTCGCGGCGCTGAAGGCGTTGTAGGCCGCGGCCGTGGCGTGGTCGTAGTTCTCGAGGCGCGTATGGATGACGGCAAGCTGGGACCAGGTCTCGGGCCGGTTGTCGCCGGCGGCGATCGCCTTCTCGTAGGCGGCGATGGCACCGTCGTCGTCGCCGGACGCGAGCGCCTTGCTGGCCGCAGCGAGGTTCGCCGCCTGAGCGGCGGGATCCTGGCTGCTGCCGAATTGGCTCTGGATGTCGCTGAGATACTGGGCCGCGGATTCGGCCACCGACTGGAGGGAGTCGGCATGGACCGCAACCGGGAACGCCAGCAGCGCCAGGAGGATGAGGACCGGGCGAAGCAGGGTCGCACGAGATGGAAGGGACATGGGATTCCGCCATTGGCGTGAATGAGGAGTCGGGTGGGATTCTGACACGACCGGCCGGCGAGTAAAGCCGGTCTCGCCATGCCGGACATCAACTCATTGTAAATACGACATTAATATGACCCTGCCGCGAAAAGTTCGGGCAAGCTTGCACCGGCCCCAAGGCGGTTGCGTGGCGCAGCCTTCCTCCTTATATTGCGCGGCTTCGCCCTAGGGAGATACCCGGGCGATATCCCTGCCGGCCTCTTGCGAACCTGAGGTCCGGCTAGGTCCGGGCGGCTGTTGCCAGGGCGACCTGCCAGCGCCGGACCGCCAACAGCCAGAGGGAGACGACAAGGAATGCCATTCTACGAAACCGTGTTCATTGCGCGCCAGGACGCCACGGCCGCCCAGGTCGAGGCGTTGACCGAGGGCTTTGCCGGCATCATCGCCGAGCAGGGCGGCAAGGTCACCAAGAAGGAGTACTGGGGCCTGCGCAGCCTGACCTACCGGATCAAGAAGAACCGGAAGGGCCACTACATGCTGCTCAACATCGACGCTTCGCCCGCGGCGGTGAAGGAGATGGAGCGCAACATGCGCATCAGCGAGGACGTGCTGCGCCTGCTGACCGTCCGGGTCGAGGCGCTCGAGGAAGGTCCGTCGGCGATGCTCCAAAGCCGGGCCCGGGACGACCGGCCCCGGCGCGGCGACCGGGACGATCGCGGCCCGCGTGAGGATCGACCCAGAGACGATAGGCCGCGGCGCGATCGAGACGCGCCCATTGCCGCAGGAGAACCCGCATGAGCATGACCACGAGCGATTCCGGGCGCCCCGCCGCGGGCGGCCGCAGGCCCTTCTTCCGCCGACGCAAGACCTGCCCGTTCTCCAGCGATCACGCGCCGAAGATCGACTACAAGGACGTGAAGCTGCTGCAGCGCTATCTATCGGAGCGCGGCAAGATCGTGCCGAGCCGCATCACGGCCGTGTCGGCCAAGAAGCAGCGCATATTGGCCCAGGCCATCAAGCGCGCCCGCTTCCTGGCCCTGCTGCCCTATCTCTTGAACTAGGAGGCAGCCATGGACGTCATTCTGCTCGAGCGCGTTTATAACCTGGGCCAGATCGGCGACGTGGTGAAGGTGAAACCGGGCTATGCCCGCAATTTCCTGCTGCCGCACAAGAAGGCCCTGCGCGCGACCGACGCCAACAAGGCCAAGTTCGAGGCCCAGCGGGCCCAGATCGAGGCCAACAACCTGGAGCGCCGGACCGAAGCCGAACAGATCCGCGACCGGGTGGACGGGTTGAAGGTCGTGCTGATCCGCCAGGCGGGCGAGACCGGCCAGCTCTTCGGCTCGGTCACCACCCGCGATATCGCGGAAGCGGTGACGGGCGCCGGCTTCACCGTCGAACGGCGCCAGATCATCCTCGACCATCCGATCAAGCTTCTGGGCCTGCATCCCGTGCGCGTCGCCTTGCACCCCGAGGTGATCGTCACGGTCAGCGCCAATGTCGCTAAATCGACCGAGGAAGCGGAGGCGCAGGAGAAGGCCGGCGGCTTCGTCGGCCAGGTCGAGGAAACGCCGGCGGACGTCGATGTCCTGCTCGCCGCCGCGGCGGACACGGCCGGCAGCGCGCCGGCCGGCGAAGCCGAGGCGAAGGCCGAGGCGGAAACCAAGGGGGGAGATGCCAAACCCAAGGCCGAGCGCAAGGCCAAGGGCGAGCGCAAGACCAAAGCCAAAGAGGACGCCGAGCCCGAGGCCGAGGAAAAGCCCAAGGGCAAGGCCAAGGGCGAGGCCAAGGCGAAGGGCAAGTCCAAGAAGGGCTGAACCGCCTGCCGGTACGGTAGCAAGAATCAGACGGCCGCCGACGCAATCGTCGGCGGCCGTTTTTGCGTTCAGGCCATGGCCGGAACGCAGGTCTTGATCCTGGACAGGCGGGCCCTTTCGGCTAGACTTTCCTTCTCTGGGGAGTGCCGGATCGATGCTGCTTGCCGCCTTGCTTCGTCCGACTATCAAGATCGGCCGCCTCACCGTCATCGACGCGGACGGGCGCCGGCATGTCTTCCACGGCAGCGACAGTCCTGCCCATACAATCCGCCTGCATGACCGGTCGCTGCACTGGCGCTTGGCCGTCAACCCGAAGCTTGCCTTCGGGGAGGCTTACATGGACGGGACGATCACCTGCGAGGACGGCTCCCTCTATGACGTCCTCGATCTCATATCCCGAAACATCATTTATCTGGAGCGGCATCCGAGCCAGCGCTGGCGCGGGCCCCTCGGGAGGATCGCCCGTTTCATCCAGACGTACAACCCCATCAGCCGGGCGCAACGCAACGTCGCCCATCACTACGACCTGTCGGGCGCGCTCTACGATCTCTTTCTCGACAAGGACCGCCAGTATAGCTGCGCCTATTTCTCCAGTGACAACGACAACCTGGAGACGGCCCAGGCCAACAAGAAACTGCATATCGCCGCCAAGCTTCTCCTTGGGCCCGGGCAGAAGATCCTCGACATCGGCAGCGGCTGGGGCGGGCTCGGCCTCTACCTCGCGAGGCTCGGCGGCGCCGACGTGACCGGCATCACCCTTTCGGTCGAGCAGCAGAAGCTCGCCCAGGGCCGGGCGGAAGCGGCCGGGCTCGCTGACCGGGTCCGCTTCGAACTGCGCGACTACCGCAAACAGCAGGGCTCCTTCGACCGCATCGTCTCCGTCGGCATGTTCGAGCATGTGGGCCCGTCCCACTATCGGGAGTTCTTCCGCAAGGCGAGCGAGCTGCTGGCCGAGGACGGCGTCATGCTGCTTCACTCCATCGGCCGCATGGAGCCGCCCGGCAGCACCAACCCGTGGCTGACGAAGTACATCTTCCCGGGCGGCTACACGCCCGCGCTTTCCGAAGTGCTGCGCGCGGTGGAGGATGTCGGGCTCTGGGTCGCCGACGTCGAGATCCTGCGCCTCCACTACGCCTCCACGCTACGCGAATGGCGCCGGCGCTTCGAGACCAACCGCAAGAAGATCGAGGCGCTCTACGATGCCCGGTTCGGGCGGATGTGGGAGTTCTATCTCGCCGGCTGCGAGGTCGCCTTCCGTCACATGAACCAGATGGTGTTCCAGCTGCAGCTGGCCAAGCGTCAGGACGCGGTTCCGCTGACGCGCGACTACATCACTCAGTTCGAGCGGGAGAACGCGGGCCGGGTCGTCAGCGCCTGAATTCCGTCGCCCAGTCTTCCGTCTCCCAATCTTCCGTCGCCAAGTCTTCCATCTCAAAGCGACTCACGTTATCCCCATGAGTCACACCTTGAGCGCGCGCTTCTGGTGCGGCGCTCCTGTTAGGTTCGGCCGATGGAAGCAAAGCCTACAGGCAACAGTCGCAACGTTACGCCGCTGCGCCAGACGGGCGAGACCCCGCCGCGCGTCCCGCCGCACAACTACGAGGCGGAGATGGCGCTGCTCGGCGCCATCCTTGCCAACAACCTCGTCTTCGACAAGGTCAACGAGTTCCTCCGGCCCGACCACTTCGCCGACGCGCTCCACGGGCGCATCTACGAGGCGGCCGGCAAGCTGATCGAGCGGGGCCAGATCGCCAATGTGCTGACCTTGAAGAACCTGTTCGATCAGGACCCGGCCCTGGTCGAGCATGGCGGCGGGCAATACCTCGCCCGCCTCGCCGCCTCGGTCATCACCATCATCAATGCCGAGGACTACGGCCACGCCATCCACGACCTGCATCTGCGCCGGCAGCTGATCCAGCTGGGCGAGGACGTGGTCAACGACGCCCATACCCATGACCTCGATCTATCCGCCTTGCAGCAGGTGGAAACGGCGGAAGAGAAGCTCTTCCGCCTGGCCGAAACGGGCGACACCGAGGGCGGGCTGCGACCGCTGACCGAAGCGCTCACCGGGGCCGTCAATATGGCCGAGGCGGCGGTCAAGCGCGAAGGCCATGTGACCGGCGTCACCACCGGCCTCATCGATCTCGACAAGAAGCTGGGCGGCTTGCAGCCCTCGGACCTGATCATCCTGGCCGGTCGGCCCTCCATGGGCAAATCGGCGCTGGCGACCAATATCGCTTTCAACGCCGCCCGCGCCTATGAGGAAGCGACCGGACCCGCGGGCGAAACCAGGGTGGTGAACGGCGCCAAGGTCGCCTTCTTCTCCCTGGAGATGTCAGCCGAGCAGCTCGCGACCCGCATCCTGGCCGAGCGGACCGAGATCTCGTCGGACCGGATCCGGCGGGGCGAGATCAGCCGCGACGACGATTTCTCCCGCCTCGTGGCGGCGGCCCAGGAGCTGCAGAGCCTGCCCCTCTACATCGACGACACGCCCGGGATCAGCATCGCCGCATTGCGGACCCGGTGCCGGCGGCTGAAGCGGCGCCAGGGCCTCGGCCTCATCGTGGTCGACTATCTCCAGCTCATGCGCCTGCCGGCCGGCATCAAGTCCGAGAACCGGGTGCAGGAGGTTTCGGAGATCACCCGCGGCCTCAAGGCCATTGCCAAGGAGCTGAACCTGCCCGTGCTCGCTCTCGCCCAGCTCTCGCGCGCCGTCGAGCAGCGCGAGGACAAGCGCCCGCAGCTCTCCGATCTCAGGGAATCGGGCTCCATCGAGCAGGATTCCGACGTGGTCATGTTCATCTATCGCGATCAGTACTATCTGGAGCGCAGCGAACCCAAGCAGCGCGAGGAAGAGGCGAGCAACCGCTTCACCGATCGCTACGACGACTGGGTCAAGCGTTGCGAGGCCGCCCACAACAAGGCCGAGGTGAACATCGCCAAGCAGCGTCACGGTCCCATCGGAACGGTCGAACTTCGTTTCGAAGGCGTGCTGACGAAGTTCGACAACCTCGTGCGCGACGACCGCCTGTCGGATGGCTGACGCTTCTCCGGGCGACGATCGGCCCGTTCTCACCATCGACCTTGCCGCGATTGCCGCCAACTGGCGCCTGCTCTCCGAGCGCGCCAGGCCGGCGGAGGCGGCGGCGGCGGTGAAGGCCGATGCCTATGGGCTTGGCATGGCCGAGGTGGCGCCCGCCCTGGCGGCGGCGGGCGCCAGGAATTTCCTGGTGGCCACGGCGGAGGAAGGTGCGGCACTCCGCCGGCTGCTGCCCGGGGCGGTCATCTATGTGCTGAACGGATTGCCCGTCGGCGGGGCCGCAAGCTTGCTCGCCCACCGGCTCATTCCGTGCCTCAAAAACATGGCGGACATCCAGGGCTGGGCGGAAACCGGCGCGCCGGCCGCCCTCCATATAGATACCGGGCTCAACCGCCTCGGCCTGACCCAGGAGGAAGTGGCGGCGCTGGCCGCCGCACCGGAGCGCCTGGCCAAGATCGACCTCGTCCTGGTGATGAGCCATCTCGCCTGCGCGGAAGAGGCCGACAACCCCATGAACCGGCGCCAGCTCGACCGTTTCCTCAGCGTAGTCGCGCGCCTCGGCCTCACCGGCAAACCGCTCAGCATCGCGGCCTCTTCCGGCATCTTCCTCGGGCCCGACTTTCAGCTCTCCCTGGTCCGCCCGGGGGCGGCTATGTTTGGCATCGCGCCGCTCAACAATCAGCCGAACCCGATGCGCCAAGTCATTAAACTAGAAGCAAAAATCCTGCAAGTGCGCCGCGTTGACAGGGGTATGACCGTTGGCTATGGTGCGGCCCACCGGGTTGCGGCGCCGGGGTTCCTCGCCATCGCCGGCATGGGCTACAGGGACGGCCTCATGCGTTCCCTTGCCAATCGGGGTTGCGCGGTTTTCGGGGATCGACGCCTTCCCGTCATGGGGCGTGTATCGATGGATCTGATCACGCTGGATCTCGGCGCCACGGCGCCGGACGGGGCCATACCGGGTGCAATGGTGGAGTTCATCGGACCTTCCCACGGCGTCGAGGAGCTGGCCAAGGAGGCCGGCACCAACGGCTATGAGATCCTGACCGCGCTCAGGGGCCGCATCCGCCGGGTCTATCTGCCGGCCGAGCGCGGCTTATGACCAATATCCTGCAGCCGATCGGCGCGGCGGTCCTGATCGCGCTGGAGCAGATCGGCCGCATCGCGCTGTTCGCCATCGAGGCGATCGGGCTCGCCTTCCGTCCGCCCTTCCGGTTGCGCCTGATCGGCCGGCAGCTGATCGACGTCGGCTACTACTCGCTGCCCGTCGTCGGCCTGACCGCCATCTTCACCGGCATGGTGCTGGTGCTGCAGAGCTACACCGGCTTCACCCGCTTCAACGCCGAGGCCGCGATCCCCAATGTCGTCGTGATCTCGCTGACCCGGGAACTGGGGCCGGTCCTGGCCGGCCTGATGGTCGCCGGGCGCATCGGCGCGGCCATGGCGGCGGAGATCGGCACCATGCGGGTGACGGAGCAGATCGACGCCCTCAGCACGCTCTCGACCAACCCCATCAAGTATCTGGTGGTCCCGAGGCTGGTGGCCGGCCTCATCGCCCTGCCCCTGCTGGTGGCGGTCGCCGACATCATCGGCGTCTTCGGCGGCTACGTCATCGCGATCTACAAGCTCGGATTCAATTCGTCGGCCTACATCAAGAATACCGTCGATTTCGTCACCAGCCTGGACGTGGTCTCCGGCCTGGTGAAGGCGGCGGTGTTCGGCTTCATCGTCGCCCTCATGGGCTGCTACAACGGCTACCATTCCCGCGGCGGCGCCCAGGGCGTAGGCGCGGCCACTACCAACGCCGTGGTCTCGGCCTCGATCCTGATCCTGGTCTTCAACTACATGCTGACCGAGGCGTTCTTCTCGCGATGAGCGAAGCGCCCAAGATCGCGGTCACAGGCCTATACAAGTCCTTCGGGCCGAAGCAGGTCCTGAAGGGCCTCGACATCCAGGTCGAACCCGGCCAGTCCCTGGTGGTCATCGGCGGCTCCGGGTCGGGCAAATCCGTCCTCATCAAATGCATCATCGGCCTGATGCGCCCCGACGCCGGAAGCGTGCGCATCGACGGCCGGGAAACGACCAATCTCTCGGGTTCGGCGCGCGAGGCGGTACGCAGCAAGTTCGGCATGCTGTTCCAGGGCTCGGCCCTGTTCGATTCCCTCCGGGTCTGGGAGAACGTCGCCTTCGGCCTGATCGAGGGCGAGCGCATGGCCCGGCGCGAGGCGAAGGAGGTGGCCCTCGCCAAGCTCGCCGCCGTGGGCCTGGAGCCGACCGTCGCCGAGCTCTATCCGGCCGAGCTGTCGGGGGGCATGCAGAAGCGCGTCGCGCTCGCCCGCGCCATCGCCAAGGAGCCCGAGATCATCTTCTTCGACGAGCCGACGACCGGCCTCGATCCGATCATGAGCGACGTGATCAACAAGCTGATCCTCAAATGCGTGCGCGATCTGGGCGCCACCGCCGTCTCGATCACCCACGACATGGTGAGCGCCCGCTTCATCGCCGACCGCATCGCCATGATCCATGACGGACGCATCGTCTGGGACGGCAAGGCCGGCGAGATCGACCGCTCCGGCAATCATTTCGTCGACCAGTTCATCCACGGCCGGGCCGAGGGACCGATCAAGATGCCCGTCCGGTCGCTGTAGCCGCGCCCGGACGCCGGATGGCCAAAGGCGCCGCCCTCTTCGTCTGCCAGGCCTGCGGCGCCAGCTACCCGCGCTGGGCGGGGCGATGCGAATCCTGCGGCGAATGGAACAGCATCGTCGAGGAGGCCGCGCGCGAAGCCGCACCCAAAGGCCTCTCGGGCGGACGCGGGCGCAAGATCGAATTCGAACCGCTCGCCGGTGCGACCGCGCCGGAGCCGCGCCGGGCCTTCGGCATAGCCGAGTTCGACCGGGTCTTAGGCGGCGGGCTGGTCAAGGGCTCGGCCGTGCTCATCGGCGGCGATCCGGGCATCGGCAAGTCCACCCTCGTGCTCCAGGCCGCCGCGGCGCTCGGTCGCAGTGGCCCGGCGGCAAAGGCCGTCTACATCTCCGGCGAGGAGGCGATCGAGCAGATCCGGATGCGCGGCCGGCGCCTCGGGCTGGAAAGCGCGCCCGTGGCCCTCGCCGCGGCCACGTCGCTGCGCGATATCGCCTCGACCTTGGAAGCAGGTGCGGCGCCCGACCTGGTGATCGTCGATTCGATTCAGACCATGTACGTGGACAACCTCGATTCCGCGCCCGGCACCGTGGCCCAGGTCCGGGCCTCGGCGGCCGAGCTGGTGCGCCTTGCCAAGCGGCGCGGGTTCAGCCTGCTGCTGGTCGGCCATGTCACCAAGGAGGGGACGATCGCCGGACCCAGGGTGCTCGAGCACATGGTCGACACGGTGCTCTATTTCGAGGGCGAGCGCGGCCATCAGTTCCGCATCCTGCGCGCGGTCAAGAACCGGTTCGGGCCGGCCAACGAGATCGGCGTGTTCGAGATGACCGATGCCGGCCTCATCGAGGTGCCCAATCCTTCGGCCCTGTTCCTGGCCGAGCGCCACGGCGAGGTGAGCGGCGCCACGGTGTTCGCCGGGATCGAGGGCAGCCGCCCGGTGCTGGTCGAGATCCAGGCGCTGCTGGCCCCCTCGCTGCCCGGCACGCCCCGGCGCGCCGTGGTCGGCTGGGACGGCGGGCGCCTTGCCATGCTGCTGGCGGTGCTGGAAACCCGCTCCGGCCTTGCCCTGTCCGGCCACGATGTGTATTTGAACGTCGCTGGCGGGCTCAGAATCGGCGAGCCGGCGGCCGATCTGGCGGTCGCCGCGGCGCTCGTCTCCTCCCGGTTCGACAGGCCGGTGCCGGCCGGGCTGGTGATCTTCGGCGAGATCGGGCTCGGCGGCGAGGTCAGGGCGGTGGGCCAGACCGAGCAGCGCCTCAAGGAGGCGGAGAAATTGGGCTTTACCGACGCCTTGATCCCCAAATCGGCCGGCCGGCGCAAGTCCGCTGGAAGCGCCCTCAGGCTCCATCCCGTCGACCATGTGAGCGCGCTGTTGGAGCGGTTCGGGGGAGAGCACAGCGATAGGGCGCGAATCGGCCCAGAGCGAACCGGGGCAGAGCGAACCGGTGGGGGCCGGACGGCTTGAACCATCTGCCGTTCAATCCGGTCGACATCGCCGTCATCGGGGTTCTGGTCATTTCCGGCCTGATGGCCTTCAGCCGCGGCCTCGTGCGCGAGGTGCTGTCCATCGGCGCCTGGGTCGGTGCGGCGGCCGTCACGGTCTACGCCTTTCCCCATCTGCGCCCTTTCGCGCGCGTCTACATCAAGAGCGATCTGCTGGCCGACATCGCCACCGGCGTGGGCATCTTCGTGGTCACGCTGTTCGTGTGCACCGCCGTCAGCCACATGCTCTCCCGCAATGTCCGGGGCAGCGGCTTCGGCGCGCTCGACCGGTCGCTCGGGTTCTTCTTCGGCCTGGCGAGGGGGGCGGTGCTGGTATGCCTTGCCTATCTCTTCTTCACCTGGGCGGTGCCGAAGCCGGAAGACCAGCCCGACGTGATCAAGCAGGCGCAGAGCCTCCGCTTGATCGCGCCGGGGGCGGACCTGATCCGCTCCCTCCTGCCGAAGGACGCCCTGACCAAGGGCAGCCAGGCGGCCGATGCAGCCAAGACCGCGGTCGAGCAGCAGCTCGGCCAGCAGGCGGTGGACTCCTTGAGCCAGCCGGCGCCGAAATCGCCCGCGGCGAAGCCCGATCCGGGATATAATGAGAACGAGCGCAAAGATCTTAACAAGCTGATCCAGAGCACCCAATAGGCAGATGGCCAGGACGATCAGCACCCATCCCTTCG
The DNA here is from genome assembly GCA_035604155.1 of Candidatus Udaeobacter sp. GTDB lineage: Bacteria > Pseudomonadota > Alphaproteobacteria > Dongiales > Dongiaceae > DASXQK01. The sequence goes on along the minus strand of DATNJA010000297.1, from coordinate 11,296 downwards.
ACGACGACAAGCTCAAGGAAGAGTGCGGCGTGGTCGGCATCTTCGGTGCCGAACAAGCCGCGGCGCTTTGCGCGCTCGGCCTGCACGCCCTCCAGCATCGCGGCCAGGAGGCCGTCGGCATCGTCGCCTATGACGGGCACCAGTTCAACGCCCACAGGGCGCTCGGCCATGTCGCCGACAGTTTCTCCTCGGAAGCCGTCATCGGCCGCCTCAAGGGCCATGCGGCCATGGGCCATGTCCGCTATTCGACCACCGGCGAGACGATCCTGCGAAACGTGCAGCCGCTCTTCGCCGACCTCGAGTTCGGCGGCTTCGCCATCGGCCATAACGGCAACTTGACCAACGCCCATGCGCTGCACCGCGAGCTGGTGCGCCGGGGCTCGCTGTTCCAATCGACGACGGACACCGAGGTCATCACCCATCTGATGGCGACCCACATGCGCGGCAGCGTCATCGACCGGCTGATCCATGCCCTGCTTCAGGTGGAGGGCGCCTATTCCCTGGTGGCGCTCGCCAAGGACATGGTGATCGGCGTGCGCGATCCGCTCGGCGTCCGGCCCCTGGTGCTGGGCCGGCTCGGCGACGGGCATATCCTGGCATCCGAGACCTGCGCCCTCGACATCATGGGTGCCGACTACCTGCGCGACGTGGCGCCTGGCGAGCTCGTGATCCTCGACAGCTCCGGCGTCCACTCCATGCGGCCTTTTCCGCCTTCGGCGCGGCGATTCTGCATCTTCGAGTACATCTACTTCGCCCGGCCCGACAGCCTGGTGGAAGGCCAGAGCGTCTATGAGGCGCGCAAGCGCATCGGCGCCGAACTGGCACGGGAATCCCCCGCTCCCGCCGACGTCGTCATCCCGGTGCCGGATTCGGGCGTGCCGGCAGCCATCGGCTATGCCGCCGAGGCGCAAGTGCCCTTCGAGCTCGGCATCATCCGCAACCACTATGTCGGGCGCACTTTCATCGAGCCCAGCGACCATATCCGGCATCTGGGCGTGAAGCTGAAGCACAACGCCAACCGCGCCTCGATCGCGGGCCGGCGGGTCGTGCTGGTGGACGACAGCATCGTGCGCGGCACCACCAGCCGGAAGATCGTCGAGATGGTGCGCGCCGCGGGGGCGAAGGAGGTGCATATGCGCATCTCGAGCCCGCCCACGACCCATTCCTGCTTCTACGGCATCGACACGCCGGAGCGAAATCAGCTCCTGGCCGCACGCTCCGACGTGGCCGAGATGGCCCAGATCATCGGCGTCGACAGCCTGGCCTTCATCAGCATCGACGGCCTCTACCGGGCCATGGGCGAAGCCAGACGCGATAGCGGCCAGCCCCAGTTCTGCGACGCCTGCTTCACTGGCGACTATCCCACCAGCCTGACCGACCAGGGCCAGGGCCCACCCGGGCAGCTATCGCTTCTGGCCGAAACGGCCTGACGGCGATGGCGCGCCGACGACTTGCCGGGCGCGTCGCGCTCGTGACCGGCGCGTCGCGCGGGCTGGGCGCCGCCATCGCCCGGCGCTTCGCCGCCGAGGGCGCCGAGCTCATCCTGCTCGCCCGCACCGTCGGCGGGCTCGAAGAGACGGACGACGCGGTTCGCGCGGCCGGAGGCCATGCGACCCTGGTCCCCCTCGACCTCGCCGACTTCCCTGCCCTCGACCGGCTGGGCGGTGCCATCTTCGAGCGCCACAAGCGCCTCGACGTGCTGGTGGCCAACGGCGCCATGCTCGGCTCGATGTCGCCGCTGGGCCATATCGCGCCCAAGGAATGGCAGCAGGTGATCGACGTCAACCTGACCGCCAACTGGCGGCTCATCCGCAGCCTCGATCCCCTGCTGCGCGCCGCGCCGGCCGGCCGCGCCATCTTCGTCAGCTCCTCCGCCGCGGCCACGCCCAAGGCTTATTGGGGCGCCTATTCGGTCACCAAGGCAGCGCTCGAGCGGCTCGCGGGTATCTACGCCGATGAAGTCGAGCAGACAAATCTCAAGGTCAACATCGTCGATCCCGGCCGCCTGCGCACGGTCATGCGCGCCCAAGCCTTTCCCGGCGAGAAGCCCGAAACCCTGCCGCCGCCGGACTCGGCGACGGAGGTCTTCGTGGCATTGGCCGAGGACGCCTGCCGCTGGCACGGCGCGCGGCTGAAGGCGAAGGATTTCGGAACGACCAAAGAGACAATGGAGAAGAGAGCGAAGTAGCGAAGAATGGGGAAACGCCATGGCGAACCTCCATCTTTCGCCACCCTGCGAATCTTGTCTCCTGTCGATTCCTGAATCCCGTTCCTGGGCTCAGGCGTCACGAAATCAGAGACACGGCATTACAGCAGGCCCTCCAGTTTGGCCTCGCGCTGAAGTCCGAGGACGGCGGCACTCGTGCGTCTCAGCAGCTCGGCGATCTCCGGTTCCGTGATCGTCAGCGGCGGGGCGATCATGAACCAATGGCCGTATCGTCCGCCGGCCGTGGGCCGGGAATAGAGCATGATCCCGTTTTCGAGCCCGTGGATGCGGATTCGTTCGGTCGGCTGGAAGCCGTTCGGCAAGGGGCGCTTGCTGGCCTTGTCGGCGACCATTTCGACGGCGAGCAGCATGCCGATCCCCCGGACATCGCCGAGGATGGCGCTTCCCGCCATGATCTCCTCGAGGCCGCGACGCAAGGTTTCGCCGTGAATGCGCGCCTGCTCCACCAGGTTCAGCCGCTCGAACTCATCGAGCACGGCGATGCCGGCGGCGCAACAAATCGGGTTTGCGTTGTACGAATAGCTGAACTCGAAGCCGGTCGAGCCCGCAAGCTCGTCCACCATGCGCGCGGGCGCGAGCATGGCGCCCAGGGGCGCATAGCCGGCACCGATGCCTTTCGCCATCACGATGACATCGGGCAGCGCGTCCGGCCAATGATGCGCCGTGATGAATTGGCCCGTCCGCCCCGCGCCGCAAAGCACCTCGTCGAAGACGAGGAAGACGCCGTGCCGCGTGCAGATGTCGCGGATCGCCCGGAAATACTTCACCGGCGGCACCACCGCGCCGGTCGACAGTCCACCGACAGGTTCGATGAGAAAGGCGAGGACAGTCTCAGGACCCGCTTCGAGGATCGCCGCCTCTAGTGCCGCCGCGCAAGCCATGGCGTAGCTTTCCGGCGTTTCTCCTTCGGGGATCCGATAGCTGAGGGGTGCTGGCACGGTCCTGGCGGCGGGCGCGAACCCGTCGAGAAAGGGCATGAGCGCGTCGTTGCCGCCAGCCGCGAGCGAGGCGATGGTCGCGCCGTGATAGGAGGGATTGAGCGAGATGATCTTGCGCCGCTCCGGCCGGCCTGTCGCAAGCGCATACTGCCGGAGGAATTTGAGCGCGTTGTCCATCGCCTCGCTGCCGCCCGAGGCGAGGCTCACGCGCTCGAATCCGGGACCGGCAGCGGCGGCAAGCCGGTCGGCATAGACGAGATTGGCCCGATTCCGGGCGACGCGCGAATAGGCGTAATCGAGCTTCAGCGCCTGAGCCGCCATCGCCTCGATGACATGCGGGTTCCCGTGGCCGAGCGCGCTCACCATCGGCCCGGCGGAGGAATCGAGATATTCCCTGCCGGCCTCGTCCCACATCATGATGCCTTCGGCGCGCTCGATCATCGGCAGCGGCACGATGCTCTTTCGCGAATAAAAGACGTCCTGCGTGCCGCCCGGCACGGCGGAGTTGAACAGACGGGAGCCAGTCATATCATTGCCTCATTCTCTGACGTTCATTGATACATAGCATTCGTGTTGATGCTGGCCGTCAATGTATCTATTGTCATAGTGACAATGTGGATCCCCGAACTTTCCGGACGCAAGGGCCCCAAGCACCTGGCGCTCGTCGAGGCCATTCGCGAGGCCGTGGAAAGCGGGGCTCTTGCTCCAGGCGAGAAACTGACGCCGCAGCGAAAGCTTGCCTTCGCACTCGGGCTTTCGCTCGGGACCGTGACCCGCGCCTACATGGATGCAGAGCGGCGCGGGCTCCTGCGCGGCGAAGTGGGGCGCGGAACATTCGCCCATCGTCCCGAAAGCCGGTCGGGGCCGCAGAGCCTATGGAGCCGGGAGCGGCCCGACGATGGCCCGATCGACCTGGTCATGAATCTGCCGCCGCCAGGGCTCGGCGGCGAGGCGCTTCGTCGAAGCTTCGCCGCCTTGGCGGACGAACCCGGTCTTGCCGGCCTGCTCGACCATCATCCCGGAGGATGGATCGAACGGCATTGCCGATCCGCGGCCGCGTGGCTGGGGCGGGCCGGGCTCGAAGCGGATTTTGACTTGGTCGTCCTCACCAATGGCGCGCAGCATGGGATCCTGTCGGCGTTGATGGCGGTCACGCGACCAGGCGACGTCGTGCTTGCCGAACGGCTCACATATCCCCCGATGAAGGAGATCGCGCATCATCTGGGGCTGCGCCTGGTCGGACTCGATATGGATTCCAAGGGGCTCCTGCCCGATGCACTCGACGCGGCCTGCCGCAAGGGGAAGCCCAAAGCGCTCTATTGCATGCCGACGCTTCATTCGCCGACCGGCATCATCATGCCGGAGGCCCGACGGCGCGAGATCGCTCGCATTGCGGATCGCCATGAACTGATCGTGATCGAAGACGATGTCTTTGGGTTCTTGCCGCCGGAGCGTCCCCGACCGCTGGCGTGCTGGATTCCCGATCGAGCCATCTACGTCACCAGCGCCTCGAAATGCATGGCGCCGGGATTGCGGATCGGCATGCTGCGGGCGCCCTCGTCTCTCATCGAAGCGGTGCGCAGCGTGGTCCGGATGTCGTGCTGGATGCCGGCGCCGGTCATGGCGGAAATCGTTCACCGATGGGTTTCGGACGGAACCGCCGACCGGTTGAACGCGGAGTTGCGCGAAGAAATGTCGGTGCGCTGCCAAGCGGCGCGGGAGATTCTGCGCGGAGCGGTTTCCGGCCAGGATGGCCTGCGCTTCCATCTTTGGCTGGAGCTTCCCGAATTCTGGCAAGAGATGTCATTCCGTGAGGCAGCGGCGCGCCGCGGCGTCAGAATCGCGACGGGCGACATCTTCTCCCTGAAACCGGGTCATGCTCCAGGCAGCATCCGTCTCGCCCTCGGTTGCGAGGCGCGCCGCGAGCGCCTTCTCGCCGGGCTGCGCTCGGTCGCGGGGCTTATAGCCGCCAAGCCGGCAGAATCGCTCGTCGTCTGAACGCGCGGCTGCGCCAAAGCACCAGGACGCCAGCCGCTGGCACCGGACGCGACTGAAGGCGAAGGATTTCGGATCGACGGCAAGGACTATAGAGAAAAACAATAAGTAGATAATAACAAAGGGCCGCGTCGCGGCCCATTACTTCTCGTTCTTCTCTGTGCCTCTGTGTCTCTGTGGTTTACTTCTCTTGATTCCACGCGAAACTTCTACGACCGTCCCCGCTTGGCATAGGGATTGTCACCCCGCCGCAGCTCAATCCGGATCGGCACGCCGGGCAGCTCGAAGCGCTCGCGCAGCCCGTTCACCAGGTAGCGCAGGTATGAGTCGGGCATATCGTTGGGCAGATTGCAGAAGAGGGCGAAGCTGGGCGGGCGGCTCTTGGTCTGGGTGATATAGCGCAGCTTTAGGCGCCGGCCCTTGACCAGTGGTGGCGGATGCGATTGCTCCATCGCCTCGAGCCACCGGTTGAGGGCAGGCGTCGAGATGCGCCGGCTCCAGACCTCGACCATGGCGAAGGCCTCGTCCAGAATCTTGTCGAGGCCCCGGCCTGTCTTGGCCGATACCGGCAGCACCGGCAGGCCGCGGCATTGGGGCAAGGAGGTCTGCAACCGGTCGCCGAGGCGCGCCAGAGTCTCCTTGGTATTCTCGACCAGGTCCCATTTGTTGACGGCGATGATGAGGACCCGGCCCTCCTCCTCCACCATGCGCGCGATGGTGAGGTCCTGCTTCTCCATGAGGTCGACGGAATCCAGCACGAGCACCACCACCTGGGCATAGCGGATGGCGCGCAGGCTGTCCTCGGTCGAGAGCTTTTCCAGCTTCTCCACCACCTTGGCCCGCCGGCGCATGCCCGCCGTATCGACGAGGCGAACCGGCCGGCCGCGATGCAGCCATTCGACGGCGATGGCGTCCCGGGTGATGCCGGCCTCGGGTCCGGTCAGCAAGCGCTCCTCGCCGATGAGCCGGTTGATCAGGGTCGATTTGCCCACATTGGGCCGGCCGACGATAGCGAGCTGCAGGGCCTTAGGCCCTGAGGGCGCGAGCTGAAGGGCCTTCGGTTCCTCCGGAGTCTCCTGCTCCTTCGCTTCCTCATCGGCCTCTTCGGGCACGCTCCCGACCCGCGGCGCCAGGGCCTCGTAGAGATCGGCCATGCCTTCGCCATGCTCGGCCGAGACGGCGATCGGCTCGCCGAAGCCGAGGCGGAAAGCGTCGAGGCGCCCGGCCTCCGATTTGCCGCCTTCGCATTTGTTGGCCACCAGCAGGACCGGCTTGGCCGACTTGCGCAGCCAGGCGGCGAAGTGGCTGTCCAGCGGCGTCAGGCCAGTCCGCCCATCGACCACCAGCAGCGCCAGATCGGCCTCGGCCACGGCCTGCTCGGTCTGCCGGCGCATGCGCGCCATCAGTCCTTCGCCTTGCTGGTCCTCGAAGCCCGGCGTATCCACCACGGTGAAGCTGAGATCGGCCAGCCGCGCTTCGCCGAACCTGCGATCGCGGGTCACGCCCGGCGTGTCGTCGACGATGGCGAGGCGCTTGCCCACCAGCCGGTTGAAGAGGGTCGATTTGCCGACATTGGGCCGGCCGACGATAGCCACGGTCAGGGGGGCGACGGTGAGGGCCAGGATCGCCCCCTACCTGAGCGCGGTGAGATCGGCGTTGTCGGAGAGGATATAGAGGGTGTTGCCGGCGACCACCGGCGGCAGATGGGTCGGCGAAGGCAGGTCGATCTGGCCCAGGAGCTTGCCCGTGTAAGGCGAGACCGTGATGGCCCTGGCGTCGGTACTAGTCAGGATCAGGCGGTTTCCCGCCAGCACCGGCCCCTGCCAAAGAATCGGCCCCTTCTGGTCCGTCGGGTTCTCGTACCTCGGCAGCCCGGAGACCCAGCGTATATGCCCATCCGCCCGGTTAAGGCAGAGCAGCTCCTGCTGGTCGGTCAGCACGAAGACATAGTCGCCGGCGACCCAGGGCGCGTGGATGCCGCCGATGTCGGCGTCCCAAATCCGATCGCCGCGCCTGGCATCCAGCGCCGCCATGATGCCGCTATGGCTGATGGCAACCACGAAGTCGCGGTCGATCACCGGCCGGCCGCGGATATCGGCGATGGTATCCGTCGAACCGCCGCGAAGCTGGCCGGCCAGGGTGTCGGTCCACAGCGTGCGCCCGGTATCCACCTTGAGCCCGTAGATCTCGCCGGAGCTGTAGACCACGGCGACCAGGCTGCCCTGCACCGCCGGCGTCGCCGTGCCCAGCATGCCGGCCGGCACTTCGAGCCCGCTATGGGTCCAGAGTTCGCGGCCGTCGTCCTCGGCCAGGACGTGCAGCGTGTTGTCGATGGTGACGGCGAAGATGCGGCCGCTGCTGGCGGCCGGCGCGGCGCGCATGGGCCCGTTGACATCCTTGTGCCAGATCACCTTGCCGGTCGCCGCGTCGAGCGCCACCACCTGGCCGAAGGAGGTGCCGGCGAAGATCCTGCCCGCGTCATAGGAAACGCCGCCGCCCAGAAGCTTGTCGCTGCCCACGTCCTCGCCCAGGTTGGTGCGCCAGACCCGCTGGCCCGAACTGGCATCGAAGGCCGAGACGCGGGACTCCGCATCCATCGCGTAGACCCGGCCGGCTGCGATCACCGGCTCGGACAACAGCCAGAGATCGGAATCGGTGCCGGCCCCGATGTTGCGGGTCCAGGCGACCTTGGGCGCCTTGCCCAGGGCCAGATGCTGCATGGCATGGCTGGGATAGCCGCCCGGCTCCGGCCAATCGGGATTTTCGAAGGGCTGGGGCAGCAGGATCTTGACGTCGGCAAGGGCCGGGTCCGCGGCTTCCGTCTGACCCAGCTGCAGGATCGAGATGCGCTGGCCCGGCAGGGGCTTCTTATAGGTGCCGAGCCCGAGGAAGCTCTTGGCGTCGGCGCATCCGGCCAGCGTCGCCGCGACCAGGAGCAGCACCGCTATGCGGCGCATCACGCACCCCCTTTGTCGCCGATCCAGGCCAGAACCTGGGTCGCCCGCTGGCGCAGTCCCGTCGGCGCCGTCATATCGTCGGCGATCGCCCGGAAGCGCGTCTTGGCCGTTTTGTAATCGCCTTGCTCGATGGCGACATAGCCCAGGAGCTCCAGCGCCGATGGCCGGAAGGCCTGGCCATCGGCGGCAAGAGGCTGGAGTTTCTTCTCGACCGCCGCGGGATCGGGTCCGTCGAGCCCGATCATGGCCGAGAGGATCGTCGCCAGGTCGCGGAAGGCCTGGTTCGCCGAATCATCGGCGGCGAGATGATCGTAGATCAGGGCCGCTTGCGACTTCTTTCCCACCTTGGCCTCGAGGGCGGCCTCCTGAAGCTGCGCCAGCTGGCGATAGGCGCCGCCGCCGCTGGCCATGTCGGCCATGGCGGACGCCGCGGCGGCCACGTCGTTCCCGGCGGTCAGCTCCATCGCCCGGGCATAGGAGCGGGCGGCCGCCTCGCGCTGGCTTTCGCTGTAGTTCTGCCAGAAGACGAAGCCGGCCGTGGCGAGCACGGCGGCGGCGGCGAAGACGACCAGAAGGCGCCCATACTTGCGCCACAGCACGATCGCCTGATCGCGCCTAAGGTCTTCATCGACTTCGCGAAAAATGTCCGTCACAGCGGCCTCGGGGCGGCAAAAAGCGGGCTAACATAGCGACAACATATCCCCCATGCAAACGCCCGCGCCGGCCCTTCGACTTTGACTCTGGACCCCGGCGGCGAATGGGGTGAAACTTGTTCGCGAAGCTTCAGAGGAGCCCGTTCCAGGCCGATGTCCGAGCTGATAAGAATCGCCGAACGCCGTCCCCAAGCCCGCCATCTCTTCTTCGCCCGCCGCGAACTGAACCTGCTGCTCTCCCTCTACAGCCGCCGAGTCGGCGCAGGCGAATGGCGGGATTACGCCATCGACCACCGGCCGGGCATGGCCCTCTTCTCGGTCTTCCGCCATAGCCAGGACCGGCCCCTCTACGCAATCGTGAAGTCCCTGGATGGCGAGCGCGGACCCCAATACCGGATCCTGGCCGGCGGGCGGAGAATCAAGGAAAGCAAGGACTTGGGCGAGGCTCTTGCAGCGATAGAGCGGCAACTGCGCGTCGTCTCCTAGAAACCCTGCCCCGACTCGGGGCTTGCATTGCTTGATGTAGTGGGTTGTTATGTCACATCCACTACATCTCGTAGGTGCTGCCATGGATTGGTCAAACGAAAGAGTCGAGGAACTTCGCCGGCTTTGGGGCCAGGGCCAGACGGCAAGCCGCATCGCCGAGCTTCTGGGCGGGATCACCCGCAACGCCGTAATCGGCAAGGCCCATCGCCTGGGCTTGCGGGGCCGGCCTTCCCCCATCCGACGGGACGAGAACGCGCCCTTCGTCCGGGCAAGCCGTCCGAGCCAGCCGGCCGAGGCGCCCGGCGAAACCATGGCCGAGCCCGCCCCTCAGCCGGTGGCCGAAACGCCGCCGCCGGTTCCGGCTCAGCCCTCGACGCAAGCCAAGGCGCCGCAAGCCGGCGGCCGGAGCTGCTCCTGGCCCGTGGGCGATCCCAAGCAGCCGGGCTTCCACTTCTGCGGCCACGAGGCGGTCCCCGGCCGCCCCTACTGCCCGACCCACTGTGCGATGGCCTATCAGAGGAAGTCCGAAGCGGCGGCGTAGAGCGAAGTCGCCAGAGTCTTTCCAGGGGCAGCGGCCGCCGGCGATTGCGCGGGCGGCCGTTCGCGTATTCGGGCGGACCTCGGAATTCATACGGACGCGCAGGTAAAGCCTTTGTCTCTCCATCTAGCAACTTGCAGTATCATCCCAAAAATGGGATAAAGACAGGTGGCGCGCATCCTGGCGAAAGGCGAAAAGCCGCTCGATTGGGTAGGCTCGTCGAAGAAGGACTTCCTTGGATTCCCAGAGCCCGTCAAGGACGAGATGGGCAACGCGCTTGGGTTGGCCCAGTTTGGCGGCAAGCACCCCTCCGCCAAGCCATGGAAGGGGCAGGGATCCGGCGTCTTCGAGGTGGTCGAAGAACACGACGGGGACAGCTACCGGGCGGTGTACACCGTGCGCTTCGAAGAGGCCGTGTATGTGCTGCACGCCTTCCAGAAGAAGTCGCCCCGAGGGATCAAGACGGCACAGGTCGACGTGGACTTGGTCGGAAGACGGTTGAAGGTGGCGCAATTGGACTATGAGGCCCGCTATGGCAAAGCGAAGCGCTGAGGCTGCGATCGGGGCCGACGACGCAATCACGCGTGGCACCGGGAACGTCTTCGCCGATCTCGGTTACGCCGACGCCGAGGAGCGACAGACAAAGCTGCAGTTGGCATATGCCCTCAACGGCGTCATCGCCGGTCAGCGGCTCACCCAGGCAATGGCGGCGAACAGGCTTGGAATCAACCAGCCGAAGGTCTCGGCCCTCGCGAACTACAAGCTCGGTGGCTTTTCCATCGAACGGCTCATGACGTTTTTGACCGCTCTCGACAGGGACGTGGATATCGTGATCAGGAAGAAGCCCCGGTCGCGGGCATCAGCCCGCGTCACAGTCGTTGCTGCCTGACACGAGGGTTCAGGCGCAGACGCTCCGCCCCGGCGAGCGTTGGGAACGTTGTTCACGCTTCCGAAGCGGACTCCTGATCGGCCGGGCCTATGTCCACCACGAGCTTGCCACCGGCCTTACCTCCTTGAGGGCGCGATAGGCCTCCGAGACGGTATCCAAGGTGAAGCGCCGCGGATCCACGAGCGGCACCATCTCGCCGGCCACCGCCAGCTTTGCGGCCTCGCGGAGAATGTCGCCGTGATGTCGCTGTCCCTCTCCGGTCAGAAGCGGCAGCGGGGCCGAAGAGACGCACCGTCCAATCAATTCCTCGTGCGAGCGACACGCCTTGCCTCCGGTTGCCGCGTCTCAGTCATCCGCAGGTGCGCGCTCGGCTTCGACATCGGACCAGGACCGGAATGAATTCGCACCAAAGTGAAATGCCTACAATCTCCGCATGGTAATTTGCTGTCGGTCATGACCGACGCCCGGATTTCGAGCCCCGAACGATGACCTACAAGAAATTCAACGCATTCTGCCGCGGCCTCGCTGCGACGAATTATGTCATGCAATGGGGCGGGTCCCATGTCTGGAAGGTCGGCGGAAAGGTCTTCGCCATCGGCGGCTGGCAGGACGA
>DATNJA010000296.1:0-3749 GCA_035604155.1 Candidatus Udaeobacter sp. | reverse complement strand
TCAAGTCGATGCAGCCAGAACCCGACATTTCCGTATGCATCGTCACTTATCGTCGCCGCGGTTCGCTTGTCAGGCTGTTGCGATCCTTGGACCGTCAGGAAGGCGCCCGGCCGAGTCCCGCCCCCTTCGATCCCCGTTTGGCTTTCGCCGGCGGCGCGGACGTGGAAATGTTCGAGCGGATGATCCGCGGCGGCGCCAAGCTGATTTCGATCGCGGCACCCGTGAACCAGAATCGGCGGTCAGCCGTGTGGGCGATCGGCTTCATCTACCCCGAATACGCCCGGCCCTCATGAAGCCGGCCCGGCAAGGACCGGCGGAGCTGGCGGCCGCGGGTTCGATAGGCCCTGGTCCCGCCGGGCGCGATTTGCGGCTTTTGCGGCGCGCCGTCAAGCCGACGGCCCGCCGGCTTATTGCCGCCGGCGATCTGGCGATCCTGTTCTGGCTGCTGGCAGGCTTGCCGCTGTCGCTCCTGCCCTGCCGCCTGCGCTGGGGTCTCTGCCGGGCGCTTGCCATTCCGGCGCTTTTGGGCGTTCGCGCCCAAGCCGCAAGCCAGGCGCTTCGCCGCATGGCGAATGTCGAGGACGCCGTGGCGCGAAGCATCGTCCGACAGGTCTATGCCGGCCGGCTCGCATCCCAGCTCGATCTCCTGCACGGGCTCCTCGCGGGTCCGGATCTCGTCTACGAGTGCCGCGGCATCGAGCGATTGGACGCAGCGCTGGACGAGGGCCGCGGCGCCGTTCTCTGGATCTCGGACTTCGTCGGCGCCGGCGATGCGGTCAAGGTCGCCCTCGCCCGCTATGGGGTCAGCCATCTGAGCCGCCCGGAGCACGGCTTTTCCAAGACGCGCTTTGCCATCCGCTTCCTGAACCCGATCAGGATTCTCTTCGAGCGCACCTATCTGAAGGAGCGCCTGGTCTACGATCGCGGCAGCCCGAAGCGGGCGCTGGGTCGTCTGCTGGCCTGCCTGGCGGAAAACGGCGTCGTGTCCATCACCGCGAGTACCCATGAAGGCCGGCAGCTGGCCGAAGGCCGGTTGCTGGAGGGGCACCTCCGTCTGGCGATCGGGGCCCCGAAGGCGGCGTTGCTCAGCGGTGCGGCGCTCATTCCGGTTCATGCGATTCGCAACCGCTCGGACCCCCGCCGCTTCGAGATCATCCTCGGCCCGCCGCTGCCGCTGTCCCGCGATCTACCTGCGACAGAGGCCATTCTGGCCGCCACCGGCGCCTATCTCGAAGGCTTGGAAGAGTTGGTGAGCCGCCGGCCCGAGGCCTGGGGCAGTTGGCGGCGGCTGGGGACGTTGGCCTGACGGTGCTGCCCTGGGGCAGGCGCTATGGCCTGTCCACGCCGCGCGCCGTCCGAACTTGCGGCCCCTTGCCAGGGGCAGCGGCGTTTTCCTTCCCCTGTTTCATTCGCCCCAGCCCAGCAGGTCGACGGCATGGGGAGGCCGGCCGAAAACCCGGCCCACGATCGGGGCGAAATCGGCCAGGGAAAGGCTCTTGTAAGCGGGGTCGAAGGAGGCTTGATCCCAGCGCTCGCAGAATCTTATGCAGGTCTCGTAATAGGGGCTCGCGCGATAGCGCTCGCGCCGGTTCGGGTCTTTATCCGGCTTAACGCCGCGATGGTAGAGCTGGAATATCCCGTGATGGCGAACGACCCAGTGCACCTCTTCACGCACATAGGGGCGCAGCAGCGCTGCGGCGAATTCCGCGTGATTGTGCGGCGCGAACAGATTGCCGAAGTCATGCAACAAGGCGCCGACGACCAGGTCGTCGTCGGCCCCATCCCGCACGGCGCGCGTGGCGGCTTGCAGCATGTGGTCCAGGACGCTGATCTGGTGGCCGACAAAGGTCTCCGCCACGGTTTCGAGCGCGGCAAGGACTCGCTCCGGGGCCGCCTGGACAAATGGCGCGTTTGCAAGGCGCCGCAACTCGAAATCTGCCGGCGTGGCATCGCTCAACTTGGTGTAGGAGACGGTCTTTATTGGAGGCCTCGATCGATGTCGGGGCCTTGATTGTTGCAGACGACCGCGATGATGTCGAAGCCCAAAAACGGCTGGGCAAGTGCGGGCCCGGACATGGCAATATCGCCGAGAGGGGAATGGTTCTCGGCCGTCTGGCATAGCAAGGTCGGGGAGCAAGCCGTCGGCGTTTTGTCCTGCCGCCCCGGGGATGAGGCCGAAAATGGGGAACGCAACAATGAATGTTGGTCTCGGCCGCGCCGACCTCCCCGCAGGCGGGCCGCAGCCCCATGGCTGGGGCGGAATCTTCCGCAATGCCCGTATCTGGCCGATTTCCGGATTCCACCCGATCGAAAGGGACGAGTTGGGCGCGTTCTGCTGGATCGGGAAGACATGTTCTCTCGGCCTGGCCGTAGGTGTGCGATTTCTGACCTTGCATGCCTGCCGGCCAAGCGGAGCTGCGACGCTGCGATGTTATTCTCGTGGTCGGGAGCTGGCCGTCATACGTCTTATGGCCGGCTGGGAGCATTACGACATCGCCCTGTCCCTCGATCGAGCGTCCGCGATCGAATTCGCGGTCGAACCCGGCTTCGAGGCGCCCGGCGACGGGCGCGAACTCGGCCTCATGCTGAGACGCATCGAGCCGCATGACGACGCCCGCCGGCACGACCTGATCGTCCGCAGGGTGGCGAACGCCGCGCTGAACGCCAGCGAGTACGAAGCCGGCGCACCGGTTCTCGCATCGATGCCGCCGATGCTGCGCCTGACCATGGAAGTGCGTTGCAACATCGCGGACAAGGCGCCTTGCGTCTACTGTTCCTGGGACTGGGCGAAGCGGGAGGAAGCCGGGGCGCCCGCGTCTTCGACGGATTCGATCCGCCAGTTCGGTGAATTTCTCGAATTGGCGCGCGAGGTCAACGATTGCAGCTACGGCGAGCCGCCGCTCCATCGGCAATTCGCGGAGATTGTCGATCTCCTGGCCGACGACGGGCGGACGTTCTCCTTCACCTCCAACGGGCAGACCCTGGGTCCTCGCGTCCGTTCCGCCCTTCTCGGCCGGCAGATCCAGCTTTATGTCTCCATCGACTCGGCGACCTCCCGCGGCTACGCCCGTTATCGCGACGACAAGTTCGATTTGATTCTCGAGAATCTTCGCCGCCTCTGTCGGGACAAGAAGGCCCATGACGACCTCCCTCTGGTGACCGTCAGCTTCATCGTGATGAACTCCAACAAGTCGGAAATCGGCGAATTTCTCGGACGCATGAAGGACGTCGGCGTCGACCGGGCCTATCTCAGGGCCCTTTGGCCGGAAGATTGCCTGGACAAGAAAACCCACCTGCGTGACGGGTTCGCATTCGACTATGACTCCGAGCTGATCGACATGGAGGAGCTACGGCGGATCGGCGCGGAAGCCGGACGTCAGGCGCGTGAAATCGGGCTGTGGACGATGGCCGAGTGGGAGAATTTTCCCCGCGACCAGGAGTCCCCAGCTGGCGAGCCCGGAAGACCGATCTGCAGCGAGCCGTGGAAGGCCATCTACGCGCTGAACCGCGGCATCACGCCCTGCTGCTATGGCCGCAAGCCCTTCGCCGCTTGGAGCGAGCGCGGCGACCGGTCGATTCCCGAATTTCTGGGCGATGTTTTCAACGGACCAGAGTACCGGGAATTGCGTCGGGAACTGGCGGCAGGCCGGCTTTCCCCCTATTGTCGAGAGAGTCCGAATTGCCCCATCGTTCGCCGCATTTCGCAAGGCAGATAGTTCCAGCCGTCCTTCTCCAGCTGTGGATCCCCC
>DATNJA010000295.1:0-4796 GCA_035604155.1 Candidatus Udaeobacter sp. | reverse complement strand
TCCTCGTATTCCCGCGGAATCTCGTCCATGAAGCCCTTGAGCAGCCAGACGGCGAGCGACAGGTTGACCGCCGTGTAGAGCAGGATCATGCCGAGATGCGTGTCGAGCAGTCCGACCTCGCGGTACATGAGATAGATCGGGATCGCGACGGCGATCGGCGGCATCATGCGCGTCGACAGAATGAAGAAGAGCAGATCGTCCTTGGCCGGCACCTTGAATCGCGAAAAGGCGTAGGCGGCGATCGTGCCCAGCACTACGGCGAGGAAGGTCGAGCCGAAGCCGATGATGAGCGAATTCACGTAGCGCTCGAGGTAGCGCGAGGGCCCGGCGATCACCATGTTTCGGGAACGCACGAGCTTGTCGTACCAGGTTGTCGCCGGCGGCAGGCTCGCGATGAATTCCGGCGTTTGGCGCGTGCGCGTGGTGAACAGGTTCACGTAGCCCTCCAGCGAGGGCGTGAAGAGGATCTTCGGGGGATAGGAGATCGAGTCCGACGGCGTCTTCAGCCCCGTGATCACGATCCAGAACAGCGGGATCATGGAGATGAGGGCATAGGCGACCACCAGCACGCCGGCGATCCACTTCGCCCGAGGGCTGGGGGTGACCACGGAATGGGCGACCGCCGCGGTGCTCATCGCTGCTTCACCCGGTTGAGGGCCTTCACGTAGATATTGGCCAGGCCGAAGATGGAGACGAACAGGATGACCGCGAAGGCCGAGGCATAGCCGGTTCGCCACTTCTCGAAGGCCTCGCGCTTCAGCGTGATCGACGCGAGTTCCGTGGTCGAGCCCGGGCCGCCATTGGTCAGCAGATTGACCAGGTCAAACATCTTGAAGTTCTCAATGCCCCGAAACAGCACCGCCAGCATGATGAAAGGCAGCGCCATGGGCAGCGTGATCGACCAGAACTGCCGCCAGGCCGAGGCGCGGTCGATTTCGGCCGCCTCGTAGATGTCGTTGGGTATCGAGCGCAAACCCGCCAGGCAGATCAGCATCACGTAGGGCGTCCACATCCAGGCGTCGACGATGACGATCGACCAGGGCGCCAACGTGACGTCTCCGATCATCGTGAAGGACGACGGCGGAATGCCCGTCAGGAACGAGACGGCGTGATTGAACAGGCCGATCTGGGGTTGGTAGAGGAAGGTCCAGAAGTTCCCCACCACCGCCGGCGACAGCATCATCGGGATCAGGATCACGGTGGTCCAGAAGCCGTGGCCCCGGAACTTGCGGTCGATCAGAAAGGCGAGCGCAAAGCCCAGCAGCGTCTCGATGACGATGGTGCTGACGACGAAGCGCGCCGTCACCTGCATCCCGGCCCAGATGTCGGGATCGGTCAGGATGTCGGCATAGTACCGGATGCCGAACCAGCGGATCGGCGCCTCCCGGTTGGCCCGGTAGTTGGTGAAGGACAGCACGACCGTCCAAAGCAGCGGGAAGATGTTGATGGCGAGCAGCAGCGCGATGGTCGGCGAGATGAAGAGCCAGGTAATCGACCGGTCGGACAGCCCACGCATGCGCCGGGCGATCCCGCCGGGCGTCGCCTCGGCCAGCCTTTCAGCCAGGGGTCTCTTTTCCACCGCATCACTCATATTTTTCGCCACCTTGATGCCGGATGGCCTGATCGAGCAAGCCGGGCCTTAGAGGCTAGGATAGCTCCGGGCCCGGGACCGGCTTCGCCTGCCGGCCCCGGCACGCCACCCGCTGGAAGCGGATGGAGCGCCGGCGACCGGGCGGACGCTGGCCTCAGATCTTGCCTTCGTCCTGGAACACTTTTGTCCAGTCCTTGACAAGAGCGTCGAGCGCCTCCTTGGCCGTGCCTTTGTCGGCGACGACGTAGTCGTGAACCCGCTTCTGCATGTCGAGCAACAGCTCGGCATAGGCAGGCTCCGCCCAGAAGTCCTTGACGATTTCCATCGACCTCAGGAAAGCTGCCGCGAAGGGAGCACTCTTAACAAATCCCGGCGCCTGCACCACGGCCTTGAGGGCCGAATAGCCGCCAATTTCCCACCATTTCTGCTGCACAGCCGGCTGCGCGAACCACTTAATATATTGGAGCGCATCGTCACGCTTATCAGAGTAGGAAACGACGGAGATCCCCTGTCCGCCCAGCTGTGTGAATTGCTGCGTGACCGCCGGGTTGACGAAGAAGCCGATCTTGTCGCCGCCGACGTTCGGGTCCTTATAGAGGCCCGGGAAGAAGGCGAACCAGTTCATTTGCATCGCGACTTCGCCCGACTTGAACGCGTCCAGGCCTTCCGACATATATGCATTGCTCATGCCGGGTGCAGTGCAGCACTTGTAGAGCGACTTGTAGAATTCGAGACCAGCAACTGCGCCGGGCGAATTCACGAAGCCGTCCATGTGATAAGGGTTCTTGGGATCGTCGTATTGGAAGCCATAGTCGTACATCACATTGGTGACACCCATGGTGATGCCTTCCGAGCCGCGCTCGGTGAAAATATAGGCGCCATAGACCGTCTTGCCGTCGATCTGACGACCCTGGAAGAACTCGGCGATCTGCTTCAATTCGTCATAGGTCTTCGGTGGGGCTAGGTCGCGCCCATACTTGGCCTTGAAGGCCGCCTGGATCTCGGGACGCGAGAACCAGTCCTTGCGATAGGTCCAGCCGACCGCATCGGCCATGGCCGGCAATGCCCAGTAGTTGGGCGTGTTCTTCGGCCACTCCGAATAGCCCAGCACCGTCGCCGGCATGAAGTCGTCCATCTTGATGCCGTTCTTGTCGAAGAAGTCGTTGAGCTTCACGTAGTGGCCGTTCTCCGCCGAGCCGCCGATCCACTGGCTGTCGCCGATGATCAGATCGCAGAGCTTGCTGTGGGAATTGAGCTCGTTGAGGAAGCGGTCGGCATAGCTCGTCCAGGGAACGAACTCGTACTTCATGGCGATGCCGGTCTTGGCGGTGAAGTCCTTGTCCAGCTCGACCAGCGCATTGGCTGGGTCCCAGGCGGCCCAGCAGAGGGTCAACGACTTCTCTTGCGCCTGCGCCTTGTCCACCGGCGCCGACGCGCCGGCCGCGGCCACGGCCGCAATTGCCAACATAGCTTTCCAGATTCGCATGGCTTTCCTCCCGAAATTGCCTTGCCGGCGAGTCATTGCTCGCGGTCCGTTGCCTAGGTCCCGTTCGTCGCTGGCTGCAATTCCAGGCCCGACCGGTTCCTTCCGCCGGGTGCAGCTAGCCTGCCACCCGACCTACCATAAACTATACTGAACTAAACTAAACTTTTGTCAAGTCGGATTTGCCGGCATATTTCGCCGCGATTACCGGGCCGGCTTCGATGCGCTCCCGCTCGCCGGCCACTTCTGCTAAACTGCACTCAACAACACATAAACGAAGTGCCGGGGAGGAACAGCGATGAACGCCGTGGTCTTCTGCAATCTGCGCATCATCGACGGCAGCGGCGAGCCAGCCTTCGCCGGCGAGGTCCGCGTCGAGGGCGAGCGCATCACGGTCGTGGCGCGGGACGGCGTCCCCGCGGCAAGGGAGGGTGCCGAGATCGTCGATGGGGGCGGCGCCACGCTGATGCCGGGGCTGGTTGAGGCGCATGCCCATGTCAGCTTCGCCGACACGCCCGATCTCCATTCGCTGGGCGACATTCCGCCCGAGGAGCACGTGCTGTTGGCCGCCGCCAACGCCAAGACCTATCTCGACCGCGGTTTCACCAGCCTCAATTCCATGGCCTCGGCCAAGCCCCGCCTCGACGTGGTGATCCGCAACGCGATCGAGGACGGCCGCATCCCGGGCCCGCGGATGCTGGCGGCCACGCCCGAGCTGACGCCGACGGCGGGCCTGGGCGACGTGCGCCTCTATCACCGGCATCGCGAGACCTTTGCGATGGTTTGCGACGGGGCCGAGGAGTTCCGCCGCACCGCCCGCAGCCTGGTGCGCGAGGGCATCGACACCCTGAAGATCAATCCCTCGGGCGACGAGTTCGTCCCCCATGCCAGGGCCGAGCGCACGGTGATGACCGAGGCCGAGATCGACGCCGTCTGCGAGGTCGGCCGGGCGCACGGCAAGCGCGTCGCTGCCCATGCCCGCAGTGCGCGCGCGGTCGAGCTCTGCCTCAAGCATGGCGTGGAGCTGATCAACCACGCCACCTTCGCCGACGCCGCGGCGCGCGACGCACTGGAAGCGGCCAGGGACCGGGTCTTCGTCATGCCAACCATCGGCATCACCTACACCACCATCTTCGAAGCCGGCAAATGGGACATCACGCCCGAGGCAGCCACTGCCATGGGCATGCGCCGCGAGCTGGAGCAAGGCTCGGCCTGCATGCGGGACCTCAAGCGCCGGGGCGTGCGCGTGCTTCCCGGCGGCGACTACGGCTTCGCCTGGAACAGGATCGGCGACGACGCCCGCGACCTGGAGCATTGCGTCACGCTCCTCGGCTTTGCGCCGATGGAGGCGATCGTGGCTGCCACGCGACTGGGCGGCGAGCTCATGATGAAGCCGGGCGAACTCGGCGTGGTCAGGGCCGGCGCGCTCGCCGACCTCATCCTGGTCGATGGCGACCCGTCGGCGGACATCCGTATCCTGCAGGATCCGGACCGCCTGCTTGCCGTGATGAAGGGCGGCCGCTTCCACAAGGACCCCGGCGCGGCGCGCAGAGCCCGCGCGGCGGCTTGAGTTACTTCCGCCCGCGCCGGGCGGAACTTCCCCGCTCCACCCGCCGGCCGAGCGCCCGGCCCAGGGCTTCGAGGCGCCGGTCCACCGCCTCGCCGTACATGACCGCGCCGTCCTTGGGCAGCATCAGCGTCAGGCGATCCCCGTTGAGGCGC
>DATNJA010000294.1:0-7858 GCA_035604155.1 Candidatus Udaeobacter sp. | reverse complement strand
AAAAATCTCTCCCAGCGGCTTGCCCGCCTGCCGGTCGGCCGTCAGCAAGCGGATTTCGACACCGGGATGGCGGGCCAGCAGCCGCAGGAGCTCCGCGCCCGTGTAGCCACTCGCACCCAGGATTCCGATCCGCACCCGATTCTTCATAGCCATGTCCCGGCACCTCCAACGAAAAGGGGCGTCCCTGCGGGACGCCCCCATTCCAACACAGGTTGGGTTTCGTCCCTAGCGTTTCGAGTACTGGAAGCTGCGTCGCGCGCCGGAGCGGCCATACTTCTTGCGCTCGACCACGCGGCTGTCGCGGGTGAGATAACCGCCGGCCTTGAGGACTGCGCGAAGCGCCGGCTCATAGTGGGTCAGCGCGCGGCTGATGCCGTGGCGGATGGCGCCGGCCTGGCCGGAGAGTCCGCCGCCGGTGACCGTCGCCGTCAGGTCGTACTGGCCGAGGCGATTGGTCACGCCGAAAGGCTGGGCGATGGTCATCCGCAGCACGGCCCGGGCGAAATAGATCGCGCCCTCGCGCCCGTTGATCAGCACCTTGCCCGTGCCTGGCTTCAGCCATACCCGCGCCACGGCGTTCTTGCGCCGGCCTGTGGCATAGGACCGGCCTTGGGCATCGATTTTCTGTTCGTGGACAGGAGCGGCCGCCGAAGGCACCTTGGCGGCGACGCCTAGATCCTTGAGATCGGAAAGCGTCTGGGTTTCGGGGGTCATGCGTCGGCCGTCCTCTTGTTCTTGCGGTTCATCGCGCCGATGTCCAACTTCACCGGCTTCTGCGCATCGTGCGGATGGGCAGCACCGGCATAGACCTTCAGGTGGCGCATCTGCTCGCGGCCGAGCGGTCCGCGCGGAACCATGCGCTCCACCGCCTTGAGGATCGCCCGCTCGGGATAGCGCCCGCCGAGGATCTGACCCATGGTCCGCTCCTTGACCCCGCCCGGATGGCCGGTGTGCCAATAGAACTTGCGATCGGTCAGCTTGTTGCCCGTGAGCCGAACCTTCTCGGCATTGACCACGACGACGAAATCACCGCAGTCGACATGAGGCGTGAAGGTCCGCTTATGCTTGCCTCTGAGGCGCATGGCGACCAGGGACGCAAGCCGGCCGAGTACCAGGCCTTCGGCATCGACGAGATGCCAGGCCCGGGTGACGTCGGCGGGCTTCAGGGACAGGGTCTTCATGGGACACTCTTGCGTTGCCGGTCGGTTGGGTCGGGCGCGGAGTATGGCCATATCCGGGACCGCGTCAATGAAATAATCGCGACGGCGCCTATAGTTACCGATGCGGTAGCATAATACCTCATGAACCGCACTTGCCAGCGCGCATGGTGCGGGCGAGATTGAAGCCATGGCCCATGATCTGGCGGCAAACAGAGAGATCGAAACGGCCGGCCCACTCCTGCGGCACGACCAGGATGACGTCGCCGTCATCACCCTCAACCGGCCTGCCGCCCGCAATGCCCTTTCCATGGAACTCATGGAGGCACTCCTCTCCACGCTTGGCGAGATCGCGACGGATGGGTCGGTCCGGGTCGTGATCATTGCCGGTGCCGGCCCCGCTTTCTGCGCCGGCCATGACCTGAAGGAGCTGCGCAGCCGGCCGGATCGCGAGAGCTATCAGGCGGTGTTCCAGCGTTGCAGCGCGCTGATGCAGGCGATCATGCGCTTGCCCAAGCCGGTGATCGCCCGGGTCCATGGCGTGGCGACGGCTGCGGGCTGTCAACTGGCGGCAAGCTGCGATCTCGTCGTCGCATCGGAAGATGCGCGCTTCGCCACGCCCGGGGTAAATATCGGACTCTTCTGTTCCACACCCATGGTCGCCTTGTCTCGCGCCGTCCCCTCCAAGCCGGCGATGGAAATGCTGCTCACGGGCGATATGGTGCCCGCCATCCGCGCGAAGGAGATCGGCTTGGTCAATCGCGTGGTGCCTCTTGCCGCGCTGGAGGCAGAAACCATGGCCTTGGCCCAGCAGATCGCGGCCAAATCGCCCCTCACTCTCAAGATCGGCAAGGAAGCCTTTTATCGCCAGGCCGAGATGAATCTTGCAGATGCCTACGCCTATGCCAGCGAAGTCATGACCGGCAACATGATGGCGGCTGATGCCGGCGAAGGCATCGACGCCTTCCTGGCAAAGCGCCAGCCGCGCTGGCGCGGCTGCTGAATCCCCTTTGACCGACGACCCGGACGCCTTGTTGCGGTCGCTGTTATCGCGCGTGAAGGTAATCGCCATGCCGGGGGCGAGCCTCAAGCCCGAACGTCCTTCCAACGGAGTGATGCAATTTCTGCAGAGCCGGGGCTATCGGGTGATCCCGGTGAATCCGGGACAGGCGGGCAAGACACTCCTGGGTGAACGGATCTACGCCCGCCTCGCCGATATCCCGGAACAGATCGACATGGTCGACATCTTCCGCAATCAAGCGGCCCTCGGCCGCATGACCGACGAGGCGATCGCCGCCGGCGCCAAGGCGATCTGGATGCAGCTCGGCTTGATCGATCACGCCGCTGCCACTCGCGCCGAAGCGGCCGGCCTTACGGTGATCATGAACCGGTGCCCGGCGATCGAGATCCCCCGTCTGTTCGGCAGCGCCGATCCGCACGCTTAGCGTTGCGCAAGCGCCATGAAATTGCGATAGAGGCGCCGGGCGTCGCGGTTGAAGGCTGGCATTTCCGCGCTGGCGGCCGCCTCAAGTCGCGGCATGGAGCCCCGGCCCAGGGTGTCGTCGAGCGCGCAGGCATAGGCCGGGATCACGGCCCAGTCGCTGACGGTGTTGGGCTGGATCTCGCAGTGATACTGCATGCCATAGGCGCGGCGTCCCACCCGCATGGCCTGGACGGCGCAAAGCGGCGAATGCGCCAGCACCGCCGCCCCCTGAGGCGGCCGGCGGACTTCGGCCCCATGCCATTGCAAGGCCTTGAAGCGATCGGCGATGCCTTCGAACAGCGGGTCGGCACGGCCCGCTTCGGTCAGCTCGACATCCAGCACGCCGACTTCGGCCTGAGGCGCCTTGCCCACCTCGCCGCCGAGCGCCGCACCCAGGAGTTGGTGACCGAAACAGACCCCTAGATAAGGCATGCCGCGCTCGAGCACGGCCTCCCGGATCGCGCGCTTTTCGGCGACGAGCCAGGGATGCTTATCCTCCTCCCAGACATCCATGGGCCCGCCCATGGCCCATAGCTGATCGTAGCCGGCGAGCGGAGGGATCGCATCGCCCCGGTCCAACTCGACGGCATCCCAGGCAACGCCATCCTCGGCGAGGAAATCGCGGAAGATCGCGGGATGCTCCACATCCACATGCTGGAAAACCAGAATACGCATGCCCTGCCCCCATCGACAGCACCAGTCTCGGGCGAGCGTGCCATTGCTTTCGCCGGCGCACAACCCGACAGGCCCGACAGGCCCGACCAATTCAGTACCAGGCTGCCCGCGGATTGTTGAGCACGGCCGGCGGCAGGACGCGGCAAAATCGCGCGCCCTCAATAAGCGCCTCACATGCCGCGGCCGCCTGGCTTCCGGTCAAGCCGATGATGGCGGCGCGATAGACCTGGGTCCCTTCCAGTTGGCGCGTGAACACGTCGGCATGACCGCCGCGCAGGTTGGCAGGCAGGGCTCGTAGGCTGCTCTCGAGAAGGACGCGGGTCGGCGGCGCGGTCCGGAACCCTCCCAGAAGAATTCCCCAGCCCGGCAGCCGTCCGGCGACCGCGCCGTTGGCCCTTAGCGACCAACCTGGCACGCAGTCCTCGGCAGAGAGCTGCTGGGGCGGCGGTGCCAGAGGCACCTTCATCATCTGGCCAATTGTCAGGGGATCTTCATCCGGCGCGACGGGCGCGGCAAAGCCCGTATCGAGAAGATCCGTCGCCTCGTTGAACCGCTGGCCACTGGTGAGGCCGCCCAGGATCACCGCGATGATCCGCCTTCCGCCCCGCACCGCCGAGGCGACCAGGTTGTACCCGGAACCGCAGGTGAAGCCCGTCTTCAGCCCATCGGCGCCGGGATAGAGCTGGAGAATCGCGTTGATGGTGGGCAGGGTCCCGCCGCGAAAGTCGACGCCGCGGGCATCGAAGAAGGCATAGTACTGGGGAAAATCGCGGAAGAGGGCGAGCGCCAGGACCGCCATGTCCCGCGCCGTCGTCGTCTGCTCGGGATCGGGCAATCCGCTGGCGTTGCGGAAGACGCTGCCCGCCATACCGAGCTTCTTTGCGGCTTCGGTCATGCGGGCGGCGAAGGCGGTTTCGTCGCCGGCCACCCGCTGGGCGAGCGCCACCACCGCATCGTTGGCCGAGCGCGTGATGGTCGCCAGGATCGCCTGGCGCACGGTCAGATGTTCACCGGCCGCCAGGCCGATCGAGGATGGCGGCATCGACGCCGCGTAGGAAGAGACGGTCAGCTTCTCATCGAGGCTGAGCCGGCCGGTCGCGAGTTCCTGAAACACGACGTAGAGCGACATGAGCTTGGTGAGCGAGGCCGGCCGCCAGAGCGCCGTCGGCTGAGCCGAGGCCAGCACCGCACCGGTCGCCGCATCGACCACGATCGTGGCCGGCCCGGCCGCTGCCGGCCTCGCGCCGGCGAGGAAACCCAGCACGAAAAGCACGGCGATTCGTGGAAGCAATCTAGCGAGAGCCATCTCGGCGTGGCGCTCGCGCCCTCACAACGCCGGGCGCTTGTCCTTCCAAGGCCTGGCGGCCTCGATCTGGCTCGCCAGCCGGAACAGCACCGCCTCGTTGCCCAGATCGGCGCCGATCTGCACCCCCACCGGCAAGCCCTCGGCCGTCCAGTGGAACGGCACCGAGGCGGCCGGTCCGCCGCTGAAATTGAACTGCCCGGTGAAGCAGACGTAGTCGAAGAGCTTGTCGTAATAGGCGTCGAGGTCCTTGCTCATCATGTTGAAGGTCCCGAGCGGCACCGGCGGACCGGCGACCACCGGAGACAACATCACGTCGTAGCGCTGGAAAAAGGCACCGACCCGGCGCCCGATCCCGTGCACGGTCGTGATGGCCGCGGCGTAGTCGGCGGCGGCGAGGCGCCGCCCCTCTTCCGCCCATAGCGCGGTGATGTTTTCCACGTCGCCGACGCCGAGTTTCTTGCGCCCCAGGACCGCCAGGCGATAGCCGATCCCGGCGGCGACATTGGCGGCAATGATGGTCCGCATGGCGCGTAGCGCCGCCTGGACGTCCAGGGTCGGTGCCGCGAGCTCCACGGAGTGGCCGAGCTCCTCGAGGAGCTTGGCCGCGGCCTCGGCCGCTCCGCGGGTCTCGGCCGAAACCTTTCCTCCGTGGGGATGCTCGACGCTGAGGGCGACGCGAAGTCTCCCGGGGTCGGCGCCCACTTCCTCGATGAAGGGCCGCTTGCGCGGCGGCGCCCAATAGGGGTCGCCCGGCGCCGGGCCGCTGGTGGCATCCAGCAGGGCTGCGCTGTCCCGAACGCTCCGGGTCACCGCGTGGCCGCCGGCAAGCCCGCTCCAGCCCTCGCCCACGTCGGGTCCGGCAGGGTTGCGCCCGCGCGTGGTCTTGAGTCCGAACAGGCCGCAGTGGGAGGCCGGGATGCGGATGGAGCCGCCGCCATCGGTGGCATGGGCGGCAGGCACCATGCCGGCGGCAACCGCCGCGGAAGCACCCCCGCTGGATCCGCCGGCACTGTGGCTGGACTTCCAGGGATTGCGCGTTGGGCCGAAGCGCGCCGGCTCCGTCGTGGCGTTGAGCCCGAACTCGGGCGTGTTGCTGCGCCCGACGATGACGATCCCGGCCGCCTTCAGGCGCTCGACCAGCGTGCTGTCGTGGTCGGCGATGAAGCCCTCGAAGAGCCGGCTGCCGTTGGAGACCGGCGCGCCGGCGTAGAGCTGATAGAGATCCTTCATCAGATAGGGCACGCCGGAGAGGGGACCGGCCGGAAGGCCGCCCGCGATCTGGCGCCGCGCAATATCCTCGAACACGAAGGTGACGGCGTTGAAGCGAGGATTCAGGTGCTCGATCCGGTCGAGGGCCGCATTCAGCACCTCGCCCGCGCTGACGGCGCGGTTCTGGATCAGCTGGGCAAGCCCCAGCATGTCGTAGGACTCGTATTCCTGGAACGGCATGATGGCCTCCTCACCGGAGAGCCTAAGGTCCCTGCCGCCGGCGGTAAAGCCTCGCCGAACGCTAGCCTGGCGGCGACAGGGCCAGGAGCCGCCCGCTTGCTAAGGCGGCGTGTCGGTTTCCCCGATGTTGAAGGCCGATTTGGCGCAGGCCTCGCCCTTTCCATTCTGGGCATCCGCCGAACCCAACACGCCGCAGTCGAGGCCATCGATCAGAAGCTCGATCGCCGTGAGGCTGCCGGAATTGGTGTTCGGATAGTCGGAGGCGAGCGCTCGCAGCGCACCCACCTGATCGTTGTTGAGCCCGTTGATGAAGATGACCGAGCCGTCGACGCTTCTGATGTGGATGAAGGCATTGGCGGTGCTGCCGGAGCTGCCGGGTTGGGTGAGGTTGGTCGTGAAATGCGTCTGCAGGAAGGCGGTGACCCCGTCGCCGGCATGGGCGTCGGCAATGGGGTCTTGGCCGAAGACGAGGATGTTGTCTTCGGCGTTCAGCGTGACGCCGGCGGTCGCATGGTCGTTGCGCGGATCGGCCAGCGCGAGGGCCTCGATATTGCTGACCATCGTCAAGCTGCCGGAACCCGAGGTGCCCGCTTCGATATCGATCAGAGCCCTGGCAAGGTTGCTCGAGTGATTGCTGAGCACGACCGCGATCGCATCCACATTGCCGTCGATGACGACATCATGGCCGCCGTTCACCTGAATCAGAGCGTTGGCGGTGCCGCCGTGGCCCGCCGAAGACGCGCTGGCATTCGCTTGGGCGAACAGGCCGTTTTGGGTGACATCGACCTTGCGCTCACCTAAGAGGTACATGTCGGCCTGGGCGTTGATGTAGCTCACAAAACCGGACGCGACAGCATCGGCGAGCACGACCGCGCCTGGCAGCGTCAGATTGCTGTTGGCTGCCAGGAAGAGGTCGGCGACTGCCTGAACGCTCCTGCCATCCGCGGTAGCGAGTGCGTCCGCCGTCACCTTCACGGGCCCGCTGATAGCGAGATTGCCGCTGCCGCTGTTCGCTATGCCGCTGAAGCTCGCGAGCGCGTTGACGTTCTGCGTTTCGCCGAGTGCATTGGCATTTGCCTCGACCAGCACATGGCCGCCGATGTTGTGGTTCGCCAACACGTCGCCGACCTGAATACTGCTTGCGAACAGGTGCAGCTTGCTAATCGCCGTGACGTTGCCGTTGCCGGAGTCGAGCGCGCTGCCCAACACGGTGATGTTGCCGGCAAATGATGCCGCGTCGTCGGCGCTGGCGTCCAGGGAAGCCATCGCCTTGACATTTCGGCCGCTGAACGCGCCTTGGGCGTCGGCCTCGACGAGGACGTTGCCCAAAACCTCCAGTCCGTCGCTCCTGATTCTATCGAACGTGGCGGCGTGCAGATTGGCGTTGGCGATCGCCGAGCCGTTGTTCGCGTGGTGCGATCGTTCGTCCGCGGTGACGGTGATGTCGCCACCGAAGACTTGCTGCCCGCTGTGCAACGAATAAGACGTGCCCCCAAAGATCGCGCCTTCGTTCGCCGCAACGGAAAGCTGTGCGTTCGCCTTTACGGTATTTGTCAGGCCATCGATCGTGCCATGGGTTGAGGCAAAAGCCGTCACGTCCACGTCACCACCGACATAGACCCTGCCGCCCGCGTTGAGTTTGGCATCCGCAGTGGCAGTGACGGCATTCGGATCGAAGGCGTTTGCGTTGGCGTGAACGCCAAAGCCACCGAAAAACGCGATGTCCCGCGCCGCTGAAGCGTTGAGGCTTGCCAGGGCGGCCACGTTCTGCGCGGTGTCCGCGTTCGC
>DATNJA010000293.1:0-16985 GCA_035604155.1 Candidatus Udaeobacter sp. | reverse complement strand
GGTCGCCTCGGCGGCGCAGCAATTGTTCTCCGGCAGCGCGCCGACCGTTCAATTGGTGACCGCCATCAAGCGCAAGAACGGAACCCTGGTAGACTTGCTTGCCCATGGAACAATGGCAACCTTTCGAGGTCGCCCGGCTATCTTTGGCGTCGGCATGGATATCACGGAGCGACGGCGCGCGGAGGAGGCCCGCGCCCAGCTCGCGGCTATCGTGGAGTCCTCGCACAGCGCCATTATCGGCGGTGACCGGGATGGCATCTGCACCGCCTGGAACATCGGTGCCGAGAGAGTGTTCGGCTACGGCGCTCGAGAGATGATCGGCCAGCCGATCGCCGTCCTGGTTCCCGTGGATCGGCACGGCGAGCTCGGCGATCAGATTGCGAAGGTGCTCTCGGGCGGCGACATCGTCAACCACGAGACGGTCCGGGTCCGCAAGGGCGGCCAGACGATCGACGTTTCCGAGACTATTTCCCCCATCAGGGATTCCTCGGGCAGAATTGTCGGCGCCTCTGCGATCGTCATCGATATCAGCGACAGGAAGCGCGCGGAGCGGGCTGTGCTCGCAACGACGCGCACCATCAAGACCCTGACCCAGGCGAACCAGGCGCTGGTGCGCGCGGCCAGCGAGGAGGGCCTGTTCAAGGAAATGTGCCGGGTGATTGTCGAATTCGGCGGCTATCGCATGGCGTGGATTGGGCTTGTGCAGCATGACGCGGACAAAACTGTGCTGCCGGTCGGCTACGCGGGAATGGAAACCGACTATCTTGCGCTTGCGAAGTTTTCTTGGGCAGACAACGAGCATGGCGAAGGCCCCGTTGGCATCGCCATCAGGTCCCGAAAGGTCCAGGTAAGCCAGGACATTGCCGGCAATCCGCGGATGGCGGCTTGGCAGGTTGAGGCATTGAAGCGCGGCTATGCATCCCTCATCGCGCTCCCCCTGCTGGACGGCGAAAGCGTGCTGGGCGTGCTGTCTCTTTACGAGTCGAAGCCCAATGCCTTCGGTTCCGAGGAGGTGCAACTCTTGACCGAGCTAGCCGACGATCTCTCCTATGGCATCGCCGCGCTTCGCGCAAGAACCGATCGCGAAGAGGGGCTGCGGCGCCTCGAGCGGGCCATGGAGGAAACGGTGCAGGTGGTGGCCAGCACCGTCGAGATGCGCGATGCCTACACCGCCGGACATCAGCGACGTGTTACGAAGATAGCCGAAGCGATTGCCGCCGAACTGGGGTTCTCGGATGACAGGATTCGAGGCCTTCGCCTTGCCGGGCTTGCTCAGAATCTCCGCCGGTATTTTGACCTTTCCAAGGTCATGCACCAGACCGGCAAGCTGTCTCCGATCGAATACGAACTGATCAAGTCACATTCTCAGGCCGGCTACGACATCCTGAAGCCGGTTCAGTTCCCCTGGCCGATCGCGGACATCGTACTGCAGCACCACGAAAGGCTTGACGGCTCGGGCTATCCCAAAGGCCTCAAGGGGGACGCGATCCTGCTCGAGGCCAGAATCCTGGCCGTAGCCGACGTCGTAGAATCGATGGTCTCCCATCGACCCTATCGTCCGGCCCTGGGGATCGATGCTGCATTGGCCGAAATCCAAGCGGGAAGCGGGACGCTTTACGACCCGACGGTTGTGGGCGCGTGTTTAAGGCTCTTCCGCGCGGGCCACTTGACGTTCGAATAGAGTCGCCCCGCGGCAATTACCCGTTCCACTGCCGATCCATCGCCACGAATTGCAGAACATCAGAGGGCAGATGGAGATTGCATGGCGACCGCGATATATCGAAGATGTCGCCAATCGCGCGACTGCCTCAGCGTTGCTCAGGCACTTTCGCCTATCGGGGGGACCCACATGCTCATGATGGTGCAGTTCGAGGCCTTCGACACGATCGTTGGCGAAGCAGCCATAGCGAAGCTTCGCCAGGGTGTCGGCACGCAAATCAAGCGAATTTCAAAGTCCGGCAAGCTCAAAGGCGGCGCCATCTTCGCTTCGAAGCGAGGGGGGTTCCTCCTTCTCGACGTCAAGAGCGGGGTAGAAATAATCGAGCTCTTGGGCGCTCCCATTATCGACCATTTTCATATCGAGACGATTCCGCTGATCTCCTTCGAGGAGCTTGGGAAGTTCTTCAAGGAACATCCGATACACAGCCATTGATCTCGCCAGAAGGGCCATCGATCCCCTCGTCCAGCCGGCGCCAGTCGCCAGCCGGACGCCCCCTTTGACCCGGACCATGCGCAGTGGCCGGCTAGAGCATGTTCCGATCTAATTGAATCGGAACATGCTCTAGATTCCTTGGTTTTGTCGCATTTTCTGCGCCGAACCGGTGCCCACTCCCGCCTACGCTAAGGCTTCGGCGGGTCTGGTGTCGGTCCTCCGAAGCAGCACAGCTGCGTAGGAGGATCGGCGGAAAATGCTCTAGGCGCGGGGCGTGCGATTTCGTATCTCGGGTTCCACCGGTCTCGGTCCAGGCCGAGCTTCATGCCACCAGATATCGGCAGAGCGTCTCAACGGTCGATTGAGCTATGCGCTGGGTCGCGGGGGCAAGACCCAAGGGTTTCAGCAGCATCTTGGCGCTCATCTGATGAGGAAAATGGCGCCCAGCCATTCTGCGACAGCGCTCGAGCATGGCACGATAGATGGCGGTATCCACGGGCCGGCCGGGAAGGCGGGCCGAATAGATATGCTTGAATACGAGGAAGCCATCGTCGTCGCGGATCATCTTCAGGCGGCGCCAGAGCGCCTGCAGCACGCGGGCGCGCCCCGGGGCTTCGCTTTGCCGATAGCGGACGAAATAGCGGTAAAAATGCTTGTAATGCCGCACCTCGTCTTCGCAGATGAGACCCGCGAGCCTGCGCAGGACGGGATCCGGGCTCAAGCGGCTCAATGCCCGATAGTAGCTGGCCGTGCCCATTTCGACGACGCAGCGCGATGCCATCTCCAGCGCGCGCGTCGATTCCAGAGCCTCGGGCCGGCAGGACGCCGAATACTCGGCGAAGAATGATCGATAGGCCCGATCCCAGTCGAAATCCGGCCAGGCGAGCTGCACGTAGCTTTTGAGGGCGCGACCGTGCTGCAGTTCTTCATTTTCCCAGTGATGGACGAGCCAAGCCGTAACTTCGTCATCGCCGGAGAACTTACCTGTAAGGTTGCTCGTATAGAGGTCGCTGACTATTTCTATGAACGACGCCGCTGCGACGAGGTAAAAGAATTCCTCCTGCCCTGCCATGCGGTCGCGATCGATTTCGTGCCAAGGGATGTCGTCGAGTGTCCACTGCGATGTCTGGTCCATTGCTGCAGTTACATGCCGACTGTGATCCGCAGTCAACCGGCTAGCAACGAT
This sequence comes from Candidatus Udaeobacter sp., assembly GCA_035604155.1. Classification (GTDB taxonomy): domain Bacteria; phylum Pseudomonadota; class Alphaproteobacteria; order Dongiales; family Dongiaceae; genus DASXQK01. Next base: position 13,647 of record DATNJA010000293.1, on the reverse strand, counting down.
CCGGCCGGCCCTGTCGCAGGTTGTCCGATAGCAGATTTGGGGGATCGCGGCCCGAGCAGGCGCGGAAGCACGGTTGCCTTCGATGGACGCGCGCCTTCAGGCGACGGCTCTCCAGAGCAGACGTTCAAGGACGTCGGTAACGGGATCGCTTCTGAGGCCGGGGCGGCGATAAAGCGCGATTTCGATATCCGGAGGCATGGGAAGCCGGGTGACCTTGGCATCGAGTACGGTCATGCCCGCCTCGACATTACCCGGCAGCAAGGTGGCTACTCCCACGCCGGCCCGCACCGCCGCTTGAATGGCGGTCAGGCTGCCGCTCTCGAAAGCAGTCCGCCAACGGCGCCCGGCTTGATCGAGCGACTGCACCGTCCGCACTCGCCACTCGCAGGGATGCCGATAGAGAACGAGCGGCAATGGATCGCGCGCCGGGTCAAAGGACAGAGCGGCAGCCCACACCAAAGGGCAGGTGCGACGGCGGCGGGGGGAAGTGCCGATCAACAAGGTGTCGGCCAGGACGAGATCCAGTTTGCCGCCGGCAAATGCTTCGCGCATCGCGGTGCTGTCCGAGACCATGACATCGAGTTCCAACTCCGGGTGCAGTTGGGTGAAATCCGCCAGCGCCATTTGGAGTCCGTTCGCGGCGATGTCCTCGATGAGCCCAATGCGTCGCGTCCGGAAAGCCGCCGAGGCGCGCCTGCGGACATGGGCGTGGGCTTCGTCGTTCAAGGCAAGAATTCGCTCCGCCAGCGGCAGAAAGGCTTCCCCTTCCGCGGTCATGGCCACCCCTCGCGCAGTTCGTCGGACGAGGCGATAGCCGAGCATATCCTCCAACCGGCGAATCTGCTGGCTCACGGCAGGCTGCGTCCGATCAAGCGCCGCCGCCGCACGGCCCATGCTGCCGGTTCGTACCGCTTGTGCAAAGCAGCGCAAGGCAGCCGTATCAAAGTCCTTGTTCATAATGAATTCTTATGAGCGTCCCAATGAGATAGCCGGTTCTTCGGGTCGGCCGGGTTGGATAGTCTACGCTTCGTCGTTTCCTCTGGGAAACTATGGTGAGCCTGTATCTTGCGGCCCTCGCCGCAAGGGGTGTCGCCAGGCAACAAACGCCGACGCTGCCCCGCGGCGTGCGCGCTCGTCCAGAGCCTCCCATCCAACAAGGAGACCGGCATATGACCCAAAACCTTAGAATTGCACCTTTGGCGGCACTCATCGGCATTCTATTCGCGGGTGGCGCTGCCCAGGCTGCCCCACAAGTGCTCGGCCTGGTAGCCAGTATTCGGCCCATTCCGATGAGCTGCAACGGGTCGGGCTGCCAAGCCGATCTTTCTTCTTTCTGTCTTCAGCAGCCCCGGCCCCATCCAGCGCTCGGCACCGTCTATTATTCCGCGCCGGGAACGCGCTTGACCCTCATTGTCACCGGTCGCGATGGCGACGTTCGTCGTTTGGATGGCACCTCATATCTCGCCTTCATCGACAACCGCAGCTTCTCCTCGGTGACCGCGCGGCTCCCGGCCGGCGCGCTCGCCAGGCTCGGCGCCGCATCGGTTGCCATCGAGGTTGGCAAGGATGCTTCGTTGCTGCCTGTGGCCAAGGCCGCCGATCCCAATCCTGAGACCAGCGATGAAATCGCGCTCGCCACCGGGGCCAGCCGGCGGAAGGCCGAAACATTCTTCGACAAGCCCGGCCGTAACTCCGACGCCATCCGCCTTACCAACGCCATGATCAACTACCTGCCGCCGGGCGAGCTGGGGAAGAATCCCGCCGATGCCGACGTGCTGGCCAAGACCGAGGCGGACTACCGGGGCGCGCCGGTCGATCCGGCGGGGGTCAAGCAGGCCGAGGACATTCACAGCAACTGCGTGGCCAAGGTCGATGTCACGCATCAGATCTCCAGCATGCGTGACTGTCTTGAAGGCAGCCACGACATTCTGGTGACCCATACCAACATCGATTTGTGGAACTCCCTCGGCGGGTCGTAAATCCCCGCCGAGATCGTCTGCGAATTCACTGCCGAGGATGCGACAATGCTCCTCGGCAGCGAGAGGTTGGGACACGCGCCGCCTGGCGGTCTTCGGGCCGCGTAATGTTGACCCCCGCAGGCTGCTGGGGCACGTCCGGAACTGGCACATATCGGACCTGCCCCATGGCGGGCGCGAATCAGGCGCCGATGCGCCGATGTTGCCGGCCGCTCGAGCAGTTTAGCGCTCCCGGTGAGGGCGCGCTCTTGTATATGCCATCGTCCGGCGGCATTCTCTCGTCAGCAAGTCGGTCGTCCGGTGGGTGCCGGTTGGAGTTGAATCGGCCGATCTCGGATCAGAGGGGCCGCCGCCGGGGGACGCATAAGTTGGCGGCGTGAAGCGGGCGCGCCGATGCTTTTCGTCACCGACAGTTTTCTCGAGGACATGGCGCTCGTGCTCTGCGTCGCGGCGGTGGCCGCCGTGCTTTGCCAGTACCTGCGCCAGCCTCTCGTGGTGGGCTACCTCATCGCCGGGATGGTAGTCGGGCCCCATGTGCCGGGCGTCTACGCCAATCCGGAGCGGGTCCGTCTGGTCTCCGATCTCGGCGTCACCCTGCTCGTCTTCTCCATCGGGCTGGAGTTCAAGTTCCGCCGCCTGATGCGCCTGGCGCCCACCGCCGGGCTGGTCGCCCTCCTCCAGGCCGCCTCGATGGTCGGGCTCGGCTATCTGGCGGCGCGCCTGATGGGCTGGTCGCCCTGGGAGAGCCTGGTGACCGGCGCCATCTGCTCGATTTCCGGCGCCGTCATCGTCGCCCGGGCCTTCGAGGAAGTCCGGGTGGACCCGCGGGTGCGCGAGCTCGTCTTCGGCGTGGTGCTGTGCGAGGACGTGCTGGGCATCCTGATGCTGGCGCTGCTGATCACCATCCACAACGGCGGCGAGGCGTCATTTCTCGCCTTGTCGAACCAGGCGGGAGCGTTGGGGTCCTTCATCGTCCTGGTGATCGTGATCGGGCTGATCACGGTGCCCTATCTGGTGCGCGGGGTGGCGCGGTTCCGGCGGCCGGAGACCCTGCTCATCACCAGCGTGGGGCTCTGTTTCGCGCTCGCCATGCTCGCCGAGCGGATGGGCTACACCGTCGTGCTGGGCGCCTTTCTCGCCGGCTCCCTGGTGGCCGAATCCGAACGGGGCGAGGAAGTCGAGGTTCTGGTCCAGCCGGTGCGCCATGTCTTCGGCGCCCTGTTCTTCGTCTCGGTCGGCATGCTTATCGACCCGAGCCAGCTGGCGGAGCATTGGGCGGCACTGGCGGCGCTGACCGCGCTCGTCGTCGCCGGCAAGTTCGTCAGCGTCTCTCTGGCCTCCCTTCTCATCGGCGAGCGTCCCGCGATCGCGGTCAAGGCCGGCTTCGCCATGGCCCAGATCGGCACCTTCTCGATCCTGTTCGCCCAGGTGGACAGGAACGGAAGCGACACCGCCAGCTTCCTCTTCACCCTGGCCGTGGCGCTGAAGGCCATCACCGTCGTGCTCTGCCCGCTGATGGTCCGGGCCTCCAATCCGGCGGCCGATTGGATCGACCGGCATCTTCCTTCGCGACTGCGCAGCGCGCTGGCCGAGTATGGCGCCAGGCTGCACCCGGCCCGCCGTCCGCCAGAGCCCGAGGCCTGAGCCGGGCGCAGGGGGCAGCCGGCCATGTTCGTGACCCACAACTTCCTGGAGGACATGGCGCTGGTGATGTGCGTCGCGGCTCTGGCGACGATCATTTGCCGGTTCCTGCGTCAGCCCGTGGTCGTGGGCTACCTGATCGCCGGGATGGTGCTTGGACCGCATATCCCCGGGCTCTATGCCAACATGCACCGGGTCCGGCATGTGGCGGAGCTCGGCGTCACCCTGCTGATTTTCTCCATCGGCCTGGAGTTCAAGTTTCGCCGGCTGATGCGCCTCGCCCCCACCGCCGGGCTGGTCGCCCTCATCCAGGTCGCCGCAATGATCGGGCTTGGCTATCTGGCCGGACAACTCCTGGGCTGGACGCCGTGGGAGAGCCTGCTCTGCGGCGCGACGGTGGCGATCTCCGGCGCCGTCGTCGTGGTCAAGGTCTTCGAAGTGACGCAAGCGGACGCCCGGGTGCGCGAGCTCGTCTTCGGCGTGGTGCTTTGCGAGGACGTGATCGCCATCCTGCTGCTGGCGGTGCTGATCACGATCGCCAACGGCGGCGCGATGTCGCTCGTCGAGCTCTGGAACCAGGCGCGGCTTCTCACCTCGTTCATCGTCGCGGTGGTCGCCCTCGGCTTCTTCACCGTCCCCCCTCTGTTGCGCCGGATCGCGCGGTTCAAGCGGCCGGAGACGCTGTTGATCGTCAGCCTCGGCCTCTGCTTCGGCTTCGCGGTGATCGCGGAACGGGCCGGCTATTCCGTCGCGCTCGGCGCGTTCCTCGCCGGATCGCTGGTGGCCGAATCGGGCGAGGGCGAGACGGTGGCAAAGCTGGTCGAGCCGGTGCGGCATATTTTCGGCGCGCTGTTCTTCGTCGCCGTCGGGATGCTGATCGACCCGGACCAGCTCGCCGCCCACTGGGTGGCCCTGGTGGCTCTCACCAGCGTGGTCCTCGCGGGCAAGATCGCCAGCGTCTTTCTCGCCTCCATCGCGATCGGCGAGCGGCCCGCGACCGCGGTCAAGAGCGGCTTCGCCATGGCGCAGATCGGCGTCTTCGCGCTCCTCATCGCCGAGGTCCCCGCCGGCGACGCCGCCGTGGGCAGCTTCCTCTATTCGCTTGCGGCCGGCGTTGCCGCCATCACCAGCTTCCTCTGCCCCCTGATGATCCGAGCCTCCGATCCGGCGGCCCGCTGGCTCGACCGGCATCTGCCCATGCCCGTCCAGAGAGCGCTGGCGCAGTATGGCGCGAGACTGCACCCGGCCCGCCAGCAGTATGACGAGACGCCGGGTGCCTAACCGAGCGCGAAGATCACGCTACGAGAAAGGGCCCCGGACAGGTGGGTCCGGGGCCCGATCGATTGCCGGCGAGCCGGCGTCAGTCAGCCAGGCTCAGTGAAACAGCAGATTGAGGCTGAAGGCGAAAGGCGGCGGGTAGTAAGCCGGCTGTGGCGCGTAGTAGACCGGCTGCGGCGGATAGTAGGCCGGAGGCGGCGGGGCGTAGTAGTAGCCGGGGGCGCTGTAGAACGAGATGCTCCCGCCGCCATACGAGCCACCACCGTAGGAACCGCCGCCATTCCAGCCGCCGTTGCCATAATAGCCGGCGTGATTGTCGTAGCCGCCATGGCCGTTGTTCCAACCGTTGTTCCAGCCGCCATGCTGCTGGCCATAACCGCCATGCTGCTGGCCATAGCCGCCATTGCCGTGCTGGTAGCGCTGCCAGTTGTCGGCGCTCGCCTGCGTCAGCGGCGCGGCCGAGGCCATCACCGCTACGACGGCAGCCGCCGCGGCCAAGGTGAACTTGCGCTTGAAACTCATCGACCCCTTCATGGAACCCTCCTAGTGGCCCCTGCCCCCGCGCATCGCGGGAACGGATGGGCCATGCCTCGAAGGTGGTAACCGGTCATGGCTTATCCGCGGCGGATTGGGGCATTGTCGGGGCAAGCTCGGGGTTTGACGGGGGCGGGGCTGGCGGAGGTGCTGGCCGCAGCGACCGGCCGGGCGGCAGGCCGAGGGCGGATGCGGCGCTGAATTCGTTCTCGGCCAAGGACATGGAACCGGCCGCGGCGCTGACCAAGGCGCTCCAGTACCTGAGATAGGGGTCCTCGGGATTGGCGTTCCGGTAATGAACAATCCCGCCCTCGCCGCGGGCCAGCAGCGGCGAGGCCGCGGCGATCTCGCGGTCGGCGGCGGCGACGGCGGCCGGAGAATGGAGCGGACTGCCGGCGAGGCTGACGGCAAACGGCCCCGCCTGCTCGCCCAGCGTCCGGACGAACCCGGCGGCCGCCCCTTGGCCTGCACCCGGCAATGGCTCGCGAAGCCGGCGCGGCGATGCCATCAGCTCGCCCAGGATCCGATCGAGGACCTGGGACCAGCGCGCGGGATCGAAGGCAGAGCGGGCGAAGCGCCGGGCCTCGCCGCCCAAGCGCCGGCGCAAGGCCGCATCGCCCGCCAGCCGGTCGAGGGCGGCGGCATAGCCGGCCTCGTCTTCGGCCACCAGGCCGGTCAGCTCATGGCGCACCAGCTGGCCGACGCCGCCATGGGCGAAGATGACAGGCGGCAGGCCGACCCACATGGCCTCCTGCAAGGCGAGCTCGCTGGTGGCGTAGCTGTCCTCGGCCAGGGGATAGCCGAAGATGTCGAAGCCGGCGAGCGCCGCGGCCACGTCTTCCACATGGCCGCGGATCTCGACCCGCGCCGCGGCTCCGAGTGCCGCGAACCGGTCACGAAGCGCCTGCTCGCCCCCGCCCCCGCCGCAGACAACGAAGCGAAGCCCCGGCGTGCGCGTGGCGAGGCAGAGCTCGGCGAAGCGCGGGTGCATCTTGCCGGCATTGACCAGGCCGAGGTAGCCGACGCAGATGCCGTCATGGGGCCGCGGGGCGAAGCCCGCAAGGCGCGCCGGATCGATGACGCTCAACACATGATCGACCGACCGGCCGAGCGCCGCCGCGCAGTTGGCCGCGGCGCTGGCGAAACTGGCCTCGCTGGTGAGGACGAGGCGGTCGGCGAAGCGGCCGAGATCGGCGAACAGCACCTGGGGCGCGCGGGTGCCGAGAACATGCGCCCAGAGCAGGAGGCGGGACGGCGGCAGGGCGACCTCGCGCAGCAAGGCCGTGAGCGCGGGATGATTCCAGTAATGCAGCAGCACCAGATCGGCCGCCTCGACCGCGCGCAGCAACGCATCTTGCGCCGGGCGGATGGCAAGCGTCACGCCGAGGCGCCGCGCCTGAAGGAAAAGCCGGGGCGTGACCGGCGCTTCCAGGACGATCACGTCATGCTGCCAGTCGCGACCGAGGCGCTTGTCGCGTTCGATGAAAGCCAGGAGAGCGCGTTCCGGCCCGCCGCCGATGAAGCGCGGGATGATATGGAGCTGCTTCATCGCCGGCCGGCGATCGCGCGCCGGTGCTTCACATAGCGCCGCCCGATCTGGAGCAGCTCCCGGCGATAGGTCTCGAGATCGCTCGACAGGGCGGCCGCCCGGGCGCCCTTGTGCAGCACCACGGCCGGCAGCACGGCGAGGCGCAGATCCGACTGCACCAGGCGCACAAACCAGTCGCTGTCGGCGGCGACCGTCAGCGCCTCGTCGAAGAGGCCGATCGCCTGGAAAACATGCCGGCGGGCCAGCAGCGCGCCGGGGGTGAAGCCCGGCAGCCTCTTGCCCAAACGCGCGTCCTGCTGGGGCGTGACCGGCGCGCCGGGCAAGGCCTCGAGAACCACCTGCCCGATCACGGCATCGCAGTCCGGATGCGCCGCGAGCCATTCCATGCGCTGGGCCAGGGCGTCGGCACTCCACCGGTCGTCGGCGTCGCAGAAACCGATGATGTCGGCCCGGGCGGCGGCGAGACCCTGGTTGCGCGCGGCGGCAAGGCCGTGGCCCGACTGGATCAGGACGCGTACACCGGGAAAGCCGCCAGCGATGGCCTGACTGCCGTCCTCGGACCCGCCATCGACGACCAGCATTTCGCTGCCCCCCGGCAGCTGGCTCAGCACGCTCGCGAGCGCGGCGGCGAGGAAGGGTGCCGCGTTCAGCACCGGCATGACGACGGCGAGGGATGGCCAGCCGGGGGGCGTCATGGGGATTCGCCAGCGGAAAATGCTCCGGGCAGCCCCTGGAGCAGGCCGATCAGCGGATCGAGGGCGGCCGGGTCGGTGGCGAACCGGCGCAGGTGCCTGAGGGCTGCGAGCGATTCGGCCGGCATGGCGAAGGGTGCGAGGTGATGGCGTAGGCGATGGTCACGCAGCAGCCCCGGCCTTCGCGCCAGACGGGCCAGCATCCGGGGCTCACGATATGTGGCCATGAGATCGAGCAGCAGGGCCCAGCGATCGAGGCGCGCATCGGGCTCGGCCACGAAGCCCGGAACCGGTGCGGGCGCCTCACCGACCGGCTGCAAGCCGCGCAGGTCGGCCACGAAGCGGGTATGGGTGGCCTCCGCATCGAAACCGGCATGGGCGACCAGGTTGACCGGCGGGACCACGGACAGACCGCCCAGCATGGCGCAGCGGAGCGCCCACTGGTTGTCCCAGCCGTGGACCGGGCCCTCGACGGCCAGCCGATGGAGCATGACGAAATGCTGCGCCACCAGGGGATCGAGACTGCCGCGCAAGGCCTTCCCGCCGATCGCCGCCGGATCGCCCGGCAGACCGATCCGACCGGCCGCCTGCCAGGCGGACCGCCATGTGGCCCAGCCGAGCTGGCTGACGCGATGGATCAAGTGATGGTCGCCCCCCATTGCGTCCCGACTCACGTCCCAGCGGGCGAGCTCGTTGCGGCCGGCCACCTGCAGCACTTTATCGTTACCGCGATAGCGCGCCAGCATGGCGGCGCACCAGGCAAAGAAGCTCGGGTCGGGCAGCAGGTCGTCCTCGAGGAAGATGGCCTCCTCGACCTGGCCGAACGCCCAGTCGATGCCCGCGGCGATGCACGGATCGCAGCCCAGGTTCGCCGCGGCATAGTGCCGGCGGACCTCGCAGGGCCAGGCCGGACGCTCGACCAGAGCCCGCACCGCTTCGCAAGCCGCCGCATCGCCGGGACGATCCGCGCGCGGACCGTCGGCGACCACCAGCAAGAGGGTGGGCCGTACCTTCTCCAGCACCGCGAGCAGGCGCATGAGCTTCGCCGGGCGGTTGAAGACGAAGAGCACGACGGGGGTGGCAAAGGCGGTCATGGGCGAGCAGGCGCACCCTCGGGCCAGGTCCGCGGCGGCCTTGCCATCACCGGTGCTTGACCATGAGGGCGAAATCGAGATCCTGGCCCGCCGCCATGTGAAGCAGGAAGCTCTGGTCGTAGACCGACTTGAAGCGGCGAAAGACCTCGATCCGCCCCACGGCGCCCGCCTGGGCCCAGGGCCGATGAAGCGGCCAGATCCGGTTCCAGGCGGCGGGCAGAAGGCGGAGCAGACCGGCGGTCTGGAACTCGTAGTTGAACAGCTGCTGTTCGTACTGGGCGATACGGGAAAGGCCGGAAAGGCGGGCGATGTGCCGCCCGGCGAAATCGCGGAAGAAGGCGCCGTGGCGCCTGGGCTCGCAGACGAACATGCCGGCATTGACGACGATCTTGCTGTCGAAGGCGAGCCCGGCGCGAGCGTAGTACTCGCTGGCACTCCTCTCCCAGCCGGCCCGGCGCTGAAACTCCAGGCGCTCAGCCGGCGTCGGCTGCGCCCATTCGTCGACGGCGCCGACGCCCTCGCCGAGCTCGAGCAGGTGGAACGGCGGCGCCCCGCCGTGGATCAATATGTCGGCGTCGAGCACCATCAGGCGATCATAGCCGCGCGTGCGCTCGTGCCAGGGCAGCAGCATCTTCATGAAGCTCATATGGGCCGGGCCGCGGAAGGCATCGCCGGCGAGAAAATCCTCGAACAGCAGCAGGTCGTAGCCGTGGCGGGCTGCGTAGCGCTCGACCGAGGGGCGGAAGATCCGGTCGTAGACTTTGCGGTAGTCGGCCCCGATGACGATGGTGGCGATGGCGGCCTTCATGGCGGAGGCCCCGCCCGGTCGCTCAAGCACCGGAGGGCGCGCGGCTATTCGCGGCCGACGGCGGGGGGTTTCGGCCAACCGCTGCTCTCATCGACCTCGTGAATGGGGTCCATGGCAATGATGTCGGCGATGTCGTCGTAACGCTCGAACACCGGCGCCTCGAAGCTTTCCGGCCAGGGAAGCGCGTTCTCGCCCGCGCCGCCCGCACCGGCCGCGGCAGCGGGAATGGCGACCTCGGCCTCGGCCAGGGTCGCTAGGAAGGCCCGGCAAGCCTCGCCCGCCGCCGGGCCGAAGCGGGCGGCGACATCGGCCGCCAGCGGCCCGGCCGCGACGCCGTCGAGGAGGTGCTGCCACAGCAATACCCCGAAGCCGCCGATCAGCAGGAGATGTCCCGTCTCATTGTCGAGCAGCAGGGTCTCGCCATCGATCGTATCGTGGACGAAGCGGGCCGTGTTGGCGATCAGCAGGTCGGGCATGGCGGGAGTCATGGGATGGGCGGGAGGATAGGGGAGCGGGCGGAGGGAGGCAATTGGGGGTGCGAGAGGTGGGGGATACGCGCTATCGGGCGCGCGTGCTGTAAAGATTGAGCGGAGTGGATCTCCGGACAGCGCCTCGACGGCACACCGGCAGTTTCCGCGGAGGTAGAGGAGCTTTGCCTTTGGTCTGTTCAGCCAACGGAACGCCTTTCAGGTCGTTTCAGGAGCGCCCGCAGCGGCTTTCTCCGTTGCTGTTTCAGTGCTGTCGATTCGTAAGCGGCGGTACGCCTCTGAGGCCATCCATGAGGTCACAATCTTCTGGAATGGCAAGTCGTTCATGAATCGGACAAAGATTTCCTCGTTCTGGTCCATGCGATCCACGAACAGCGTTTGAAGCAGGTTCTTGAAGACGAGCTCGAACTTGTCGCCGGGGTTCGCGGCGGCTGCCTGTCGCAGCCCCTCGTCGGTCATCGCTGCTTCAACGATCTGGTCGAAGAAGAGCTGGTCAGCCTGGTTGAAGTCCGTCCCGAAACGCTCGTTCACTAGGTCGATGAGCTGCGAGAGCGGCACCGGCTGCTCTCGAACGAGGCCACTGCCGACCTCGGTGGGACCATCCAGAGGCCGCGCCTCACCCTTCCACAGCGGAATCGAGCCCTCGCTGATCATCTGCAAGCGGTAGTACTCTAGCCTTACCTCGTCATCGAACTGATATGAAGGACCACTCTTGCGCCGCGGCAGCTTCGTCGCGAGGTAGCGCAAGAACACGTACAACCGCTCAAGATCAGAATCCTGATACGGGATGACCTGACTGAGAAACGCATAGAGATTCTGGAAGGCCTGCGACTTGCCGCGCCAGAGCTCCGCCTCTTCCTCGTCGTCTCCCTGACGAACTGTAAACCGAGACACCGCCGGATCGAGCACCGCGTTCATCGCCTGATGATCCGATTCGCTTTGCCGCTGCTTCGGCTTGAAGTACACGGTGCAGAAGCGGTCGACTTCTTCGGGGAGATAGATGCCCGACGCGTCCAGCTCGCCCTTGATGATGTACATGCGGGCGGGATCGACCTCCTCGCCCATCTTTGCTCCCTCGTAGTATACCTTGAACGCTTCGCGGATCTCCTCACGGTCATTGACGAAATCGAGGACGAAGGTGTCTTCCTTCAGCGGGTGAATCCGGTTCAACCGCGAGAGCGTCTGAACCGCCTGGATTCCGGCCAGGCGCTTGTCCACGAACATGCTGTGCAGCAGGGGCTGATCGAATCCGGTCTGGTACTTTTCCGCCACCAGCAGGACCTGGTATTCCTGCGTCGCGAATTTCTCGGGCAGTTCCTTTTCGTGGATGCCGAGGTTCATTCCTTCTTCGGTGTAAGACACTCCTGCCAGTTTGTCGTCCTGGACCGTCCCGGAGAACGCAACGAGCGTCTTGATGGCATAACCCTTCTCGCGGATATAGCGATCGAAGCTCTGCTTGTAGCGGACGGCTTCGAGGCGCGATCCAGTAACGACCATCGCCTTGGCGCGGCCACCGATCTTGTGCCGGGTCACGGCCTGGAAATGCTCGACCATGATTGCAGTCTTCTGCGCGATATTATGGGGATGGAGCTTCATGAAGCGTGCCAGCGCCCGCGCAGCCTTCTTGCGCTCGACGTTTGGATCGTCGGCGCAAGCCTTGATCAGTTTGCAATAGGTGGCGTAGCTCGTGTAGTAGCGGAGCACGTCGAGGATGAATTCTTCCTCTATTGCCTGCCGCATCGTGTAGCGGTGCGCAGGCTGCCCGTCCCGGCCAAATACGGCGAGCGTCTTGTGCTTGGGCGTCGCGGTGAAGGCGAAGAAGCTCAGATTCGCCTGCCGACCACGTTTGGCCATGCTGCGGAATAGTTCTTCCATATCGCCACCGCCTTCCTCGGCAGCGCGCTTCTTGGCCTCCTCGTGCAACTCCTCGCCGCCGAGCACCTCTTTGAGGTCGGTGGCCGTCTCACCACCCTGCGAGCTGTGGGCTTCGTCGATGATCACGGCACAACGCCGTGTGGCAAGCCTCCCCGTTGCGCTAGCGCCACGCTCTTCGGCCAATTTGATCAATTGCCGAGAGACAAACGGAAACTTCTGCAGCGTTGTGATGATCACCGGTACGGCATTCTGCAGCGCTTCGGCGAGCTGGCGCGAACTCTCGTCGATCCTCTGCACGACGCCGCGCTTGTGCTCGAACTGATAGATCGTGTCCTGAAGTTGCTGATCGAGCACAACGCGGTCGGTTATCACGATTACGCTGTCGAAGACTCGTTCGTTGGCTGCGTCGTGCAGTGAGGCGAGCCGATGCGTCAGCCAGCCGATCGTGTTGCTCTTGCCGCTCCCTGCCGAGTGCTCGACGAGGTAATTGTGCCCCACGCCCTCGCTACGCGCGGCATCGACCAGCATCCGCACCGCCTGAAGCTGGTGGTAGCGGGGGAAGATCATGGACTCCGTCTTGACCTTGCGACCCTGGTCATCGCGCTTCTCGTCGATCTGCAGGTGGATGAAGCGCGCCAGGAGGTCGAGCAGGCTGTCACGCTGCAGCACCTCTTCCCACAGATAGGCTGTGCGGTAGGTCCGGCCGGCGGGATCGGGCGGGTTGCCCGCGCCGCCGTCGCAGCCCTTGTTGAAAGGAAGGAAGTGCGTCGCAGAACCTGCGAGCCGGGTGGTCATCATCACCGATTCGGTATCCACGGCAAAGTGGACCAGGGTGCGGCGCTTGAACTCGAAGATCGGCTCGCGCGGGTCGCGGTCTCGCTTGTATTGATTGCGCGCGTCCCCGACCCGCTGGCCGCTAAGTGGGTTTTTCAGCTCCGCCGTGACCACGGGAATGCCATTCAGGCTCAGCGTGACGTCGAGGGATTTTTCCGAGCGTGGCGAAAAGTGAAGCTGCCGGGTCAGGCCCAGCCGGTTCGCGGCGTAGCGGGCTTCCAGCTCCGGGTTCAGCTCATGCGCCGCCTTGAAGAACGCCGCATGGAGCGTCCGCCCATAGCACTTGAAGCCGTGTCGCAAGGTCGCCAGGGACCCATTGGCATCCATCCACTTGCAGAGGTCGCTCAGGATCTGCTCGCCGGTCTTGTCCCCATGCAGCGCCTCAAGCTTGGCCCATTCATTGGGCTGGGTTTCATGGATGAAGGCGAGGACCGTCTCGGGGAAGATGGCGCGCTCGCGGTCGAAGCTCTCGGGGGCGATCCGCAGGTACCCATTTTCGAGTAGATGCGCCTCGATCACGGTCTCAAAGGCGGCTTCGCTCGTTCGCTTCATGGGCTCGGCCCCAGTACGAAGCGTGCCCGTTCGCGCCTGAGCATCTCGTATGGCGTCATGCACTTAACAGCGAGGCCGATGCAAGCGTCGGGAATCTTGATCTTGCGGGTCGAAGCGGAAGGAACCTCATGGGTGACGACCGTGTGCTTGCCGGCATGCGCCTGGGCCACCAAGTAGTAGTCGGCCACCTGAAGAAAAGTACTGACGGCCGATGGTTCGTAGCTGTGCCCCGTCGCCCAGCTGCTGACCGTGGCCAATGAAGGGAAAACGGCGGCATCAGGCGGCAGAAAGAAACCCGCGCCGCGGGCATCGGCCCAAATCGACAG
>DATNJA010000292.1:0-22587 GCA_035604155.1 Candidatus Udaeobacter sp. | reverse complement strand
ATGGCTACAATCCTGCCGCCAAATCCGCCAATTCCGATTCTGGATCAACGCCTTATCGCTTCGGACAGTAAAAAGTTCGGCCTAGAGCAAAATCCGATTAGGTTGATTCAACCTAATCGGTGAATCTTGCTCTACATATTAGGTTTAGAGCCTGATTCACGTCTCAAGCCGAACAGGCTTGAGACGATCAGGCTCTAGCCCCGCCGCCGATGCCAGATGACGATCAGCCAGATGCAGCCGGGGATGCCGATCAGAAGCACCGATAGGGTCAGGTATCTGAGCGGCCCGAACAGGGCTTCCAGGATCAGGCCGACCAGCATGAGGAGAAGCCGGTAGGCCTCGGCCGCGTACTGGAAGACGCTCATCGCCGTTTGCTGATCATGCGCGTGCCGTTCGCGCGGAGCCCTGGCTTGCGCTCGCCTGCGGTCTTCTCCGCCTCCTCCGCAGTTTCGGAAGACGAGGAAAGGTTCGCCCTGACGCGAGCAAGCCCCGCGAACAGCGCCTCGCGCTGATCGGACGAGAAGCTGGCGAAGGCCACTTTGCGCACACTGCGGACAACGACGAGAATCTGCCCCAGCATCGGCTCGGCAGCGGGCTTCAGCCACAGCTCATGAACCCGCCGGTCGCCCAGCGCCTTGCGGCGCTCTATCAGGTCCATCGCCTGCAGCTTGTCGAGAATCTCGACCACCATGATGGGCTGGACATCGAGCGCGCTGGCCAGCTTGGCCTGGCTGATGCCCTGCCGGCGCGCGATGCGCAGCAAGGCGGACGCCTGCAGGCGGGTCAGCGGCAGCTCTGCCTCCTGCGCCCGACGTTCGAAATTGCGCCGCATGAGGCGGAATATTTCGCGGATCAGCGCGCCGAACTCGGGCTCCAGGTTTGTTATGACGACGCCGCCGTTGCGCCGCGCTCCCTGCACCGGGGTCGTGGTATCGGTCATCCTCGCCTACTCCGCAGCCTTGGCGACGCCGATGGCCGGGCCGACCAGCCGCTTCGTCGTCGTGGTGAGGCCGAGCCAATTGCCGAGCCGCCCGAGATAGAGATAGATCACCGGCGTCGTATAGAGCGTCAGCCACTGGGAGACCAGGAGCCCGCCGACGATCGCCACGCCGAGCGGCCGGCGCAGCTCCGAACCCGCGCCTTGGCCCAGCGCCAATGGAAGGCTGCCGAAGATCGCCGCCATGGTGGTCATCATGATCGGCCGGAAGCGCAGCAGGCAGGCCTCATGGATGGCCTCCAGCGGCGTCTTGCCGTTCTGGCGTTCGGCCGTGAGCGCGAAGTCGATCATCATGATGGCGTTCTTCTTGACGATGCCGATCAAGAGGATGATCCCGATAAGGGCGATGACGCTGAGGTCATAACCGGTCGCCATCAGCATCAGCAGCGCGCCGACGCCGGCGGGCGGCAGGGCCGAGAGGATGGTGATCGGGTGGATGAAGCTCTCGTAGAGCATGCCCAGCACGACGTAGACCGCGAAGATCGCCGCGGCGACGAGGAGCGGCGTCGAGGAGAGGGAGGATTGGAAGGCCTGGGCCGTGCCCTGAAACGCGCCTTCCAGGGTCTGGGGCGTCTTGAGCTCGGCCTCCAGCGCCTTGATTCGATCCACCGCCTGGCCGAGCGACACGCCGGGCGCCAGGTTGAACGACAGGGTCACGGCAGGGAACTGACCTTGATGGTTCACCGACAGCGCTTCGACCTTCGAGGCGAAATGAGCGACGGCGCTGAGCGGTACCGGCGCTCCGCCGGCACCGGGGACGTAGAGATGGTCGAGGGCGGTGGGATCGCTCTGGAAATCGGGCTGGACCTCGAGGATCACTTTGTACTGGTTGGCCGCAGCGTAGATCGTCGCCACCTGACGCTGGCCAAAAGCGTCGTACAGGGTCTGGTCGATGTCGGAGAGCGAGAGGCCCATGCGCGAGGCCCGGTCGCGATCGACCTCGACCGCCAGATGGGGTGCCGCGATCTGCTGGTCGGTGGTGACGTCCTGCAGCTGCGGCAGCTTGGCCATCGCCTTTTCGACGATGGGTGCCCAGTGGTTGAGCTCGTCGCCGTTGGTATCCGTGAGCGTGAACTGGTACTGCGTCTTGCTGAGCCGGCCGCCGACATTCACGTCCTGGCCCGCCTGCATGAAGAAGAAGACGCCGGGAACCTGCGCCACCTTGGGGCGCAGGCGCGCGATGATCTGGTCCGCCGACGCCTTGCGCCGATCGAAGGGTTTCAGCTGGATGAACATCCGCGCCGTGTTCTCGGCCGCGTTGCCGCCGGTGGCGCCGGCGAAGCTCACGACCCCGGAGATGTCGGGGTCGCCGGCAATGATCTTGGCCAACTGATGCTGGATCTTGGACATCCCCGCGAAGGAGATGTCCTGGCGCGCTTCCGCCGTGCCGAAGATGAATCCGGTGTCCTGCTGCGGGAAGAAGCCCTTCGGGATCACGACGTAGAGGTAGCCGGTAACGACGATCAGGCTGAGGGTCAGTATCAGCATCATGGGCTGGTGTTTCAGCACCCAGACGAGGCCGCGGTCATAGCCGGCCCGCAACCCATCGAAGGCGCGCTCCGCCGCCCTGCCGATCAGTCCCGATGAATGAGTCCCCTGCCTGTCGAGGAACAGCGAGCACATGACCGGCGTCAAGGTCAGCGAGACGAAGGCCGAGACCGAGACGGCGACGGTCACGGTGACCGCGAACTCGTGGAACAGCCGCCCGACGATGCCGCCCATGAACAGCAGCGGAATGAAAACGGCCGTCAGCGAGAAGGTGATGGAAACGATGGTGAAGCCGATCTGCCCGGATCCCTTGAGGGCGGCGGCAAAGGGATCGAGGCCGAGCTCGATGTAGCGCACGATATTCTCGATCATCACGATGGCATCGTCGACGACGAAACCGACGGAGATCGTGAGCGCCATCAGCGACAAATTGTCGAGGCTGTAGCCCAACACGTACATGATCGCGAAGGTGCCGATGAGGGCGAGCGGCATGGCGACGCTCGGGATCACCGTCGCCCAGAGGTGGCGCAGGAACACGAAGATCACCATGACCACGAGCGCGATGGTGATCAGCATCGTCTTCTCGACTTCGCCGACCGAGGCGCGAATGGTGAGCGACCGGTCCGAGACCAGCTCCACCTTCACCGCCGCGGGGATCGACGCCGACAGCTCGTTCACCATCGCCTTGACCTTGTCGACGATGGCGATCGTATTGGCGCCCGCCTGGCGCTGGATCAGAAGCAGCTCCGAGCGCTTGGTGCCGTACCAGGCGCCGACGCGAGCGTTTTGGACCGAATTGACGACGTCGCCGACATCCGCAAGCCTGACCGGCGCTCCATCGCGGTAGGCGATGATCACTTTCCTGTAGGCGCCGGCGTCGAACAGCTGGTCGTTGGAGTCCAGGGTGACGGTCTGCTGCGCGCCCTCCAACGTGCCCTTCGCCTTGTCGAGGTTCGCGTTGGTGATCGCATTGCGGACCTGCTCGAAGCTGAGGCCCTTGGCGGCAAGCGCCATGGGATTGACCTGGACGTGGGGCGAATAGATCGCCTGTCCGGCAACGATGACCTGGGCTACTCCGGTAATCGTCGAGAGCTTCTGCGCCAGAATCGTGCCCGCGTAGTCATCGACCTTGTAGACCGGCATGTCGTCGGAATGGACGGCATAGATCACCACCGGCCGGTCCGCGGGATTGGTCTTGCGGTAGGTCGGCGGATTGGGAAGATCCGGGGGCAAGAGGCCGCCGGCCGCGTTGATTGCCGTCTGCACGTCCTGCGCGGCGCCGTCGATGCTGCGGTCGAGGGCGAACTGGAGCGTGATCAGCGTCGAGCCGAGTCCGCTGATGGAGCTCATGGAATCGAGACCGGGAATGGCGGCGAACTGCTGCTCAAGCGGGGTGGCGACGGAGGACGCCATGGTGTCCGGGCTGGCGCCCGGCAGCGAGGCCGAGACGGTGATGGTCGGAAAGTCGACGTTCGGCAGGGCCGCCACCGGCAACAGGAAATAGGCCGCGCCGCCGAAGACCAGCACCGCCAGCATCATCAAAGCTGTCGCGATCGGCCGGCGGATGAAGATCTCTGAAGCGTTCATGTCCTGAACCGATTGCCCGACGTCAGCTGGCCGAGTTCACGACGCGCACATGCGCGCCGGGATCGAGACGGTATTGCCCGTCGATGATGATCTTCTCGCCCGCTGCGATGCCCTTTGCCAGGATCGCCTGGTTGCCCTGGAAGCGCGCCACGTCCACGACGCGCCGTTCGACCGTCAGATCCGGCTTCAGCACGTATGCGTAATAGCCGTCCGGGCCCTGCTGTACGGCGGTGGCCGGAACCGTGACCGCCCCCATGGCGATCGTGAGGACCAGCCGGGCGTCGAGGAACTGGCCAGGCCAGAGCTTCTCATCCGTATTGTCGAAGGTCGCCTTCAGATGGATGGTCCCGGTCGTCTGGTCGATTTGGTTGTCGATCAGGGTCAGCTTGCCCTCGCCCAGCACCTCCTTGGCTGTGCTGTCCAGCGCCTGGACGGTCAGCTGCGATACCTGCTGGTAGCGCTTAATCTCCTCCAGCTGGTCCTGCGGCAGGGTGAAGTCGACGAAAATCGGCCGCACCTGGGTAATGGTGACCAGCGCCGTGTTGTCGGTGGCATGAATCAGGTTGCCGGGATCGACGAGCCTGGCGCCCGTGCGCCCGCCGATCGGCGCCCGGATGTCGGCATAGCCGAGATTGAGCGTCGCCGTGTCGATCTGGGCCTGATCGGACCTGATCGCCGCCTGGACCTCGCTCACCAGGGCCCGCTGGGCGTCCAGGGCCTGCTGGGTCTGGTAGCCGCTGGTCGTGAGCCGGTTGTAGCGGGCGAGATCGGCCTCAGCGCTGACGAGCTGGGCCTCGTCCTTCTGCTTGGCGGCCTCTGCCAACTCGAGGGCCGCCTGGAACGGACGCGGGTCGATCTGGAACAGCCGATCGCCGGCATTGACCTCCTGACCTTCGGTGAAGAAGGCCTGCATGATCTGGCCGTCGACGCGGCTCTTGACCGTCACGGAATTGTAAGCCTGCACGGTGCCCAGGCCTTGGAGATAGACCGGCACGTCAGCTTTGGACGCCACGCCGGCGACCACGGGGATCGCCGGTGGGTCCGAAGCCTGCGTCCGGCCGTTCTCGAGGGCGGCGCGGCCGGTTCCGAGCCACCAGAGCAGGCCGCCCGCCGCGATGGCGAGGCTGGCGACGATGATCAGTACACGTGCGAACATGCAGGACTTTCAGCCGCTCTCATCGGCGCATCGAAGCTCGAAAGCTGGCGCCGCGAGACCAAGAAGTGATACATAGACGATACGATAAAGCCCACATAGAAGGTGGACAAGCGTGGGTGAGTTAAGAATCGGTAATGCGCCTGTGACAGACGAAAACGAAGGCAGTTCTACAAACCCCAAGCGGCGGCGCGCCGCTCTGGCCGGCCTGGTATTCGTGCTGGCCCTCGTCGTGGCCGGGCTGTTTCTGGCGCGCGAGCTGCGTGGCGTATCGCAGCTTCAAGATTGCGTGATGGCCGGCCGCACCAACTGCGCCCCGATCGACAGCGGCGCCGGCAACTGACCCGCCGGGGCCGGCTTCTATTCAAGCTCGGCGAGCAGTGTCTCCTCGCCCGATCTCCGGCGCCAGCCGTCGAACCAGACGATGTCGGCGAGCTTCAGGCGCGGCAGCCAGCCCTTGCTTTCCAGCTCCGGCCGCGCAGCGAAATGGCTGACATGGCCGAGGCAAAGATAGGCGATGGGCTCGATCGCCGCGGGAATGCCGAGGGCCGCGCGCAGCTCGTCGCGATCGATGATGCTGACCCAACCGACGCCGATGCCCTCTGCCCGGGCGGCGAGCCACAGGTTCTGCACCGCGCAGACGGCGCTGTAGAGATCCATGTCCCGCTGCTGGGTTCGGCCGATGACGACCGGCCCGGCTCGCGAGCGATCGCAGGTGACGCAGAGCCCGACCGGCGCGTCCAGGATTCCCTCGAGCTTGAGCGCGCGATAGCGCTTGGCCCGCTCGTCGTCGAACTGTGCCGCCGCTTCGTCGTTGGCGCGCCGGAAGGCGGCATGGATGCGCTGCTTCACGCTCATGTCCCGCACGACGATGAAATCCCAGGGCTGCATGAAGCCGACCGAAGGCGCGTGATGGGCGGCCCGCAGGAGGCGGGCCAGCACGGCCTCCGGGACGGCCTCGGCCTGAAACTGGCCGCGCACGTCGCGCCGGGTGAAAATGCACTTGTAGACCGCGGCCAGTTCCTCGGCCGAGAAGGCGAGCGCGGAATCGGGAGCTGCCGTTTCCATGATGTCCCCTTTCATGAAAAACCCTAGAGCAAGATCGGGTCAGCTTGAGTCACGCTGAGCCGTGAATCCTGCTCTACATGTTAGAGTTAGAGCCTGATTCACGTCTCAAGCCGAGCAGGCTTGAGACGATCAGGCTCTAGCGCCGCCCGTCCACGACGGCGCCCCTCAGCTTCCGGCCGGTCTTCTGACTTGGGATCCACCCCTCCCGAGCGCCTTCCCGGCCATTGGCCAGTGGCATTCACCCGGAAGAGTCCCCCTCACAGCGTTGGGCACGTGGCGGATTCTTGGAACCGCCTTCCCGATTCTCCCACCGGCCGAAGCCGGCGGGCACCGGAAGCACCGCTATTCTCCACGGATGAACCGAAGAAGCCAGCCCTAACCATTCGCGCCAGCCTCGGGTCAGGGCGTCGTGGCACCCGACTGCGAGGTTTGCCCGCCGCTCGGCGCCAGGGTCGCCTTGGTCTTTCCATAGTCGGTGGCGAGCGAGGACCAGAGAACGAAAGCAAGCGCCAGAATGCCGAGGACAGCGGCGCGCCAGAGGGGTGCGGGCGGCGGCTCGCCGGCGGCTTCTGCCGCGGGCAGGCGCTTCAGCCCGGTCACCATGGCGCGGATCAGATTCTCGCCAGTCAGCAGCCATTCGCCGAGCACGCCGGCAATATGGACGACGACGAGGCCGATCAGCAGGGATGACAGCAGCGAGTGGAGCTGGCCGGCGAACCCCGCGGTCCCGGCGCTGAGCCAGGAGGCCAAGGGACCCGCCGCGCGCCTGTTCGCCCCGAACAACCCGGTCACGATCATCAGGAGCAGGAAGAAAAGCAGTGCCAGGATCATCCACCCGCCCACGGGGTTATGGCCGGTGCTGTGAGGCGGATCGAAGCGCATGAGGCGCCCGAGATATTCGCGAAGCCGTGGCCAGGGGCGGACGAAATCGCTGAAGCGCGAATGCCGGCTGCCGATGAAGCCCCAAAACAGTCGAAACACAAGCAGCCCCGCGATGCCATAGCCGGCAACGAAATGAACCACCGTCGACAGGCCGCCCCGAGGCGAAATCAGAAACAGATTGAGCGCCACCAGCAGCACCAGGGACCAGTGGAACAGACGGGTCGGCAGGTCCCAAACCAGGGTTGGGCGCCGGTCAGGCGATTCCATCGGTCGTCTCCATCCAGGCTTGGCACCAGCTGGCAAGCCGATCGCAGTTGTAAATTTTCCCGACGCGCGCCGGCAAGTCCCTCTCGAGCCAGGCCGACCCGGCGGGACGGCCGACAAGCGGGACGCTTTCGGCCCGCGGCCGGCGAATGCTACAGTCGCCCGGCCGTCCAACGCGCCGCGGCAGTTCAAAATACGCGAGGTGGAGACCCATGTCGGAACGCAGCCTTCATCTCGGCGGCTGGCTCCTCTTCATCGTCTCGGCCCTGTTCTTCATCGCCTCGGGCCTGCGGACGGGAGATGCCGTGGGCGTCCTCGGCGGGGTCTTCTTCCTCGTCGGCTGCCTCGCCTTTCTTGTTCCCATGCTGCGACAGCGACCGGCGGGCGCTTCGGGTGGCCGCGGCCAGGACCGCCGATGAGGGACGCCACCCTGCCTCAGCCGCCCTGGCGCCGGCTCGTCAATCCCTATCCGCCGGTCGAGGTCCTCGGGCCCGAGGCCGTGGACCGGATTCATGAGGCGTCGCTCCAGATCCTCGAGCGCTTCGGCCTGGAGATCCTCAACGACGAGGCTCTCGCCATCCTCACCCGCGCCGGGGCGGAGGTGGACCAACGGACCCGGCGCGTGCGCATGGATCGCGGACTGGTCCTGGAGCAGGTAGCCAAGGCGCCCCGCCGGTTTACGCTCCATGCCCGCAACCCGGCCCATGACATCGCCATCGGCGGCAATCACGTCAACTTTTGCATGACCGCCGGGCCGCCCAACTGCGCCGATCTCGACCGAGGGCGCCGGCCCGGAAACCTCGCCGACGCGATCGCCCTCATCAAGCTCGCCCAGAGCCTCAACGCGGTTCATTGCCTCAGCGGCATGCCGGTGGCGCCCATCGATCTGCCGGTGCCGATCCGCCATCTCGAGGGCCACT
Source organism: Candidatus Udaeobacter sp. (assembly GCA_035604155.1). Taxonomy (GTDB): domain Bacteria; phylum Pseudomonadota; class Alphaproteobacteria; order Dongiales; family Dongiaceae; genus DASXQK01. The sequence continues at coordinate 14,228 of DATNJA010000292.1, read as the reverse complement.
ACCTGCATGTCAGCCTCACCGACAAGGTCTGGGCGCCGAGTGCCATCGGCAGCGAGCGCGTGCTGGACGCAGTCGAGATCTATCGCTTGAGCCGGGGTCTCGACGATGACGGCGTCCGGCGCGAGCCGGGCCTCTCCAGCGTCATCAATACCAACTCGCCGCTCCGGGTGGACGGGCCGATGCTGGACGGCCTGATGGCCATGGCGCGATGGCGGCAATGCGTCATCGTCACGCCCTTCACGCTCGCGGGCGCCATGAGCCCGGTCACCATCGCCGGCGCGCTCGCCCAGCAGAACGCCGAGGCGCTGGGCGTCATCGCCTTCTTGCAGATGGTGGCACCGGGCGCGCCTTGCATGTATGGCGGCTTCACCTCCAACGTCGATATGAAGAGCGGGGCGCCGGCCTTCGGCACGCCGGAATACGTCAAGGCCGCCATGGCCGGCGGCCAGCTCGCCCGGCGCTATGACCTGCCCTATCGTTCCAGCAACTGCTGCGCTGCCAATGCGCCCGACGCCCAGGCCGGCTACGAGTCCGAAATGTCGATCTGGGGCGCGGTGATGGGCGGGGCGAACTACCTGCATCACGGCATCGGCTGGATGGAAGGCGGGCTCGTCGCCTCCTACGAAAAAGCGGTGCTGGATGCCGAAATGCTCCAGGACATGGCGAGCTTCCTCCAGCCGAACTCGGCATCAGGCGATTGGCGCCGAGGCGACCGTGCCGGCGCCGGAGAACCAGAACCGGCGGCGGCCAGGGCCAACCGGGTCTGGAAGCGGCTTCTGGCCGACTACGAGCCGCCGCCCCTCGACCCGGCGATCGGCGAGGCGATCCGGGATTTCATCGACCGGCGCAAGCGCGAGGGTGGCGTCAAGGCGGCTTAGGCCTTGAACTCGAGCCGGCCGATGTCGCTCAGCATTTTGATGATCGGCACGTAGTAGCTCGCGTCATAGGCGTCCTTGTCCTCGAGGACGCTGAAGAAGACGCCGACCACGCCGCTCGTCAGGTCGGCGATCATGTATTGGCCGCCATAGCCGCCATGGCCGAGCCATCGGCCGTCGGTGTTCGTCTGGTTGCTGTAGCGCAGCCAGTCCCGCGGGGCCGGCATCGGAATGCCGCCTTGGAGCGAGCGCTCAATTAGGGAAGCGCTGCCGATGGGCTGGCCGTCGATGCCTCGGCCGCGCCGCACGAAGATCGAGCCGTACCGCGCGAGGTCCCGCGCCGTGAGGCAGACCCCGCCATCCGCAGTCGGAAAGCCCTCGCGGTCGGTCGTCATGTGAAGACAGCCTTCGATTCCCGCGGCGTCGGCGATATCGGCCAGATAGGCGCGCATCGGCCGACTGCTCGCCGCCTCCACGACCATCGCAAGCACGTCGGTGTTGGCGGACTTGTAGTCGGCGCGGCCGGTGCGATTGGTCGTGTCCTTCGAGGTTATGGTCGCAAGGAAGCTGCGCATCGAATGCTCGCGCCCGGCTGCGGCAGGCAGTCGCAAGGCCATCGCCTCCTCATGGGCGAAGACGGTCGAGCGCGAATCGGAATAGTCCTCGCTGTAGTCGTTGGCGACGTCCATGTTCATGACCTGCTGGATCGTCGCCCCGGCGTAGCCGCTCCCGATCCACGGCAGGTAGTCGGCGACCTTGCGCCCCAGGTCGATCTTGCCGTCTTCCAGCAGGCGGCCAAGGATCAGGTTCAGCATGGTCTTGCTGATCGACTGGATGCTATGGGGGCGATCGGGCCCGAAATCCGGCGCATAGCGCTCGTAAAGCACGTCATTGCCGCGCACCACTGCCATGGCCGAGAACCAGGGCAGCGACGTGAGTCGGCGGACCAAGTCCATGTCGGCGATGCGCAGGTCCATGCGCTTGCCGAGCGACATCACCCGGCCGGCGCGGTAGCTCGTGCCGTAGCGCGCGAGCCGGTAGAGATTGTGGAAGCCATGCCGGCGGTGGTCCGGCTGGTTCCAGCGCGCCTTGTTGTCGGCGCCGACCAGCAGGTCCGGATTGGGCTCGCTTGCGATCTCACTCATGGCACATCTCCCGATATGCGAAGTCGGCTCGTTACAGGAACGGCGTCGGCTGACCATCCCGCTTATGGACCCGGCCCGCCTTCATGACGAAGTCCACGTTGCGCAGCGCGCCGACATCCTTCAGCGGATCCGCAGCCGTGGCGATCACATCGGCGATCTTGCCCTCGGCCAGCGAGCCCAGGCGGTCGTCGAGGCGCATCAGCCTGGCTCCGCCCATGGTCGCGGCTTCGATCGCCTCGGCCGGCGAGAATCCCGCCTCGCCCACCATGACCTCGACCTCCTGCATGTTGTCGCCGCAATGGTTGCCCGGCGTGCCGGCGTCGGTGCCCATGGCGATGGCGACACCGCACCGGTGCGCCAGTTTCATGTTGGCGACGCGCGTGCGATGCACCTCCTTGTAGCGCTTGCGGATATGGGTCGGGACCCGATCGGCGAAGGCCTTGTCGCGAAACATGGCCGGCGTGGTGCAGAGGGTGGGGACCAGCCAGGTGCCGCGCTCCGCCATCCGCCGATAGGTCGCCTCGTCGCCGAAGCTGCCATGCTCGACGGAGCGGCAGCCGCTTTCCACGGCGTTCAAGATCCCCTCCTTGGCATGGGCATGGGCGGCCACGAAGGTGAGGTTGTCGCCGGCGATCGCGACCGCGGCCTCGACCTCCTCGCGCCGATACTGGATCGCCTCGGCCTTCTCATACTTGGTCGAGGTGATGGCGCCGGTCGCCAGAAGCTTGATGAAATCCGCACCCTGGGCGAGCTGCTTGCGGGCGGCCTGCTTCACGGCTTCGACCCCGTCGGCCTCCTCATACATGCCGCGATAGTAAGGCGTGGTCGAGGACGTGATGCTGAGGATACGGCCCGAACAAAACAGCCGCGAGCCCTCGATCATGCCCTGGTTGATCGCCTCGCGCACCGCGATCTCGTGATAGTCCCAGCCCCCGACATCGCGCGCCGTGGTGATGCCGCACATCAGCATGCGCTTGGCCGCGCGCGCGGCGTAGAGCGCGATCTCCCCCGGCAGCGCGCCGACCCAGAGCAGGCTCGGGTCCGACGCGTCGGTCGGCACGCAGATATGGACGTGGCAATCGATGAAACCGGGCAGCAGGAAGCGACCGTCGAGGTCGATCGCCTCGGCTTTGGCCGGGGCTCGGCCGCCCACGCCGGCGATCAGATCCCCGCGAACCTCGATGTCGCCGGCACGAAAGCTGCGCTTGTCGGAATCATAAAACTTCGCGTTCTTGAGCCACATGGCTGCCTCTTCAATTGGCGGGTGGTTCCAGGGGAAAATGGCAGGCGACGAGCCGATCGTCCGGCCCGACGGTCAAGGCCGGAGCCTCCTTGCGGCAGCGCTCCTGGACGAAGGGGCAGCGGCCGTGGAATTCGCAGCCTGCCGGTCGGGCCAGAAGGCTCGGCACCTCGCCCTCCAGCGCGATGCGCCGGGGCCTTGCATCGGGGTCGGGCTCCGGATTCGCCGACAGCAGGGCCAGGCTGTACGGGTGGCGGGGATTGGCGAAGATGGCGGCGGTCTCGCCCGCCTCGACGAAGCGCCCGAGATACATGATCGCCATGCGGTCGGCGATGTGGCGCACAATGTTGAGGTTGTGGGTGATGATCAGCATCGACAGCCCGAGGCGCTCGCGCAACTCGTTCAGCAGGTTCAGGACCTCTCCCTGCACCGAGACATCGAGGCCGGCGGTGGGCTCGTCGGCGATCACGAGCTTGGGCGACAGAGCGATGGCGCGGGCAACGCCGACGCGCCGAGCCTGGCCGCCGGAAAGCTGATGGGGATGGCGCTCGGCGACGGCGGGCGGCAGCCCGACCAGGCCGAGGAGGCGCGTCACCTCGGCATCGAGGTCGCGGTCGGCGAGGCCATGAATCCTGAACGGCTCGGCCAGGAGCCCGCGCACCGAAAAGCGCGGGCTCAGGCTGCCGACGGGATCCTGGAAGATCATGGCGATCTCCCGATGCAGTTCCTTGCGTGCGGCACGGCCGAGATTGGCGACCGGTCGGCCCTGGAAGCGGACCGCGCCTTCGGCGACGGGGATCAAGCCGGCGATGGCGCGGGCAAGGGTCGTCTTGCCGGATCCGGATTCTCCCACCACGGCCACGGTTTCGCCCGGCTCCATGGTCAAGGAAACGCCGGCCACGGCGTCGATCGCGCGAGGCTCGCCCTTCAGGTAATGCCCGAGCGCGCCACCGACCGGGAAGCGGACGACCAGGTTTTCCACCGCGAGGAGGGGATTCATGACGATGGCTTGGCGAGGTAGCAGCGCAGCGCCTCCAGCTCCGCGGTCTTCAGCGCCGGCGGCGGCGCGCGGCGGCAGGGCTCGAAGACCTGGGGGCAGCGCTCGGCGAAGACGCAGCCGGGCGGCAGCGACACCAGGTCGGGCAGATCGCCCGGAATGGTCGGCAAATGGCGCGTCCGCTCGCGCACCCGGGCCGGGTCGCAGGCGAGCAGCCGCTGGGTATAGGGATGCTGCGGACGCTGGAACACCGGCCGCACCGGTCCGCTCTCCACGACCTCGCCCGCATACATGACGTTCACCCGGTCGCAGAGCTCGGCGACCACGCCCAGATGATGGGAGACGAACAGGATGGCGCAGCCGATCTCCCGCTGCAGGGCCTTCAACAGCTCGATCGTCGCCACTTCCAGGGTCGCGTCGAGAGCCGTGGTCGGCTCGTCGGCGATGAACAGGGCCGGCTCGGCCATCAGCGCCATGGCGATGGCGATGCGCTGGCGCATGCCACCCGAGAACTCGTGGGGATACTGGTCGAACCGGCTCTCGGGATCGGGAATATGCACCCGTTTCAGCATCTCCACCGCGCGCCGGCGCTTGGCCGCGCGCGGCTCGCGCCGGCGGTACTGGATGTCGACCATCTGCCGGCCGATGGAAAGCACGGGGTTCAGCGCCGTCATGGGATCCTGGAAGACCACCGACATGCGGTCGCCGCGCAGCTTGCGCATGGCCTCGGGATCGAGGCCGATGAGATCGACGCCCGCGAGCGCCATCCGCCCGGCGGTGATCTTCGCGTTGGGCGAGAGCAGGCGCAGCACGGCCTGGATCAGGGTCGACTTGCCGCAACCGCTTTCGCCCACCAGGCCGACGATCTCGCCTGCCGCGACTTCGATCCCGACGTCGCGCAAGGCATGCAGCGGACCCGCGGCGGTGGTGTAATCCACGCTCAAATGCTCGATCGCGAGGGCCGGCACGCTCATCGGGGGCCGGTCGCGAGCTTGGGATCGAAGGTGTCGCGCAGGGCCTCGCCCAGGAAGGTGAAGCCGAGCGTGGTAATAATGATGGGCAGGCCGCCTGCGATCACCGCCCAGGGCGAGTCCTGGATGTACTCGAAGCCGCTTTCCAGGATCGTGCCCCAGGAGGGGGTCGGCGGGCGCACGCCGAGGCCAAGAAAGCTCATGCCCGCCTCGATGGCGATGACCACGGGAATGTCCATCGAGGCGACGATCAGGATCGGGCCGACGATGTTGGGCAGGATATGGCTGGCGATGATCCGGCCCGCTCCGGCGCCAAGCGAGCGCTCGGCCTCAACGAACTGCGCGTGCCGCAGGGACATGGTCTGGGTCCTGGCCATGCGCGCGTAGGACGGCGCGTTGGCGATGATCACCACCAGCACCACCGCCCATTCGCTGGGGCCCAGCAGGGTCACCAGGGCGAGCGCCAGCATGACCGTGGGAAAGGACTTGAGGGCATCGAAGATCAGCAGCAGAAGATTGTCGAGCCAGCGCGGCCCGTAGCCGGCGACGAGGCCCGCTGTCACGCCGAGGAGCAGGGAGGCCGCGGTCGAGCCGAGGGAGACCACGAGCGCGATCCGGCCGCCAAAGAGCACTCTGGCAAAGAGATCGCGCCCGAGATTGTCGGTGCCCAGCAGATGGTCCATCGAGGGCGCGAGAAACCGGTCGATGGGCGCCAAGGCGATGGGATCGGGGGCCAGCAAACCGGCGAAGCCGGCGCCGAGCACGACCAGCAGCACGAGCAGGCTGCCCAGCAACCCGAGCGGCTCCGACAGCACGCGCCGGAGCGCGCTCTGGGCGCGCCTAGCCGCGGCCGGCTTAGCGGCGGAGGTTGCGGCGGACACGGGGATCGAGCCAGGCGATCATGAGATCTGCCACGAGATTGACCAGGACGAAGAACACGGTCGTCACCAGCACCGTGCCGGTGACGATGGGATAGTTGCGGGTGATGATGGCGTCATAGACCAGCTTGCCGATGCCGGGCCGGGCGAAGACGATCTCGGCGAAGACCGCGCTGGACAGCAGTTGCCCGATGCCGATGCCGAGCACGGTCACGGTCGGCAGGATGGCGATACGCAGCACGTAATCGAAGACGATCTTGCCTTCCGGCAGGCCGAAGGCGCGGGCCGTGCGCACATGGTTCTCGCCCTGCACTTCCAGGATCGAGGCGCGCAGCATGCGCGCGATATAGCCGACCCAGCCAAGCCCCAGCGCGATCGATGGCAAGACCAGATGATAGGCCCGGTCGAGAGGATCGTCGCCGGCACCGATGGCCGGGAACCACTGCAGGCCGATGGAAAAGATCAGCAGCAGGTAGACCGCGATGACGAAGGCCGGCACCGCGATCACCGAAACCGAAAGCACGGCCGTGACCCGATCGACCAGGGAGCCCCGCCGCATGGCCGAGAGGCAGCCGAGCGGAATTCCCACCAGGATGGACCAGATCATGGAGCCGAAGATGAGGTCGAGCGTGTAAGGCATCTGGCCGGAGATGATCCGGAGCACGCTCGTCCCGCTCAGCACGTCGTTGCCGAGATCGCCCGTCAGAACCGAGCGGTAGAAGTCCACGATCTGGACCCAGACGGGCTTGTCGAGGCCCATGCGCGAACGAAGCTCGTCGATCAGGGCCTGGCTCGCCCGTGGTCCCAGGGCGACGCGCGCCGGATCGCCCGGGATGAGATAGATCATCACGAACAGGAGCGCCATCACCACCATGACCACGGCGAGCGCGAGACCGGATCGCTTCGCCGCGTATGTCAGCATCGAGTCGCCTCGCACCAGCCTTTGCCGACGGCCGATGCATAGAATTTGGTTGCGCCGCCGGACGAGCGCGGGAGTTCGCGACCACGCTCTGGCCGCGAACTCCCGCCACCCGTCACCGTGGCCGGATCAAGCCCTGCGGAACTTCGCCAGGACCGGCACGCCATTCGGCTCCAGGGCAGGTATGATCTTCTTGCTCCACAGCACGCCAGTCGCCTCATGGGTGAGGAAGACGTAGTCGCCCGACTCCTCCATCAGGTTCTGCATCTTGACGTACATGGCGGCGCGCTTGGTCGGGTCGAGCTCGGTCAGCGCCTGGTCGTTCAGGTCGCCGAATTCCTTGCTGTCGAAGCGCTCCCAGTTCCAGACACCGATCTGGGCCGGGGTGAACCATTCGGTAGCAAAGAACGGGTCGGGCTGCATCGAGAACCGGTCGATGATGAGCTGGAGCGACTTCCACTGCGTGCCGGCCTTTTCCGCGCCCAGCGACCAGAAGGTGCCGCTGTCGTGCTGGTCGATCTGGACCGTGATCCCGATCTCGCCCAGATTGGCCTGCACCACCTGGGCCGCGGCCAGACGCTCGGCCTTGTTGAGGATGGCGAGCGTGCAGCTGAACCCGTTCTCCAATCCCGCCGCCTTAAGCAGCTCTTTGGCCTTTTCCACATTGTGGTTGACCAAGTTGGCCTTGCGGTGGCCGGGCAGGCCGGGCGCGATCAGGCCGGTCGCCGTCTGGGCCGCGCCCAGATAGGCGCCGTCGACCACGGCCTTGCGGTCGACCGCGTACTGGACCGCCTGGCGCACCCGGATGTCCTTGAACTGCTCGTTGTCCTGGTTGATGCCGAGCCAGACATAGGCCAGCGAGGGCAGGCGTTCGAACCTGCCGCCGGCCGGCGGCGACTTGAGGAAACGCGGGATCGACGACACGCTGGTCCAGGTGTAGTCGAGGTCGCCCGCCTGGAAACCGAGCTCGGCCGTCTTCTCGTCCTCGATGGGCAGGATGTGGATCTCGTCGAAGGCCGGCCTGTAGAGCTTCCAGTCCGGGTTGCGCACGAGCACCGTCTTGGTCTTCGGCTCCCAGCTCTTCAACTGGTAGGGGCCGGAGGTGCATGGCGGCTTGGTGGTGAATTTGCCGCCCACGGCGTCCATCGCCTTCTTCGGCAGGACGCAGGAGCTGTCGCTGGGCAGGGTGCTGGTCCACAGCGGCGCGAAGGGCTTCTTCAGCACGATGACGCCCGAATACTTGTCCTTGACGTCGACATGGTCGAGGGCCGCCCAGTCGTCGGCATAGTCCGACTTGACGGCGGGGTCGGCCATGCGCTCGAGCGAGTATTTGACGTCGTCGGCCGACATTTCGCCGTAGCCGTCGGAATACATGATGCCGGGATGCAGTTCGAAAGCGACATGGGTCGGATCGAGCTGCTTCAGGGACTTCGCCGCTTCGGGCTGCCAGGCCCAACTGGCGGTGTTGGTCTTGTAGCTGGCCAGATTGACGAAAATGCAGCCCATCACGTCGCTGTCCGGCTCGGCCGTGCGGAAGGCCGGGTCCAGGTTCTGGATGTCGGAATAGGAACGCACGCGCAGCACGCTGCCGCCTTCAGCCAGCGAATAGCGCGGCTCCATGGCCACGGCCACGCCCGCTACCGCTGCCCCCTGGAGGAGCCGCCGGCGCGTCATACCCCGATTGGTCGGATTGGTCGTCATAGCTTCATCTCTCCCGTTGTTCGTTGCAGCCAGTGTTCGTTGCAGTCAGTTTCCAAGCCTCGCGTGAATGTCCGCCTCAGTTGAGGTCGCGCGGGATGCGCTCGTCCCAGCTTCGACAGAACACTCTACTCTCCCCCTCATAGGCGTCCATACTGGCGACCAGCCGGAAGTTCTCCCGGTCGCCGGTGAGAATTGTCGTGCTCTCGGCCGCGGCGCGCCAGTTTCCCCGGGAATAGGCGCGCTGCCAGCGGATTTCGGCCCGCGCCGAATTGGGGTCATCGGGCAGGATCGAGACCCGGCGCGTGCGGCGGATGGAGACCGTGAGATCGATGTCCTCGATGCGATAGGTGCCGTCCCCCTCCGACCATTCATAGACCACCTCGCCGGTCGCCCGGTCGGTGGTGATGGTCCGCCGCTCGAAGGGCGGCTCCAGGAAGCTTCGCTTCAGCCGCGCCGAAGCCTCGGATTCCGGGAAGAGCGCCAGCATCGCATCCTCCGCCCGCGGCGGGCGCACCGGCAGGCTGAGGCCGCTTTGCCCGCCATGGATGGTCAGCGTCGCCGGCGCGGGCGAAGGCCAGGCGACGGGCCAATAGGCGCTGGAGATTGCGAGGCGAATCCGCGTGCCGGCGGCGAAGCGATGGCCCGCGTCGTTGAGCTGGACCTTGACGCGATAGCGCCTGCCCGGCTCAAGCGGCGTCGGGTGCTCGTGGCTCTCCCGGTGGGTCAGATTAAGCAGGCCATAGGAAATCCGCGCCACCGCGCCATCCGGCAGGATTTCCGACAACGTGCAGGCGAGCTTGGCGACCGGCTTGTCGGCCGCGACGTCCAGCTCCACCACCGCCGCGCCCAGCATGTCGAAATCCAGGGCCAACGGGTCGGTGTCGAAGACGAGGGAGCCGCCGGCCTCGATCCGCTGGTCGGTGGGCAGATCATGGCCGAGGCCGTAGGGGCACCAGGAACCCGACGCGAGCCCCACGGTCTCCGGCGAACGGATGGTCATCGCCTCGTCGGGCGCGGATCCTTCGGCGAGCCGGCCCCGGGCCAGCGACCAGCGCTTCGCCTTGATGCGCGGGCTCGGCCAGGCTTCCTCGGCCGCCCAGCGCCCGGGCCGCGTTTCGTGATGGGAGTGCGGCGGCGCGGGGTCTTCCAGCCAGACGCGCAAGGCCGGCTCCTTCATGATCCCGGTCTCCTTGCCTTTCAGCCACTGGTCCCACCAGCGCAGGCATTCCTGCAGGAAGCCGATCTCCGGCCCCGGCCGGCCGAAATGGGGGTACTTGTGGGCCCAGGGTCCGACCAGGCCCTTCTTCGGGCATTGCAGATTGGCGAGCAGGCGGAACACCGGATTGGTATAGCCGTCGGCCCAGCCGCCCACGGCATAGACGGCGCATTGGATGGCCGTCCAATCTTCGCAAACCGAGCCCTGCTTGTAGAAATCGTCGCGGCGCTGGTGCCTCAGCCATTCCAGCGCCCAGAGGCCGTTGCCCTCCAGGCGCTGAAGCCAAAGCTCGCGCCAGCGCTCGCCCACGATCGCCGGGTCGGGCGGGGCCGCGTTGATGGAGAAGATGGTCGAGCCCCAGCCGAGCTTGTCGCCCAACAGGCAGCCGCCCATGAAATGGATGTCGTCGGCATAACGGTCGTCGGTGGAGGCGATGGTGACGATGGCCTTCAAGGCCGGCGGCCGGCGGGCCGCCACCTGCAGCCCGTTGAAGCCGCCCCAGGAGATGCCGATCATGCCGACCGAACCGCTGCACCATGGCTGGGCCGCGAGCCAGGCGATCACCTCGATCGCGTCGTCCTGCTCCTGCTTCAGATATTCGCCCAGGAGCACACCTTCGCTGTCGCCGCTGCCGCGGATGTCCACCCGGACCGCGGCATAGCCATGGCCGGCGAAATAGGGATGCGTGAGGTAATCGCGCTCGGCCGTGCCGTCCCGGCGCCGGTAAGGCAGATATTCCAGGATCGCCGGCACCGGATTGCGATCGGACTCGACCGGCCGCCAGATTCGAGCGGCCAAATGAACCCCGTCCGAAAGCGGGATCCGGACATCGTCGAACATGCGAATTTGCTGTGGAAACTGCTCGACGATACGCATGCGAGGCCCCCAATGCCCGGCGAAAACGGCGCGGATGTTAGCCGGAATTCCGTAGGGAAACCATCGCCCTGCTGACGTCCCACGCCACGGCCGCGCGGCAAAGTAGAAGCTGATCCCTGTTCCACTATCCGCCTTAGGACAGCGAGAGCGCCGCGAAGCTGCTAGGATCGAAGCAGTAGGCAAGGACGCGAGCCAGGGACGCGAGCAGTGACAGGGCAGAAGGAAGCAGCAGCGCGCTACCGCGCCAACCTCAAGGGCGAAGTGGACAGCGCCGGACTCTACCGGGCATTGGCCGATGCCGAGACCGATCCGCGGGTCAGCGAGGTCTACCGACGGCTGGCCGCGGTGGAGGAGGCCCATGCCGAGTTCTGGCACAAAGAGCTCGACCGCATCGGCGTCAAGATCGGGCATGTCCGGCGCGGTTGGCGCGGCCGGGCGCTCGGCTGGCTGGCGCTGCGTTTCGGCCCGGCCTTCGTTCTGTCGACGGTAAGCAAGCTTGAGAGCCGCGACGTCCAGCACTATGACCAGCAGCCGGAAGCAGTGAGCGGCGGGCTGCCTGCGGCCGAGCGATCCCACAACCGCATCATCAAGGCTGTCATAGGCGAGTTCGGCGGGCTGTCCGGCGGGGCTCTCGCCCGGCTGGAAGGCGGGCACCGGTCCGGCGGCAACGCGCTGCGCGCTGCGGTGCTGGGCGCCAACGACGGCCTCGTCTCCAATTTGAGCCTGGTCATGGGCGTGGCCGGCGCGGAGGCCTCGGCCCGCAACATCCTGCTCACCGGCATCGCCGGCCTCGTGGCCGGAGCCTGCTCCATGGCCATGGGCGAATGGCTCTCGGTCACCAGCTCCCGCGAACTCAACCAGCGTCAGATCGATATTGAATCCGAGGAGCTTCGCACCGTGCCCGAGGAAGAGCTAGACGAGATGGTCCTGATCTACCAGGCCAAGGGCCTGGGCCAGGCCGAGGCGCGCACGCTCGCGGAAAAGCTGATGGCCAACAAGGATACGGCCCTCGACACCCTGGTGCGGGAGGAGCTGGGCATTGATCCCGAAGACCTCGGCGGCTCTGCCTGGACGGCTGCGGCCGCCTCCTTCGGGCTGTTCTGCCTCGGCGCCATCTTTCCGGTGGTACCCTATTTCTTGCTGAACGAGACCGCGGGCCTGGTGGCGAGCCTCGCACTCAGCGGCGCGGCGCTGGCCCTCATCGGCGCCGGCACCGCGCTCTTCACCGGGCGCAGCACCCTCTCTTCCTGCCTTCGCCAGATCCTCATCGGCTATGCAGCGGCCGCCATCACCTTCGCCATCGGCCGGCTCGCAGGCGTGGCGCTCGCCGGCTGATCGCCCCGCTCGCCTACAACGTCGTCCGCAGAATCTGGCCGCCATCGACGACGATGGTCTGGCCGGTGATCCAGCTGGCGAGCGGAGAGGCCAGGAACAGCACCGTGTTCGCGACCTCATCGGTTCTTCCGTGGCGCCCGAAGGGAATGCCGCGGACCACCTGGTCGTAGAGCGCGCGGTCCTCGGTCTTGACGATGTCCCAATAGCCGCCCGGCGCTTCGATCGAACCCGGCGCCACCCCGTTCACCCGGATGCCCTTGCCGGCGAGCACCGCCGCCTGGCTGGTCGTGTATTGAATCAGCGCCGCTTTGGCGGCGCCGTAGGGCTGATCGGAGGATGCGGGCTTCATCCCCGAAATCGACGAGATGTTGACGATCGCTCCGCCGCCGGCGCTCGCCATGACCGGCACCGCCGCCCGCGAGGCCCTCGCCGTCGCCATCAGATCGACGGCGAGGCAGGCGGCCCAGTTGGCCTCCTCCTCGGCGTTGCCGTAGCCCGAGGCATTGTTGACCAGGATGTCGATGCCGCCAAGCGCCGTGGCCGCTTCGCCGATATAACGGGCGACGGCGGCGCCATCGGCGAGATCGCAGCGCGCGGCGTGCACCTTGCCTCCGAAGCGGGCCAGTTCGGCGCGAGCGTCGGCCAGCCCCCCCTCGCCGCGGGCGCAGATGGAGACCGCCGCGCCGGCCTCGGCGAACTGGCGGGCGATCTGGCGCCCGATGCTGCGGCTCCCGCCGGTGACGATCGCGCGCTTGCCCTTGAAATCGAAACTCATGCAGGTTTCTCCCTTGTTTGAATTTCCTTCATCGTGCCGGCTCGCCGCGCCCGGAGGGAAAGCGCTGGCGGTATTCCTCGACCGCCCGCTCCATGGTGACGAACATGGCGCCCGCTTCGGCGAGCTGGCCGATCAGGCGCTCCAGCATCAGCATCCTGTGTCCCCGGCCGATGATGTGCGGATGAAAGGTATAGGTGAGCACGCCCCAGTCGCAGTGGTCGCGCATATAGGCGAAGTCGTCGAACCAGTTCTCGCCCACCAGCCGGGCATTCATCAGCCCCTGCTGGAGCATGTTGTCGCCGTAGCTGTATTCGAAGGCCGGATAGTCGTCGAGGCTCCAGCTGATGGGCATCTCGATCAGGTCCGTATCCTTGCCCGGGCGGAACGGCTCCAGAAGGGTCACGACGTCGCCCTCGCGCGCCTGGTAGGGCAGGTAGTCGTGGCCCATGAGGCTGCTGTCATAGACGAAGCCGTGCTTCAGCAGCAGGGCGATGGAATGGGGGCTCAGGTCCCAGGACGGCGAGCGATAGCCGCGGGCCGGGCGCCCGGCAAGTCGAATGATCGCCTCATTGCCGCGGATGAGCTCGCGCTCCTCTTCCTCACGCGACAGCGAAACCGGCGTGCGATGGGTCCAGCCGTGATGGCCGATCTCATGGCCGGCCTCCACGATGCGGGCGCAGGAGGCGGGGTAGCTCTCGATGCTGTGGCCCGGAATGAACCAGGTGCTGGCGATGCCGCGCAGGCGGAGGAGCGCCAGCAGGCGCTCCGTGCCGACGACCCCGAATTCGCCCCGTGAGATCGCCGTCGGCGTGGTCATCCCTGCCGCGATCTTGGCCGAGGTGTTGTCGTAATCGAATGTCAGGCAGACGAAGTGATGCGCCATGGTGTCGGTCCCTTGAGGCTGCCGGGTCGCGGGTGGAAAGCGGCCGGCCAAGACTGCCTCGGCCCGACCCAAATTGACAGCCTTCGCCGCAGGCGACTAACCTACCGCACTCCCGTATCGGGCCCTCTGTTTCTGACTGAGCGAGCCGAATGAAATCCCGCAAACCAGCGTCGGCACGGCATCGGCAAGCGCTTGAGCAGCGGCGGCGAAGTCTTCTGGATGCCACGATCGCCGTGATCGCGCGCAAGGGAATCACCGGCATCACGCTCAGCCAGATAGCGTCCGAAGCCGGGTGCAGCTATGGCGTCGTCTCGTTCCACTACAAGTCCAAGGATCGTCTGCTGCTTGCGGCCCTCAATGCGCTGCTCGAGAACTACGATCTGGTCCTGCAACGCGCCCTAAGGGCGGCGGGATCCT
>DATNJA010000291.1:0-23311 GCA_035604155.1 Candidatus Udaeobacter sp. | reverse complement strand
GCATCAAAACGCCGTGATCTCAAAATTCGCCGCCGGCCCTGCGAGCCCCCGCATTCGGCAGGTCTTCCCGTTCCGTTGGCGAGGCAGGAAGTCGCGACTCGACGGAAACCCTACCCAATAAGTGACTTCCGGCGTGGCCATGACCGCTCGGCTGCGCCCGATGGCCGCAGCTCGGAAGATGTATCCCGAGACAGTGTTCCCTAGACCGACATAAATCTGTAACAATCTCCCCGTAGCGTCCGGCCTGTGTTCGGTGCGAGGGGCTAGTCCGAAGCTGGTCTTGCCGGGCGGGGCAACTCGTCCGGCCGTAAGGGAAAGCCTTCAAAGGAATCGCCGCGGCCAAGCAGGGCGCGGGGCATCGGAGACTTGCGCGAAGGCCGGCGCGGTGTGCCGGAAGACTTGGAAAACGGTTTTCATGGACGGGAGACAGACGATGACACGCAAATGGTTGAGCCTAATTCCGATTTCGGCCCTGGCAATCATGGCATCGACGGGCCTTGCCAGCGCCCAGTCGATGGATCAGATCATGGCTGGCGCGAAGAGCGAAGGCACGCTGACGGTGATAGCGTTGCCCCATGACTGGTGCGGCTATGGCGCGGTGATCGACGCCTTCAAGGCGAAATACGGCCTCGCGGTTAATGAGCTCAACCCCGACGCCGGTTCGGGCGACGAGGTCGAGGCGATCAAGGCCAACAAGGGCAACACCGGTCCCCAGGCGCCCGACGTGATCGATGTCGGCCTCTCTTTCGGCCCCCAGGCCAGGGCGGACGGGCTGATCCAGCCCTACAAGGTCGCGACCTGGAGCACGATCCCCGACAGCGCCAAGGACGGCGACGGCTACTGGTACGGCGACTACTACGGCGTGATGTCGTTCGAAGTGAACACCGACATCGTCAAGAAGGTCCCGACGGATTGGGCCGATCTGCAAAGCTCAGACTACAAGAACTCGATCGCGCTCGCCGGCGATCCGCGCACCTCGAACCAGGCCATCCAGGGCGTCTTCGCCTCCGGGCTTTCGGCCGCGGGCGGCGACATCACCAAGGCTGGCGACGCCGGCCTGAAGTTCTTCGCCGATCTTAACAAGGCCGGCAACTTCGTGCCGACCATCGGCAAGGCGGCGTCGCTCGCCCAGGGCGCCACGCCGATCATCCTGCGTTGGGACTACAACGCGCTTGCCGATCGCGACACCCTCAAGGGCAACCCCAATGTCCAGGTCATCGTTCCGAAGACAGGCGTGGTTGCGGGCGTCTACATCCAGGCGATCAGCGCCTATGCGCCGCATCCGAACGCGGCCAAGCTGTGGATGGAATACCTCTATTCCGACGAAGGCCAGCTCGGTTGGCTGAAGGGCTATTGCCATCCGATCCGCTTCAATGACCTGGCGAGCAACAACAAGATTCCGGCGGACATGATGGCGGCCCTGCCGCCGGCCGAGAATTATGCCAAGGCGGTGTTCCCGACTCTTGACCAGCAGGGGCAGGCCAAGGGCGTGATCACCAAGCAGTGGGATTCCGTCGTCGGCGCGAACGTCCACTGATACAGTCGCGATTGCGGTCGTGCCGGGTCCCCGGGTCTTGTTCCCGGGATGCCCGGCGCGGCCGGCTTCCCTATGCCATTGAGGCCGTCGCCGGCTTCGCAAACAGGGGCGCCTGAGAACCGATGGCCCAACAGTCGCAAGTCGCGGTCCGCTTGCCCCTGATGGCCCGAATCCGGCCCGAACAGGGCTTCCTCGTCTGGCTCGGCGTCGCGCCGTTCCTGATCTTCGCCGTGATGTTCCTCATCCTGCCGACGGGCTATCTGCTGGTCGGCGCTTTCCAGGATCCGGACGGCAACTTCACCCTCGCCAACATCGGCGATTTGTTTCAGCCCTCGATCCTCAGCGCCTATTGGATCAGCATCGAGGTCAGCGCTGCCTCGGCCATCGGCGGCGCGATCATCGGGTTCTTCCTCGCCTATGCCGCCGTGCTGGGCGGCCTGCCGCGTTGGATCCGGCCGACCTTGATGACCTTCAGCGGCGTTGCCTCCAACTTCGCCGGCATCCCGCTGGCCTTCGCCTTTCTCGCCACCCTCGGCCGCGTGGGCCTGGTCACGGCGCTCCTCATCAAGTTCTTCGACTTCAATATCTACAGCACCGGTTTCAACCTGCTGAGCTTCTGGGGCCTGGCGCTCACCTATCTCTATTTTCAGATCCCGCTCATGGTGCTGATCCTGACGCCGGCCCTCGACGGCCTGAAGCGCGAATGGCGCGAGGCTGCGTCGATCCTCGGCGCCAGCGCCTGGCAGTACTGGCGCCATGTGGCACTTCCGGTGCTCTGGCCCAGCATCCTCGGCACCACCCTGCTGCTCTTTGCCAACGCCTTTGGGGCGATCGCCACAGCCTATGGCCTTACCGGCAGCTCGCTCAATATCGTCACCATCCTGCTCTATGCCCAGATCCGCGGCGACGTGCTGCATAACGAGAACCTGGGCTATGCGCTGGCGCTCGGCATGATTCTCATCACCGGGCTCTCCAACGCCGCCTATATCTGGCTCAGCAGCCGTGCGCGCCGGGGGCTCGGATGAAGCAATCCAGGATCGGGGCGTGGATCGCAATTGCCGTCGGCGCGCTTTACTTTCTGGTGCCGCTCATCGGCACTTTCGAGTTCTCGCTGCGCATGCGCCGGGGCGTCTACAGCTTCGATGCCTATCGCGTCGTGCTGTCCGATCCGCGTTTCCAGGCGACCTTCGGCTATTCGACCCTGCTTGCTTTCGCCACGATCCTGGTCGGCGTCATCCTGGTCGTGCCTACGGCCTATTGGATTCAGCTCCGCCTGCCGCGCCTGAGGCCGATCGTCGAGTTCATCACCCTGTTGCCCCTGGTCATTCCGGCGATCGTGCTGGTGTTCGGCTACTTGCGCATCTACGGCAGCTCCTCCTTCCTGCCCATGACGTCCAACGAAAGGGCGACCGACGTGCTGCTGATGTTCAGCTATGTCACGCTCGCCTTGCCTTACATGTATCGGGCGGTCGATACGGGCCTCAGAGCGATCGACGTGCGGACCCTGACCGAAGCCGCCGAGAGTCTGGGCGCCAGCTGGGCCACGATTCTCTTCAAGGTGATCTTCCCCAATGTTCGGGTGGCGGTCCTGAGCGGCGCCTTCCTCACCTTCGCCATCGTCATCGGCGAGTTCACCATGGCGAGCCTGCTGGATCGTCCCGCCTTCGGGCCCTATCTGCAGTTGATCGGCGCCAACCGGGCCTATGAGCCGTCGGCGTTGGCCATCATCGCCTTCATCGTCACCTGGGCCTGCATGGGGCTGTTGCAGGTCTTCGGGCGCGGCACCAGGGCCCTGGCGGCGCCGGCGCCGGGGCGCATCAAGTAAATGGGAGCGGACATGGCCTTCCTTGAAATCCAGAGCGTGCGCAAGTCCTATGGCGCTCAGCACGTGGTCCAGAACTTCGATCTCGCGATCAAGCGGGGCGAGTTCGTCTCCTTCCTCGGGCCCAGCGGCTGCGGCAAGACGACGACGCTGCGCATGGTCGCGGGTTTCGAAACGCCGAGCGCGGGACAGATCCGGATCGACGACAAGGACGTGACCAATCTCAGGCCCAATCAGCGCAAAGTGGGCATGGTGTTCCAGTCCTATGCCCTGTTCCCGAACATGACCGTCGCCGACAATGTCGGCTTCGGCCTCAAGGTGGCGAGGAAGCCGGCGGCGGAAATCCGTCCCCGGGTCGAGGAGATGCTGCGGCTCATCAAACTGCCGGCGCTGGGCGCGCGCTATCCTTCCCAGCTCTCGGGCGGCCAGCAACAGCGCGTGGCGCTTGCCCGCGCCCTTGCCGTCAAACCTCAGGTGCTGCTGCTGGACGAACCGCTTTCCGCCCTCGACGCCAAGATCCGCGTCTCGCTACGCGAGGAGATCCGGTCGGTGCAGCGCGAACTGGGGATCACGACCGTCTATGTCACCCACGATCAGGAAGAGGCGCTGTCGATGTCCGACCGCATCGTGGTGATGAACGAGGGAAGGGTCGAGCAGATCGGCACGCCGTTCGAGATCTACAATTTCCCGCGCACGCGTTTCGTCGCCTCCTTCGTGGGCACTCTCAATATCATGGGCGGACGGGTCGTCGACCCGGCGGCAGGCAGGATCGAGGTGGACGGCCAGCCGATCACGGCGTCGCGCGGCGTGGTCGACGCCAAGGCCGGGGACTTGCGTGCCGTGGCCTTGCGCCCTGAGGCGGCGAGACTGACAAACGGCGAGGAGGCCCCCAGCGACGACACCAACCGGATGCGGGGCTTGATCGAGGAAGTGAGCTTCCTCGGCTCCGTCGTGCGCGTCCGCGTGCGCTTCAAGGACAGCGCCATCTCCCTCGATACCTTCAACACGCCGCATGTCCCGCCGCCCGAGCGCGGGCAGCCGGTCACCGTCAGCTTCGGACGGGCCGATCTCCTGGTTCTCGAAGGCGCGCCGGCGGCATAGGACGCCTAGAGCAAGATCCGATTAGGTTGAATCAACTTAATCGGTCAATCTTGCTCTAATTCATAGATGTAGCGACTGATTCACGTCTCAAGCCGATTTGGCTTGAGACGATCAGGCGCTAGGCGCCGGCCAGCACCGCCGTCGTCTGCGGCTGCCCTCGGAAATTATCAAGTGTAGTCGTAGGGAAAGAGCGTATCGGCGAAAGTCGTAATGGCGACGATCGAGCCTTCTTGGTCGCACAGACCATCGAGACCATCGGTTTCCGCCAGCTCCAGCAGATAGTGACTGAGGGTGGCAAGCGCCGCGCCCGAACTCGGGCCAGCGTGAATTCCGGCTCTGTGGAGCTCGATGCTGACCGCTTGAGCCACCCGGGCATCGAGCCGTCGCTTATGGTCGGCCAACTCCTGCCAGAGAAAGCCGACTTCCTTGAGGCGCCGGCTGTCGCGGGTGCCGTCGATGTTCTGGTCCAGATAGGGCATCGTGGCGATCACCCTGAGGCGCGGGTTCTGCTTCTTGAAGTAGCCGCCAAGTCCCATCATGGTGCCGGTGGTGCCGATCGCCGAGACGAGAATCGAGGCTCGTCCGCCGGTCTGGCGCCACAGCTCAGGCGCTATGAGCGTGGCGTAGCTCTCGGGGTTCCAGGGGTTGCCGTACTGATTGAGATGAACGCCACCGATCCTTTGGGCATAGAGGGCCGCCAGTTCGGTCGTCGGCACCCGGTGGCCGAGATTGAACAACCCGGCAACCTCGCCTTCTTTCAGGATCTGGGCGCCTTGCCGCCGAAGGGCGAGTAGCTTGCCTTCGGGCAGCTTGTCGGAAACGATCGCGGCGGCCGTAAGCCCATGGCGCTTGGCGCAGAAGGCCAGCGAATCCCCGAAATTCCCGGAGGTGGCCTCGACCACGGTCTGTCCCCTTTGGCAAAGGCCTGTCTCGATCGCGCGCTTCAGCATGTAGCTGGCGGGGATGTACTTAATGTTGCCCGTCGGCGTGTGGTAGCCGGCCAGCGCATAGATGCGAATCTTTCGATCGCGGACCGGCGTGGGAATGAATTCCCGCGGAAGCTCCAGCACAGGGATGCGAAAATCCTCGACCCCGATTTCGAAGGCAGGGTCGGGCTCCATATTGAATGGAGGCATCGTTCGGTCCATGTGCTACTCCTCGATCATTGCCTGTTGGGGTCAGTAGAAGCGGAAGAATTCGCGCAAGGCTCGCCAGTTCGCTAGAGCAAGATCCGATTGGGTTGAATCAACCCAATCGGTGAATCTTGCTCTAATTCATAGATGTAGCGACTGATTCACGTCTCAAGCCGATTTGGCTTGAGACGATCAGGCGCTAGGCTTCGCGATCCCGTTTGCACGGGATCGACGACGCCCTGTTGCGTGATATCCGGCTCAGCGGCTGCGCGCAATGAGGACGCCGGAGAGAATCATGCCGGTCGCCAGACCGAGGATCAGGGTGGGCCGTTCCCCCAGCATCAGGAAGGCCAGGACCAGGCCCGATAGCGGTTGCAGGAACTGGAGCGTCCCCATGCGGGCGATCCCGCCGCGCGCCAGCGCCCAATACCAGCCGATATAGCCCACGATGGACGTGAACCAGGCAAGGAAGCCGATGGCGGCCCAGCTTTCGAGGCTCGCCGCAGGCGGCGGGAGGCCGCCCGCCGGGGCGAGCAGCAAAGCCCCGGCGATCGCCGCCACCGAAATGCCCCAGAGGGTCGTGCCGAGGCTGGCGTAGCGCGCCTGGCTCAAACGGGCGCCGGCCACATAACCCGCCGAGGCGACCAGGCTCGCCAACAGCACCAGCATGTCGCCCGGAAGCGATGTTCCCGCCTGGACAGCCTGGCTGCGCCCGGCGATGAGCAGCGCTTCTCCGGCAAAGGCGACCAGCGAGCCCAGCCACCAGCGTGCCGGTAGAGCGCGACGCTCGACCGCGGCGGCAATGAGGCCGGTGAAAATGGGCAACACTGCCAGGATGAGGCCGCCATGCATGGCCGAGGTCATTCTCTGGCCGAAGGCGAAAATGACCGGAAAGCCGATGAAGCCGCAGAAGGCCGAGATGAGGAAAGGCGGCAACTGACGTCCCCGGGGAAGCGTTATGCGCAATAGCGCCGCCAGCGGTGCGGCGACCAGCCCGCCGAGGAGCGCCCGGTAAAGCCCGATCAGCAACGGTTCGATTTCCCGGGCGGCCAATTTTGTGACCACCGGCGTCGCACCCCACAGCCCTACCACCGCCAAAGCCGTCACGACCGGCAGCCAGCCCGATTCGCGTTCTCCCATCATGGCTAGAGGGCGTAACCCAAAGCCCGGAGGCTGCGCAATGCAGGCCCTGGCGCTTGACGCCGTGGCCAGCCGTATGATTGCTGTGAAGGCCGTGAACTCGTCCCAAACGATCGAACTGCTCGATCCGAAGCGGCTGTTGCTGCTTCTTGGCCTGTCCTTCTTTTTCGGCCTGGCCTTCGAAGGATTCCATCACGGCCTGGCACTGAAGCCGCCGGGCGGGGTCCGCAGTTTCCCCATGCTCGCCCTGCTCGGCGCCGGGCTTTATGTCGTCGATCGCGACCACGGGCTGGCCTTTGCCGCCGGGCTCCTGGTGCTGGGCATCTGGACCTATGCCTACTACCGGCGTGTGGCCGGGACCGAGACCGGCGAGGGAGATCAGCCCGGCGCGGGGCTGATGGCGCCGGTCTGCAATCTCGTCGCCTATCTCCTGGGACCGATCGCCCTGACCGCGCCCAGCTGGTTCTCGGTCGGCATTGCGGTTTCGGCAGTGCTGCTGCTGAGCGCCCGGGAACGCCTCCACGCTCTCGCCTATCGCATGCCGATGGGCGAGATCATGACGCTCGGCAAGTTCCTGGTGCTGACCTGCATCATCTTGCCGTTGCTGCCCAACGAGCCGATTACGACCTGGACCGCCATCACGCCCTATGACGTGTGGCTCGCCGTCGTCGCGATCTCGACGCTCTCCTACGGGAGCTACCTCATTCAACGCTACCTGCCGGTCGGCGATAGCGTGTTGTTGGCCGCTCTCCTGGGCGGGCTCTATTCCTCGACGGCCACGACGGTGGTGATGGCAAAACGCCTGCGGCACGCCGAAGGCCTACTTCAGAGGCAGTTGCAGGCGGGCATCGTGGCGGCGAGTTCGGTCATGTTCCTGCGCATCGGCGTGGTCATCGCCATTTTCAATCTGTCGCTTGCCCGCTTCCTCGTGCCGGCGCTCGGCGGCTTGTTCCTGGTGGGAATTCTACTCTCGGCCCTGATGCAAAGCCGGCGCAGCGCGGGCGGAGCGGCAGACGCCGCGTCGTCAGGGCCGCCGGCAAATCCCCTAGAGCTCTCGGCCGCCGTGCTGTTTGCCGCGATCTTCGTGCTTATCAGCCTGGCTTCGACCTGGGTGAAGACCGCGATCGGCCAATCGGGCTTGCTTTGGCTGGCGGCCGTCGTGGGTGTGGCCGACGTCGATCCCTTCATCCTCAACCTTGCTCAGGGCGGCGTAGCCGGCGCCACGAACCAGTTCCTCGCCGTCGCCGTGCTGGTTGCAGCTTCGTCCAACAATCTGTTGAAGGCCGGCTATGCCGTTGCGTTCTCCGCCGGCAGGCGGGGGTTCCCGCCGGCCGCGATCCTGGCGGCATTGAGCGCCGCGGGATTGGCAATCGCGGCATGGCTATGGTGAATCGCGGCGGCGATCCTTCCGATCGGGGGACGCGGTCAGGCGGCCCGCGCCACGGCTGATCCCGGAGTTGGGCGGGACAGGCCTTAGATTCGGGCGCGATGCCCTGCTCGCCAACCCGTCGGCGACCACGATCGAGATCCCCCGGGATCCGAGCTACGGCCGGCCCCGATCTCAATAGCCAGGCGGCGGGACGAAACCTCCGACCTCGGCCGCGATCAGCCGGGCGACCTCGATGGTGGTCAGATCCTGCAGGTTGTCGCCGATGACCTGGACGCCCATGGGCAGGCCGGCTCGCGAAAGCCCAACCGGCGTCACCGTCGAGGGGAGAAGGAAGACGCCCGATATGCCGGCCCAGAAGAGCTGATTGTTGGTGTCCTCGGCCTTGCCGTTGACGGTGATGACGCGGTCGAGCCGATCGCCCTTGTGGTCATGGGGCCAGGCGGGGCCCGCCGCCGCCGGCGTCAGCAGCACGTCCCAGTCGCGGAAGAATTCATGCCAGGCCCAGCGCAGCTTCTCCCGCTCTTCATGGGCCGCCAGCCAGTCCCGGTGCAGCAGAATCATGGCCCTGGCGACCCGGGCCTTGTAGCTGTCGTCGGAGAGCGCCAGCCCCGCGGCCTTGCGCTGCCAGTCGGCAAACACCTCCGGCGCGGTTCTCGACCCGGTGACCGAGCGCAGGAGCTTGATGTAAAGCGCATGAGCCGCGTGAGTATCGATGGCCGGCCGGGCCCCCAAGGAAACCTTCGCCCCCGCCTTGGCAAGACGCCGCCCCAGCTCGGCTAGCCTCTCGGCATATTCCGCCTCGACGGCCGAATTGGGGTCCTCGAGCAGCAGCGCAATCCGATAATCGGCCAGGCGCGTGCTGCGCGGCCGCGGAAGAAAGAGCTTCCATCCGGCCGCGTCGAGCTCGTCGGCGCCGGCGATGACCGAAAGCGCCATGGTCAGA
Source organism: Candidatus Udaeobacter sp. (assembly GCA_035604155.1). Classification (GTDB taxonomy): domain Bacteria; phylum Pseudomonadota; class Alphaproteobacteria; order Dongiales; family Dongiaceae; genus DASXQK01. The sequence continues at coordinate 14,245 of DATNJA010000291.1, read as the reverse complement.
TCTTCCGCCGCCCGGGCGAGCGGTCCTGCGACCGAAATATCGGGCACGGCCAAGCTGCCGGCGACGCTTTGGCCGCGCAATGGCACGATGCCCCAGGTCGGCTTATGCCCCGTGACGCCGCAATAATGGGCCGGATTGCGGATCGAGGCGCCGATGTCGGAGCCGAGCTCGAGGGCCGAGAGGCCCGCCGCCAGCGCCGCCGAGGATCCGCCCGAAGATCCACCCGGCGTTCGGCTCAGATCCCAGGGATTGTTGGTGGTGCCGTAGATTTCGTTGAACGACTGCCAATCGGCCAGGAGCAGCGGCACATTGGTCTTGCCGAAGATGACGGCCCCGGCGTCGATCAGCCGCTGGGTCGCCACGGCATTGCGCGTCGCGATATTCCCGCGCATGGCGGGAATGCCCCAAGTCGTGGGCGCGCCCGTGAGGTCGAAGGATTCCTTGATGGTCATCGGCAGGCCGTGGAGCGGCCCCCAGGGTTCACCCCGCGCGAGGGCCGCGTCGGCGGCGCGCGCCCGCGCCCGCGCAGCCTCGGCATCCATCCAGATGATGGCATTGAGCGCGGGGTTGAAGCGCTCGACGCGTCGCAGGTGATGGTCCAGAAGCTCCAGGCAACCGATCTCGCGGCTGCGGATCTTTCCCGCCAGGCGATGGGCCGGCAGATGGGCGATGTCGTCCAAAATCCCTCCGGTTTCCTAAGGCGGGCGTTCCTATTGCTAGGCTATCCGGGGACTTGCCGGCAAGCCAGCCATGAAAGGCGCCGCGCGGCGATGGGTCTTCCGGCAAGCCTTGATCCAAATCAATGAGGCGCTGCCGGCGGAATGACCATGCTGCGTCATGTTGCCAGTTGCGGCCCATCAGGCGCAGTGGGATCGGCCGGTTCCGCGCTACACGAGCTATCCCACGGCGGCGCAATTCCACGCCGGCGTCGGGGCGGCGGCCTATCGGCAATGGCTTGCGGGCGTCGATCCCGCCAAGCCCATCTCCCTATACCTGCACATTCCCTATTGCCAGCAGCTCTGCCGCTATTGCGGCTGCCACATGCGCGTCGCCCGGCGCTACGAGCAGGTGCAGGCCTACGTCGAACCGCTCGCCGCCGAGATTGATCTTATCGCCGCGGCGCTTCCCGGGCGGCTTAAGGTCGGACATATTCACTGGGGCGGCGGCACGCCGACGATCCTCTCGCCCGAGGATTTCCTCGCCCTCCAGGGTCGGCTGCGGACCCGTTTCGAAATCTTGGAAGGGGCCGAGATCGCCGTCGAATGCGATCCGCGGGTGCTGGGCGCGCCCTTGATCTCGGCCATGGCCGCTGCCGGCGTCACCCGCGCCAGCCTGGGGGTCCAGGACTTTGACGTCGAGGTGCAGCGCGCCATTGGACGTTGGCAGCCTTACGAATTGACGCTCTCCGCCGTCGAAGGTCTCCGTCGCGCGGGCATCCGGCAAATCAATCTGGATTTGATGTATGGCCTTCCGCGCCAGACCGTCGACAGCATCTTGACCACCGTCGATCGCGCCGCCGGTCTTCATCCCGATCGCCTGGCGCTGTTCGGCTATGCCCATGTCCCCTGGATGAAGCCGCACCAGCGCCTCATGCCCGAAGCCGAGCTTCCCGACGGCCGGGCGCGCTTCGCTCAGGCAGCGGCGGCGGCCGAGCACCTGCAGAAGCTGGGCTATGTCTGGATCGGGCTGGATCATTTCGCCCGGCCCGAGGATCCGATGGCGGTCGCGGCCGCTCAAGGCCGGCTGCATCGGAATTTTCAGGGCTATGCGGCCGATCCGGCCACCACGCTCCTGGGCTTCGGTGCCTCGGCCATCGGCGCCTTCGACCAGGGCTATGTCCAGAACGAAGTAGACATCCGGGCCTGGCGGGCGGCCATCGCGGCGGGATCGCTGGCCACCCGGCGCGGCGTCGCCCTCGACGAGGACGACCGATTGCGGCGCTACGTGATTGAAAGGGTGATGTGCGATCTGGAAGTCGATCTCGAGGCGGCGGCAAGCCGCTTCGGGCGCGACAAACGCTGTTTCGAGTCCGAACGAGACGAGATTCGTCGGCTCGCCGACGAAGGGCTGGTAGAGATCGACGGCGAGGGGCTTCGTTTGACCGCTGCCGGGCGGCCTTTGGTCCGCCTCGTGGCCTGCGTGTTCGATCGCTATTTCGCGGCCGGCGCCGGGCGGCACGCCAAGGCGGTTTGACGCCTGAAGCCTGTTCCTGGCGGACGGTTGCGCCTTCTGGCATAGCCCGTACGCCCATCCCATATATCCGCCGACCGGCGGCAGGCACCGCCGGGTGAGGGTGTGAGGATGGATGATCTGCGGTACCTGCGCGACGAGATGAGTGAATCCCAGGGCTCCAGCGCTACGCCGGTTGCCGCTGGCGACGGCGAACTTCTCGATGCGTACTCCAAGGCGGTCATCGCCGCCGTGGATCGCGTCGGGCCCGCGGTCGTCCATATCCGGGTCGAAGGTGTCGCGCTGGACGGCGAGGCACGGCCCAATTCCGTGCCGGCGCCGCGAGGCAGCGGCTCGGGCGTCGTGGTCGCCCCGGACGGTCTCGTCCTCACCAACAACCATGTGGTCGAGGCGGTCAGCGCCATAGCCGTGTCGGCGCCCGATGGGCGCTGGCTTCCGGCCCGGCTGATCGGCCGCGACCCCGATACCGATCTGGCCCTTATCCGGGTCGATGCGGCGGTGACCCTTCCCGCCGCTCGTCTCGGCGATTCGCGCAAGCTCCGGGTGGGCCAGCTGGTGGTGGCCATCGGCAATCCGCTGGGGTTCGAGTGCACGGTGACGGCCGGCGTGGTGAGCGGGCTCGGCCGTTCGTTGCGCGCTCGCTCGGGCCGCCTGATCGAGGACGTGATCCAGACCGACGCCTCCCTCAATCCAGGCAATTCCGGCGGACCCCTGGTGACCGGGGCCGGCGAGGTCATCGGCGTCAACACCGCGGTGATCATGGGGGCTCAAGGCATCTGCTTTGCCGTTGCCAGCAACACCGCGCGTTTCGTGCTCGGTCACCTGGTGCGCCACGGTCGGGTCAGGCGCAGCGTCATCGGCATCGCCGGACAGCAGGCGCCGATTGCCCGGCGTGTCGCGCGACATCATGGCATCGAGCAGGCGAGCGGGGTGCGCGTAGCGGGGCTGGAGCCCGACGGACCGGCCGCGAGAGCGGGGCTGGAGCCAGGCGACGTGCTGGTCTCCCTGGACGGTCGTCCGGTCGGCGGCGTCGACGATCTGGTGCGCCTCTTGACCGAGGAACAAGTCGGCCGGCCGACGGAAGCCACCATCCTGCGCGGCGTCGACCTGAAGCGCCTCTCGGTGATCCCGGTCGAACGCGGCTAACCGCGCTGCAGCGCCCGCTTGGCGGCGCGGAGCTGGCGCTCCATGGCGGCGTTGGGCTTGGGGTATTTGAGGTCGAGATCCTCCAACCGGTCGATGATGGCGGCCACGACCACCAGGCGGGTGAACCATTTGTTGTCGGCCGGCACGATATGCCAGGGTGCCTCGGGCGCCGCCGTGGCGCAGATCATTTCCTCATAGGCCGCCGCGTACTCGTCCCAGTGCTGTCGCTCGGCCAGATCGTGGGTCGAGAACTTCCAATGCTTGTCGGGTTCTTCGAGGCGCTTCAGGAAACGCCGGCGCTGCTCGGCCTTCGAGACATGGAGGAAGAACTTGCAGGTGACGATGCCATTGCGCGCCCAGAAGCGCTCGATGGCGTTGATATCCTCGAAGCGCTGCTTCCAGATTTTCGGGCCCATCAGGCTTTCGGGTAGATGCTGACTGTCGAGGATCTCCCGGTGGACCCTGACAACCAGGGTTTCCTCGTAGTAGGAGCGATTGAAGATGCCGATATGGCCGCTCTCGGGCAGGCGGGCGACGCTGCGCCACATATAGTCGTGGCGCAGGTCCTCATCCGACGGTGCCCGGAAGGAATACACTCGGCAGCCCTGGGGGTTGACCCCCGACATCACATGCTTGATGGCGCTGTCCTTGCCTGCGGCGTCCATGGCCTGGAAGATGACCAGCAGCGCCCAGCGGTTGTCGGCATAGAGCAGCTCCTGCAACTCGGCCAGGCGCTCGATCCCGGCCTGCAATAGCTCCTTCGCCGTTTCGGGATCCAGGTTGAGGCCGAGCGTATCGGCCGGATCGATGTCCTTGAGGCGGAATCGCCGGCCCTTGGCGACCTGGTACGGCTTCACCAGCTTGGCAAGCTTCATCGGTGTTGCTCTCCCACGGGGCAATGGCGGCCTCACCCACGACCCCTGGTTAGCACGGCCGCCTTGCTGCCGTCACGAGTGAGTAATCTGATTCCTAACACTTCGTAACATTGCGCTTGGCGGCGGCGAAGCTAACATCCGGGCCAGCCGAGCCGGGTTTCCCCCATCAGCAACGCGCGAATCAGCAAGAGGCCGACATGCCAGCTTCCTTCATCGGCGCCGCCAACCGCAGCTTCCTCGCTGGATTGTGGCGCCTGACCAAGCCCTATTGGAGCGCGGAGGAGCGCTGGATCGCGCGGGGCCTGCTCTGCGTGGTGGTCGCGCTCAACTTCGGCGATGTCGCCACCAGCGTCTGGTACAACTACTGGAATCAGGCCTTTTTCAACGCCATCCAGGACAAGAACGAAGCCAGGTTCTGGCATGAGATGCTGATCTTCTGCCCCTTGGCGACGATCTCCATCGTCATAGACGTCTATCGCGCGTACCTGATGCAGATGCTGGTCATCCGTTGGCGGCGCTGGTTGACGGACAGGTATCTGGGAAATTGGTTGGCCAATCGCGTGTATTACCGGATGGAGCTGACCAGCCGCGGCACCGACAACCCCGATCAGCGTATCCAGGAGGATCTCAACAATTTCGCCACCCAGAGTCTGAGCCTCAGCATCAACTTCATCAATCAGGCGACGACCTTGCTGTCGTTCTTGACCATTCTTTGGCGGCTCTCCGGCGCCTTCAGTTTTGCCATCGCCGGATCGAGCGTTTCGATTCCAGGTTATATGCTCTGGGTCGCCGTACTCTATTCCGGCGGCGGCAGTTGGCTCACCCAAGTCATCGGCAGGCGCCTGGCCGCCCTTCGTTTCCAGCAGCAGCGCTTCGAGGCCGATTTCCGTTTCTCCTTAATCCGCCTGCGCGAGAACGCGGAAGGCGTGGCCCTCTATCGCGGAGAGACCGACGAGAGAACCCGGCTCTGGGATCGCTTCTCCCAGGTGGTCGCCAACTGGTACCAGGTCATGCTGCTGAACAAGCGGCTCAATTGGTTCATCAATTTCTACAGCACGCTCGCCGGCGTCTTCCCCTATGTCGTTGCCTCGCCCCATTACTTCTCCGGCATCATCACGCTCGGCGTGTTGACCCAGACTGCGGATGCCTTCGGCCAGGTGCAGGGCGCGCTGTCGTGGTTCATCAATGTCTACACCGACCTCGCCGACTGGAAGGCGAGCGTCGATCGCTTGATCAGCTTCGACCAGGCGATCGCCAAGGCCGAAGCCGCGGGCGCCGATGGCGCCGGCATCGCGCTGGGCGAGGCCCGAGGCGACGACCTCGAGATCGAGAAGCTCGATCTCGGCCTGCCCGATGGGCGTACCTTGATCAGCGGTATCGACGCGGAGGTCGCGCCTGGCGACAGATTGCTCGTCAGCGGGCCATCCGGCTCGGGCAAGAGCACGCTTCTGCGCGCCATCGCGGGCATCTGGCCTTATGGCGCCGGCCGGATCCTGCTGCCGCGCCTGAAGCGTCTGCTGTTCCTGCCGCAAAAGCCCTATGTGCCCATCGGCAGCCTGCGCCATGCCGTCACCTTCCCGGCCGCACCCGGCAGCTTCAGCGATGCCGACATCGCCGAGGCCCTGAAGACCTGCAGGCTTCCCGATTACGCCGGCCGGCTGGACGAGTTTCATCACTGGGACCGGCGGCTTTCGCCCGGCGAGCAGCAGCGCCTGGCCTTCGCCCGCGCTCTGCTCCAGCGTCCCGACTGGCTGTTCCTCGACGAGGCGACATCGTCCCTCGATCCGGAAACCGAGGCCTATCTCTACGGGCTCCTGGAGAAACGCCTGCCCGGGACGACCCTGGTCAGCGTGGCCCATCGGCAAAGCCTGGAAGCGTTTCACCGCCGGCGGCTGCATTTCAAGCCTGCGGCTGGAGGCACGGTGGTGGCGAGCGAGCCTCTGGCCTGACCTCAGGCGAGGAGGTAGCTCGCTCCGAGCCAGAGGGAGGTGCCGCCGACGGCACCAGGCTTGGCAGCCCACGGCACCGGGCGTAAGCTTTTTTTCGTCGTATCGATGGGCTCGAGGAGGGTCGGTTGGGCGCAGCGGGAGAACGGGAAGGGCATTGCCTCTGCGGCGCCGTTCGCTATGCCGTCAAGGGCGATCCCGCCTGGGTCGCCCATTGCCACTGCGAGAGCTGCCGCAGGGCGAATTCGGCCGCCTTCGCTACCTATGCCGGCTTCAAGCGCGAGAATTTCCGGCTGCTGGCCGGCGAGCCGAGCCGCTACGCCTCGTCGCCCGGCGTCTGGCGCAGCTTCTGCGCCCGCTGCGGCTCGCCCATCACCTATGAGGGCGAGCGCTGGCCGGACGAGGTCCATATCCATGTGCCGAGTCTCGATGATCCGCTGAGCCTGAAACCGCAGGCCCATGTCCACGTCGCCGAGCAGTTGGCCTGGATCCACCTCGCCGACGGGTTGCCGCGCCATGCGACGTCGTCCTCTTCGTCGAAGGAGAGCTAGAGCTCGGTGATGCGATCGGGGGCGCGGGCGAAAGTCGTCTCGCACCAGCTGCGGCCCGCGGCCTCGGCCGTCGCGGCGCTGGCGAGCCGCCCGCTCATCTCGACCCGCTTGCCCTCCTGCCAGACCGACCAGAGAAAATGCTCGGAGCCGTCGAGATTGCGCCAACGCTCGATGATGAGTTCGATCATGGCTCCATCTCCGGCCTGGGCTGCCGCATTGTGTTAGCATCGCGCCGGGACGACAAGCTCCGACAGATGGCGTCCTCGCAGATGTCATGATGGGCAAGATCGATATCCATCCTTTGCTCGATCCCGAAATGGCCGCCGCCGTCGCCGAGAGCCGGCGGCTCTATGCCGAGCTGGGGCCGGTTGCGGCCGACGACCATGTCGCCTTGCGCGCGGCTTATGACCACGAGCGGGCCTTCTGGAATGCCATCAAGCCGGAGCTCGCGAGCATCGAGAACCTGAGCATTCCGGGGCCCGGTGGGCCGCTTGCCTGCCGGCTCTATAAGCCGAGCCGCGTGTCCCGGCTTCCGGCGCTGGTTTATTTCCATGGCGGCGGCTGGGCGCTGGGCAATCTCGACACTCATGACCGCATCATGCGGCTCCTCGCCTTGAAATCGGGCGCGGCCGTCATCGGCGTCGACTATCGCCTCGCGCCCGAGCACAAGTTCCCGGCCGCCTGGGACGACGCTCTGGCGTCCTTGAGGCATGCCGCGCAGCAGTCTTCCGCGCTCGGGATCGACCCGAGCCGTCTGGCGGTCGGCGGCGATTCCGCCGGGGCGAACCTTTCCGTTGCCACTTGCCTCGCCCTCAGCGCGGCCGAGCGCGCCGCGGTCAAGATCCAGCTTCTCTATTACGGCGTCTTCGGGCTGACGGATTCGGCCTCGGCCCGGGCCTTCGGCAACGACACCGACGGTCTCAGCCGGTCCGCCATGGATCGCTACAGGAACTGGCTTCGGCGCGATCCCGGCGACCTCGCCGATCCGCGCTTCGACAACCTTTCGGCCGATCTCCGCGGTTTGCCGCCAGCCTTCATCGCCGCCTCGGCTCTCGACCCCCTCCTGGACGACAGCCGGTCGCTGGCCCAGCTGCTGACCGGGGCCGGCGTGGCCAACGAGCTCGTCATCTACGAAGGCGTGCTGCACGGCTTCCTTCACTACAGCCGGATGGTCGGCAAGGCGATGCAGGCGCTGGATGCGGGTGCGGCGGCGTTGAAACGGGCGTTCGGCTGACAATCGGGTGCTCGCTTCGCTCTTCGCGCACAGTGAAGTCCGCCCTCCCAACGCTATAATGTGCCGATGACCGATTTCCTCTCTCTCGAAGCCCTGGCGGCCGGCATCCCTGACGGCGCCCATGTGGCGATCCCGCCCGACTACAGCGGCGTGGCCATGGCTGCGACCCGGGCCCTCATTCGGCGCGGCGTCCGAGGGCTCAAGCTTCTGTCGGTGCCGACGGCGGGGCTGCAGGCCGACCTTCTGATCGGTGCCGGCTGCGTCGCCGAGATCGAGACCGCCGGCATCGCCCTCGGCGAGGCGGGTTCGGCGCCCCGCTTCATCGCCGCCCTCAAGGCCGGCGCGCTCGCCATCAAGGACACGACCTGCCCGGCCATCCATGCCGCCCTCCAGGCGGCCGAGAAGGGCATCCCCTTCATTCCGTTGCGCGGCATCATCGGCAGCGACCTCGTGGGCCGGCGCCCCGACTGGCGCGTGGTCGACAATCCCTTCGTCGAAGGCGACCCGATTCTGTTGTTGCCGGCGATCGCGCCGGACGTGGCGCTGTTCCACGCGTCCTTGGCCGACCGGAAAGGCAATCTGTGGATCGGCCGGCGCCGTGAGCTGGCAACCATGGCCCATGCCGCGCGCCGGACTTTGGTCACCGTCGAGCGTATCCAGGACGAAGACCTCCTCGCCGACGAGGCAAGTGCGGCAGGGACGCTTTCGTCCCTTTACATAACCGCCATTGCCGAAGCGCCTCAAGGCGTCTGGCCTCTCGGCCTCGCCGAACTCTATGCGACCGACGATGCCCATATGGCTCTCTATGCGGCGGCGGCGCGGACCGAGGAAGGGTTCCGCAACTATCTCGGCGAATATGCCCGGCTATAGCGGCACCGAGCTGATGATCGCGTTGTTGGCCCGGGAAGTCGCGGGCCTCGGCCATGTGGTGGCAGGCGCGCTGTCGCCGCTTCCCGCCGGCGCGGCGCTGCTCGCCCAGGCCATGGGGCCGACCCGGGCGACGATCCTCGGCAGCCGGCGCTTCAATCCCTTCGGCGAAGGCGGGCGCGAGCTGTTCGATTGCGCGGCCGAGGGGCGGATAGACGCCTTCTTCCTCAGCGGCGGGCAGATCGACGGAGAGGCCAACATCAATCTTCTCGCCATCGGCGATCCGAACCGGCCGACGGTGCGCTTCCCGGGCTCTTTCGGTTCGGCCTATCTCTATTTCCTGGTGCCGAAGATCGTGCTTTTCCGCGAGGAGCACAGCCGCAGGAGCCTGGTACAGCGGGTCGACTTCATCAGCGCGCCGGGCGGAAGTTCCGGTAATCTGATGCGCCGGGGAGGGCCGAAGGCGCTGGTGACGGGTCTCGCCCGCTTCGCCTTCGAGGGGCGCTTCCGGTTGGATTCGATCCACCCGGGCCACAGTCTCGCGGACGTCGAGGCGGCCACGGGCTTCGAATTCGACCGCGCCGCTACGATTGCCGTTACCGCGCCGCCGACCGAGGCGGAACTTCGCCTCATCCGCGGGCCCGTGCGCACCGATCTGGCCGAGGTCTATCCGCGCTTCGCGGCGGGGATGTAGCGCTTCACGCTTTTGCCAAGGCCTTGATCGCCGCCTCGCCGGCGGCAATGCCCGACAGATGGGCTCCGTGGCAGGTCGCGCCATAATTCAGCGACGTCGCCTCGCCGGCGAAGAAGAGCCGGTCGTCGATGGGTGCGGCGAGATCGGCCCTGCAATCGGCGTGGCCGGGCCGGGCGGCAGAATAGGCGCCCCGCGACCACGGATCGCGGAACCAGGACGAGGCGAGCGGCTGGCTCAGGTCCGCGATGGCCTTGCTGCCGAAGGCATCGGCGATCGCTGTCCGTGCCGCCTCGGCCAGGCCGTCCTGCTCTTCCAGTTCCCGGGCATAGGCGCCGCCGAAATAGCCGATGACGATCGGATAGGCGAAGGGACGGATTTGAAGGCTGCAGGTCCGCCGACGGTCGCCATGGGCGACGACGAAGCTGTCCGCCGGCAGGCCGAAGGGATCGTTCGCGAAGCGAAAGGCTATCCTGTCGACCACGCCCAAGGGCAGGTTCTCAATGGCCGCGCGCTTGGCATCCGGTAGGCGCGGCCGGAACAGGAGAGCTTCGGCCGCCAGCAGGCTCGGCGGCACGGTGACGATGACGGTCTTGGCGCCGAGCGTGCCGGCCCGGGTCTCGATCCTCACCTGCTTGCCGCTCCAGTCGATGCAGGTCGCGGGCGTGGAGAGGCTGACCGGCAAGCCCGCGCCATGGGCCGCAACCAGGCTGCCGTAACCCTCGCGGATCGGCCAGTTATGGTGACTCTCGGCGAAATTCGCCTCGTCCAGGGTGGACAGCTCCTCGATGTCGACCGCATAGATCCAGCTGACGATGGCGTCGAAGAGGGGCCGGCCGAGCCCATTGGGCGGCAGCAGCGTTGCAGCCGGGACATCCTTCCCCGCTGCGCCTGCCGCGCTGAGGGTGGCGAAATAGCCGTCGATCGCCTCGTCCAGCGCATCGCTTTCGGCCTCGGGCATCGTCCCCTTGCCGACCCGCCTGCGCCAGCGCGGTTCTTGCTCGATGACATGAAAGCCCAGGCGCTTGGCGATGGGTCGGAACGGATTGACCTCGGCATTGTGCAGCCAGGCGCAACCGAGATCGAACGGGAAGCCGAGAGCAGCGGTGTCGGTATGGGCGCGTCCGCCGACGCGCGTCCGCGCCTCCAGGACGCGGACCGAATGGCCGGCTTCCACCAGGGTCCTGGCCGCGGCAAGCCCGGCCGCCCCGGCACCGATCACAACCGCATCGAAGTCCGACATGGGCCGGGACTTTGCCCGAGCCCGGAGAACTGGGCCAGAGCATTTTCCGCCGATCCTCCTACGCAGCTGTGCTGCTTCGGAGGACCGACACCAGACCCGCCGAAGCCTTGGCGTAGGCGGGAGTGGGCACCGGTTCGGCGCAGAAAATGCGACCAGTCCGAGGAATCTAGAGCATGTTTCGATTCGATTGAATCGAAACATGCTCTAGTCTCGATCTTCATCGCTCAGCCGTCGAAGGGCCTCACAATGCGCAAGAACCGGAGCCTGCCTGAGGGCGAGGTTCGCCGTCTGGAAATCGAGAGCTATGTGCTCGCGGGCAACCTATTGGGGGATCCGAGCCGTCGGGATCTCCATGTCTATCTGCCGCCCGGCTTCCACCCCGGCGAGCGCATTCCGCTGTTGGTCGATCTGGTGGGTTTCACCGGCTCGGGCCAGTCCCATGTCAACTGGAAGAACTTCGGCGAGAACATGCCCGAGCGTCTGGACCGGCTGATCGGCGAGGGGCATCTGCCGCCCGTTGCCGTCGCCTTTCCCGATTGCTTCAGCCGGCTCGGCGGCAACCAGTACATCAACAGCGCCGCCATCGGCCGGTACGATGACTACCTGCTGCAGGAAGTCGTTCCGCGCATCGAGGACGAACTGGGCGTGGGCGGGCCGGGGCGGCGCGGGGTCTTCGGCAAGTCCTCGGGCGGCTATGGCGCCATCGTTCATGCCATGCGCCACGGAGATTTCTGGGCTGCCGCGGCCTGCCATTCGGGCGACATGGGATTCGAGCTGTGTTACCTGGCCGATCTTCCGAAGGTGCTGACGGCGCTCGCCCGCAAGCATGGCGGTTCCATCGAGCGCTTCATCCACTATTTCGAAGCGGCGGTGAAGCCCGGTGAATCCGACCTGACGGTGCTGAACTTCCTCGCCATGGCTGCGAGTTACGATCCCGACCCGAGCCAGTTCCTGGGCATCCGCCTGCCGGCCGATCCGGACACGGCGGAGTTGATCCCCGAGCGCTGGGCCAATTGGCAGGCCCAGGATCCGGTCAACCTCGTGGACACCTCCCTCGACAGCCTGCGCAACCTGAAGGCGCTCTACATCGACTGCGGCGATCACGACCAGTTTCACCTGCAGTTCGGCGCCCGGCGCCTGCATCGCGCCCTGCAGAACCTCGGGGTTCCCCATCGCTTTGAGGAATTCCCCGACGACCATAGCTCGGTCGACTACCGGATGGACGAGAGCCTTCCCTATATCGCCAGGGCATTGGTCTGAGGGACGAGACTATCTCCGCCTCTTCGGACAGGGCGGGCCGAGGAAAGCCTAGCTTTCTTTCTTCTGGCGGCTCAGTGCCTCGACCTGGCGCTGGATGGCATCCATCTGGGCCTTCAGGGTGTCCAGGTTCTGGTTCTCGGCGGCAGGCTTGGCTGGCCCGGGCGCCTTGTCGCCGGCGGCATTCGGGCCACCGGGAGGCTTGAAGGGATTCCACAACCGCATCGCCTGCTCGAGGAAGGCGATGTTCTGCTTGCCCAGCTCCTCGAAGCGCCCGAAGGGGAACATGCCCCCGAAACTGTCCTTCAGGTAGTTGCGCATCTGCTCCTGGTTATGGGCGAAGGCCTCCATGCTCTGCTCCAGGTAGCGAGGCAGGAGGAACTGGAGGTTGTCGCCATAGAAGCTGATGAGCTGGCGCAGGAAATTGATCGGCAGCAGATTCTGGCCCTTGGATTCCTCCTCGACGATGATCTGGGTCAGGACCGAGCGGGTGATGTCCTCGCCGGACTTGGCGTCGTAGACCACGAAATCCGCCCCGTCCTTCACCATCTGGCAGAGATAGTCGAGGGTGACGTAGCTGCTGGTCGCCGTGTTGTAGAGGCGCCGGTTGGCGTATTTCTTGATGACGATGGGCGCCTTCTCGGGCGCCGGCGAGGGCTCGGCCATGACGGCTTCCTTGGCTGCTTTCGGACCGCCCAGGAACAAGGGTTCGAGCGAGTGCGGCAAATCGTTCCTGAACGCACCGCAGCATAGCAGTTCCGGGGGACCGGGTGGCAAGAGCCCCCCGGACGCCCCCCGGGACGCCCCCCAGGGCGCCAGTGCGCTGCAGCGGAAATCTTGCGGCGGGCCGGAACCGCTTTGGCTATAGTCCGGCCATGCCGCAGCCGCCGGACCTGGACGCGCTCGCGCGCCGTTACCTGGACCTCTGGCAGGACCAGGCGACGGCCCTGGCGGGGGATGCCGAACTGGCCCGGCAGATCGGCCGGTGGCTCGCGACAATGCAGGCTGGGTTCACCCATGGCTTCCGATCCGACAGCGCCGAGAGAGGAGACCCACCGCCAGGGACCGCGCCCGCTGCCGCTCCACCTGGCGGCGGCGATGCTCGCCTGGACGACCTCGCTCGCCGCCTTGCCGCTGTTGAGAAGCGGCTTGCCCGTCTGGAAGGGGGAGCTAAGGGAAAAAGCGAGCGACCTCGCCGTCGAGCTGGCAAGGGCAAAACCTGAGGAAATCGCCGCCGCCGTCGCTGCCGAAGCCGCCAGGCGCCTGGCCGCATTTCTGGACGGCCTCGCCAGCTACCGGCGCCATGCCTACCGGCGTCATCCAGGGCAAATCCCGGCGCTCTGGCGGGAAGGCACCACCCGCCTGCTCGACTACCGCGCAGCCGGCGAGGGCCTGCCTGTCCTCGTCGTGCCCTCGCTCATCAACCGCGCCTATATCCTCGATCTGGACGAGGGCCGCAGCTTCATGCGCTTCCTTGCCGGCGAAGGCTTCCGTCCTTTCCTGGTCGATTGGGACGCGCCGGGAGAGGCCGAACGGGGTTTCTCCCTCGATGACTACATCGCCGGACGCCTTTCCCGGGCATTGGACCAGGTTCGCGAGGCGACCGGGCAGAAGCCGGTCGTCCTCGGCTATTGCATGGGCGGGCTCTTGGCCCTGGGCGTCGCCTGTCTCAGGACGCGCGACCTGGCCGGTTTGGCCTTGCTCGCTACACCTTGGGATTTCCACGCCGACCGGCCCGAGCAGGCGCTGTTGCTGGGGGCCCTTGCGCCATACCTCGAACCATTGCTGGAGGTGCTGGCGGAACTGCCCGTCGATGCGATCCAGGCGCTCTTCGCCAGCCTCGATCCCGGCCTGGCCCTGCGCAAGTTCCTCGATTTCGCCCGCCTCGATCCCGCTTCCGAGCGGGCGCGCCAATTCGTTGCCCTGGAAGATTGGCTGAACGACGGCGTGCCCATGGCCGCGGCTGTAGCGCGTGAATGCCTTTCGGGATGGTATGGGGAGAACCGGACCGGGCGCGGCCAATGGCGGATCGCGGGCCATCTCGTCGACCCGACCCGGCTGGCGCTGCCTTCCCTGGCCGTGATTCCCCATCAGGACCGCATCGTCCCGCCGGGGTCGGCCCTGGCCCTGGCGCAGGCATTGCCGGAGGTCCAAATCTTGCGTCCTCCCACCGGCCACATCGGCATGATGGCCGGCGGCCGGGCCGAGGGCGAGGTGTGGCGGCCCGTCGCAAGCTGGCTTTTTT